>NZ_JBXENJ010000007.1:0-374128 GCF_056836725.1 Priestia sp. 3CA3
CCTGAGCCAGGATCAAACTCTCCGAAGAAGTGTTTGACTTGCTCATTTAAAAAATAAAAATTAACGTTGACGTTTGTCGCTTTGTTCAGTTTTCAAAGTTCAACCGCCGCTCTTAGGCGACTTTACTATCATAACAAGTTGCAATCTAGTTGTCAACAAGTTTTTTATTTGTTTATCACTTCGATGTTTGCTTTAGCAGTTCATCTTAGCGACATTTAATAATATACCATGCCTTCTTTTATTGTGCAATAGTTTTTCGATATATTTTTAAAAACTATTTTCTTGTACACGAAACGTTAGCCAATTAATAGATACTAGCATATCTAGACCTAAGCTAGCATAATGTCTATTAAATCATTATCCGCCAAGGAGGCGTTCACTTGGATACCTTAATTGCAGCTGCACTCTATTTGTCCTTTTGTATGTCTATTCTCTTAATTTCACTTGCTTATTGGGAATCAATTGAAATGTCTAATAAAGAAGGCAAAGTCAACGGCCTTTCATTTATTTCACTTTCAACATTCAGCATAATTTTTTGTTTGTTTACTTCATATTTTTATACCATTCTTTATTAACATGATGCTACGTTGTCTTCTTATAATAAGGAGACATTTCTTTATTTTATTACAATATTCGCATTCGGTATACTTACTTATTGAAATCAATACGATAAACTCAGCTCCCCCCTTCTTCATACGTGCGATGGACAGTGAAGGAATTTGTCGAATGATTTTTTGGAACACTTTCTTTAAATTTGATAAACTACTTTTAGAAAGCGCTTTCATATATACTTTAACATTATTCAAGGAGGAAACCAAATGAAACCATTGCTTGAAGTAACGGTTGGAGAACTTTTAAAAGAAAGTACAAAAAAGTTTGGGCATCAAGAAGCGGTTATCTACTCTGAACAAAATATTCGCTATACGTACGCAGAGTTTTATCAAGAAACCTCTCGAGTTGCAAAGGCACTTCTAGCCACCGGTCTCAACAAAGGCGATCATATCGCTATCTGGGCTACAAATGTGCCGGAATGGTTACTTCTGCAATTCGCAGCAGCTAGAATAGGCGCTGTTTTGGTTACCCTTAATACAAGCTACCAATCCTCTGAATTAGAGTATGTATTGAGGCATTCTGATACAGCAGCGCTATTTTTCATTGATGAATTTAAAAGCACTTCTTATACGTCTATTATCACCGGTATTGAACATAATCTTCCCAATCTAAAACATCTTATAAACTTAAGTGAATCAAGCGAACATACTTCTTGGAACGAGTTCTTAATGAGTAGCTCAACGGTATCGGATGAGGTGCTCGATAAGTATGAGCAATCCCTACATATCCATGAAGTTATCAATATGCAATATACTTCCGGAACAACAGGTTTTCCAAAAGGAGTTATGCTAAGTCACCATAATATAGTAAATAACGGCTTTTTAGTTGCTCAGTCTATGAAACTGACTAACGAAGACCGCTTATGCATCCCAGTTCCTTTCTTTCATTGTTTTGGATGTGTACTGGGCGTTCTAGCATGCGTATCCGTAGGTGCTACTATGCTACCGATTATTGAATTTCAGCCTTCCTCTGTTTTACGCACCGTAGAGAAAGAAAAATGTACAGCGCTTCACGGTGTACCAACTATGTTTATTGCGGAATTAAATGCACTTGAGTTTAATCAATATGACTTATCTACTCTTCGCACAGGAATCATGGCTGGTTCTAATTGTCCAGCAGAAGTAATGAAACGAGTCATAAATGACATGGGTATCAGCGAAATTACCATCGCCTATGGTCAAACCGAAACATCTCCTGTAATCACCCAAACAACCCCAACTGATTCTATCGAGCGGCGAGTACAAACGGTTGGCAAAGTACATGATCATGTACAGATTCAAATTATTAATCCAATTACAGGTAAACAAGCTTCTTTTGGAGAACAAGGAGAACTTTGTGCAAAAGGATATTTAACAATGAAAGGATATTACAAAATGCCGGAAGAAACAGAAAAAACAATTGTAGAGGGCTGGCTACATACAGGAGATTTAGCTACCATCGATAAAGATGGCTATGTAAAAATTACAGGACGTCTAAAAGATATGATTATTAGAGGTGGAGAAAACATTTACCCAAGAGAAATTGAAGAGTTTTTATATAGATTACCCGAGGTAGAAGATGTGCAAATTGTCGGTATTCCTGATCCAAAGTATGGAGAACGAGTTGCTGCATGCATTAAACTCAAGCAAGATTCTTTTCTTACCGCTCAAGAAATCAAAGACTTTTGCAAAGGTAAGCTTGCTCATTTCAAAATTCCCGAACATATTTATTTTATAGACGACTTTCCCATGACGGCATCCGGCAAGATTCAAAAATATAAATTAAAAGAAACGATCGTAGCGCTTTATAAATAATCAGATTTTTTCGAATTTCACCTGTCATTATGAAGAAAAGTTTACTATACTGATACATATCTGTTTTTCTTCTTTCATACAGATATAAACAACAATGTCTATTGAAATAGGTGAAAATAATGGAAAATGAAATGTTGCTCAAATTAGGTATTTCTGCTGTACTTGGTCTTATTATTGGAATTGAAAGGGAACTAAAACGAAAGCCTGTTGGTTTAAAAACATCTCTCGTAATTTCCATTATTAGCTGTTTACTCACGATTGTTTCGATTGAGTCTTCTCAAATTTTTAATAAAGGTGATCATATCACAATGGACCCGCTTCGTCTGGCTGCTCAAATTGTTTCTGGAATTGGTTTTTTAGGAGCGGGTGTTATTTTACGAAAAGAAAATGACAGCATCTCTGGGCTTACAACAGCCGCTATTATCTGGGGGGCAGCAGGTATAGGTATTGCTGTAGGTGCAGGGTTTTATCCCGAAGCTATTACCGGAGTTGTACTGCTCATCATCAGCGTTGAACTTCTCCCTTTCCTTATTACTATTCTAGGGCCTAGGCAACTGCGCGAGAAAGAGCTTATTCTTCAACTTAAGCTGGCTGATAAGCACAATATTTTTGATACAACTAACAGCATTAGAGAAAAGAATATTACAATAAAAAATATTCGAATCAAAGATTTAGACACCAATGAATTATATATACGTATGAAAGTGTCAGTTAATAATCAGCGTCCTACTACAGAAGTGTATTACGAGATTCAAAAAATCAGCGGTATTCGTAGCATTGAAGTTGAAAATGTATAAATGAAAAACGGCCAATTGGCCGTTTTTTTATTTATATTTTTCAATCTGTTGTAAAAATTCCCTCTGTTTTACTAGAGACAGCCGGTATTGATCATCGATAATTTCTGTTAACAACTCATGTTTACGGCTCTTTGACACATTCAATCTGTGGATAAGAACTCTGCATTCGTACAAAAACTGTGTATACTGTGTGTAACTCTCATCATAATTCGAAGATAATTCTTCTTTTATTCGTTTTGTCAACAAAGGACTAGCGCCATCTGTGGATATTGCTAGCGATAATCTCCCTCTAGAAAACTGTGCAGGAATTTGAATATTTCCATCGGAAAAACCGCTGGCCATATTAACCAACTGATCATTTTTAATATGCTGCTTAACGAACTTATTCACAGCTTTATCATTTGTAGCTACAACAATAAAAAAAACATTAAGTAAGTCTTCTTCTCCTACTTTTTTTCTTTTTACACACAGCTGATTCTTAGCTTCCCACTCATTTATTTCAGCTGAAACAGTTGGAGCAACCACTGTAATGGCTGCTCCTTCTTGTAAAAAACCTTTAATTCTACGAGTTGCGATTGTTCCGCCTCCAACTACTAAGACCGAACGATCCTTTAAATCAAGCATAACGGTATACATCGTATTGATTTCCTCTACTCGATAATAACGTTTTTACTTGATGACTTAAAATGTGTGCAAGTCCATCATGATAACCTAGGTAGTTTGCTAAGATAAACTGCTGGTCATCTGTTGATAACTGCTCCAATTCTTCCTTAATTTCGTTCATTAAAATACCGGTAAATAAAAGGTACGGGAGAACGAATACTTGCTTATACGAAGTTTGTTTAGCAAGGTGCAGGCCTTCTTTTAAATTAGGGGCAGCGGCAGCTAAATAGCATGTGCTCACTTCTTTAAAAGCTCCTTTACCTTTTAGCAGTTGAGCTATTTCGTTAAAATCTTTTTTTACAGCAGGATCACTGCTTCCTCTGCCGACCAGCAATACCATCGAATCTTCATGCTTATCCACATTGGTTTCATTGATTCTCTCTACTAAGATATCAACAATTCGTTCGTCTACGCCGAACGGTTCTCCGTACAGTACTTCTACTTGTGGATAGCGTTCATATACTTTGTGTATTTCTTCAGGTATATCATGTTTTGCATGGGCAGCTGTTAATAACAGCAGCGGCACAATGGCAATACGAGTAGCACCTTGTTCAATACACGCTTCAAATCCTTGTTCAATAGTAGGGTAAGCTAGCTCTAGGAAACAAACTTCTTGAATCGGTACATCTAGATTTTTTTTACATCTTTCAATAAAAGCAACTGCCTGATCAGCGCCTTCTTTTACGCGGCTGCCATGGCAAACATATAAAACTGCATCCATATAATCAACCTCTTTAGTAAGCTTCTTGTGCATACGAATAGTAATGCTGTCCAGTCTTCTCAAACCAATTCAATCGGTCATGAAAATTTACAACTTCACCAACGATAATCATACTGGGATTTTCAATTTGTTCTTCTTTAACAATATCAACAATTGTACCAAGAGTTCCAGTTACAGTGCGCTGGTCCGCACATGTGCCCCAGTGAATCAATGCAATTGGCGTAGCTGAGGTTTTTCCATGTTCCATTAACTGTTGGCAAATGTACGGTAAGTTCCTCACTCCCATATAAATGGCAAGAGTATCTACACCTTTGGCTAGGCTATCCCATTTGATTGCATCATGCTCGCTGTCTTTACGGTGTCCTGCTACAAAAGCAAAGCTTGCGCTGTATTCCCGGTGAGTGACAGGGATTCCTGCATAAGCAGCAGCTGCGATACCTGATGTAATTCCTGGAACAATTTCAAATGAAATGCCCTGTTGCACGAGAGCTTCTGCTTCTTCCCCTCCGCGTCCGAAAACAAATGGATCTCCGCCTTTTAAGCGCGTTACAATTTTCCCCTTTTTAGCGAATTTCACTAAAAAGTTATTGATTGTTTCTTGCTTGAGGGTATGGTAGTTTGGAAGCTTTCCGCAGTAAATAATATCAGCATCACTTTTAGCATACTCCAGCAGGTCCTTATTCACTAAACGATCATATAAGATAACATCTGCTTGCTGAATTGCTTTCAACCCTTTTAATGTAATTAAATCTGGATCTCCTGGTCCTGCACCGACTAGATATACTTTCCCCATGAATGCCTTTCACCCTTCCATCATTTCCACGTCTCCGCAGCGCTCCCAAATTTTAATTTGAATTAGAACAGCGGACAAAGTCCGCTGTCATTTAGATGAATTTTCGGTTAGATAAATATTCAATAACAGTTTGTACACATTCTTCTACAGACTGTGTGCTTGTATTAATTGTTACTTCAGGATTAGCAGGTGACTCATAGGGAGAATCAATTCCTGTAAAATCACGGATTTCTCCGCTTCTTGCTTTTTTGTAAAGGCCTTTTGGATCTCTTTTTTCACATTCTTCTAACGGACACTCTACGTATACTTCCAAAAATTCATTCCCCTCTAAGATCTCACGCACTTGAGCGCGATCTTCTTGGAATGGAGAGATAAATGCTGTTAGTACCACTTGACCGCTGTCTACGAACAGCTTAGAAACCTCACCGATACGGCGAATATTTTCTGTACGATCTTCAGCAGAAAACCCTAAATTCTTGTTTAAGCCAAAACGAACATTGTCACCATCTAATACATAATTGCGAATATTTTTATCAAAAAGCGCTTTTGCCACTGCGTTTGCTACGGTAGATTTACCTGAACCCGAAAGGCCCGTAAACCATAATACAAAACTGTGATGATTATTTTGCTCGCGTCTTTCCTGTTTTGTAATTCCAGCATCATGCCACGTAATGTTTGTTGATTTACTCACTTCAACCGCTCCTTATTTTGAAGATACTTTTTGTTTTGCTAATCCCTTAATTAACACTTCAATTACTTCTTTACGGCTGAATGTGCTTGGTGGCACTTCTCCGTTACGAAGCATTTCACGTACCTTGGTACCAGATAGAATCATATGATCTTCCTTGCTGTGAGGGCATGTTTTCGTTGATGCCATCGCTTCACACTTCTTGCAGTAGAAGCTGTGTTCAAAAAATAAAGGTGTAATTCCTAATTCATCTGCCGTAAAGTTACTGAAGATTTTTTGTGCATCATATGTTCCGTAGTAGTCACCAACACCAGCGTGGTCACGGCCTACAATGAAATGCGTGCATCCAAAGTTTTTTCGAACCATTGCATGGAAAATAGCTTCTCTAGGTCCAGCATAGCGCATTGCAGCAGGGAAAACTGCCAAAGCTACACGATCGCTAGGATAATAGTTCTCTAAAAGTACTTCATAACTTTCCATACGGATATCTGCTGGGATATCATCTGACTTTGTTTCTCCTACAAGTGGATTTAAAAACAGGCCGTCTACAATTTCTAATGCTGTTTTTTGAATATACTCATGCGCACGGTGAACAGGGTTACGAGTTTGGAATCCAACAACCGTTTTCCAACCGCGCTCTTCAAATGCTGCTCTTGTTTCAGTTGGATCTAGGTAATACTTTTCAAAACGCGTTTTAGGTGTACGTTCTACAAGTACGATTGGACCTGCTACATATACATTTGGGCGTTCCATCATTTTCTTCACACCAGGGTGGGCAAGTTCTGCTGTGCGGTACACATTTTCCGCTTCTTTTTCTTTATTTGGCGTATATACTTCAGAAACTTCTAAAACACCATATGTCACACCGCTTTGAACTAGTTTTACTTTGTCGCCAATGTTTAATTCTTTAGCCTGCTCTTCTGTTACGGGAAGAGTAATAGGAATACTCCATACAGTTCCATCTGCTAGACGCATATTTTCAACAACTGATTGATAATCTTTTTCTCCTAAAAACCCCGTAATTGGGCTATAAGCACCAATTCCAATTAGTTCTAAATCGCTTAGAGCCATGTTGTCTACTTCAATTTCTTTTGTTAGTGACGTGTAGTCATATGTTGGTTGATATAAATTAATTAATTCTCCACCGTGTGCTTGAATTGTTGTCATTTTGTAAAATCCTCCTTAAGTAATTAACACAATATAATAAAAAGCACTTGAATCACGCAGTCATTTTTTCTTTTTCCGACTGCAGGCTTGCTCTTTTTCTTCTAGTCGTTCTAGCTAAGCTTAGAATACCTCCTGTAGCAATACATCCACTAGCTAGCACCACAAATGAATATAAGTCGCTTTCAAGTACTAATTTCACAAGAACATATGAGATTACGAGTGAAAATACAGGGGATACCACCCAAACCTTTAACATTTGAATGACCACTTCTCGCTGTTCTTTCGTAAATCCCGTTTTCGCTGCGCCTATTCCAATAATAGAAGACGTAGTGACCTGTGTAAGCGGTACTGGCAAACCAAACAGTGAAGCGACTGTAACAAGAGAAGCACCAGTACCCGAGATAATACAGCCTTCTCCTACAGAATAGCGAGTAATTTTTTTTCCGTTTGTTTCAATAACTCGGCCTCCTAGTAAAAGAGCTCCGAGCGCCACCGCCAATCCTCCTGCTATGACACCCGTTGTAGCATCCATTAATCCAGCTCCTACTAGAGGACCGACAGCATTTGCCACATTGTTCATTCCAGCTGAGAAGGCTTCAAAGAATCCCGTTGCAATAACTAAAATCGTTAAAACTCTTTTCCACTTTCCCTCTGCTTCTTTTTTATGCGCTCTGCGCTTTATCAATTTCCCAATCAAAAAAGCAATAACAAATGAAACTAGCGGAACAATAATCCAAAAAGACATGACAATTAAAAGTTTTTCTACATACAGAGATTGATAAGCTACCCCTACTCCAACAACTGAGCCAACTGTTACTTCACTTGTTGATAAAGGGATACCAATCAAATTCGCGAAAAAGAGTGACAGCGTTGCAGCAGCCAGAATGATAATAACTAATTCTACTGACAGCAGTTTTTCAGGTATGATACCTGAACTGATGGTTTTTACCACCTCACCGCCTCCGGTAACAGCTCCGAGCACAATTCCTACAGCACAGATGAACAGGGCCACTCTTCGCTTTTTAATTGCACCGGAGCCGTATGAAACGCCCATAGCAGCTGCTGCACCGCTTGCCCCAATATTCATTGCAAAAAAAAGCGCAATGATAAAGGCAACATATAAAAGCATCATTTATTCAGCTCTTTCGTATTTAAGATTCGTGTAATCCGCACTCCACTTTTTGTGTACCTGCCCATCTTCCTGAACGTAAATCGTCTACATTATAGGCAGGTGCGGTACAGGGCTCACAGCCGATACTTGGGTAGCCTTGATCATGAAGTTTGTTGTATGGCAAATCATGCTTATACACATAACGCCAAATTTCTTTCCATGACCAATGAATTAACGGACAAACTTTCACCTTCTTGAATTTCTCATCTTTATTAAAATAATTCGTGTTGGCACGAGACTCAGACTGCTCACGTCTCAAACCGGAAATCCACGCATCATAAGGAGCAAGGGATTCTCTTAGCGGAATGATTTTTCGAATTTGACAGCATAGGTTAGGCTGACTCTTCCAAAGCTCATCTCCATGTTTTTCAGCTTGTTCTGCAAGAGTTAAATCCGGCTTTTTCATATGAATACGTAAATCAGGGAAGCGTTCTTTAATTGCATCAATCACTTCATATGTTTCTTTAAAATGAACCCCTGTATCTAAAAAGACAATTTCAGCATCTTTTTTCACTTTTGAAATTAAATCAATTAACACGATTCCTTCGATCCCAAAGCTTGACGCATAAATAATTGAATCTCCATAGGTATCATACGCCCACTGCAATGCTGAAAGGGCTCCTTTTGTTTCATCTTTACTGTCGAACTCTGGAAATGTATCGCTCCAGTTTTCGTACGTATATAAGTCTGCCATTTTCTCCACTCCAATTCTTAGTTATCCGCGTTATCCAATAAAAAAAGACGGTTTTACCCACTAGAATTGGATAAAACCGCCTCTAGTGTGTCTAGTCAGCGAAACTATTTAATTCTTACTTTGCTTCGGCGTGTTCAAAGGTTTGTTTTAAGTCGGGGGTTTACAGTCATCGTTGTCCCTCCTCAAAATATCTCTTGCGCTATATCAAAATAAAAAGTCTTCCGTATTGAAAGACTGGGTAGGCAATAATTTTCACCTTATCTTTCAAAATGATACACACTTTGCTGGAATTAGCACCTTGCTAAGCAGGTTGCCGGGGTTCAGCGGGCCAGATCCCTCCACCACTCTTGATAAGCATTTTTTAAAAATTTTAGCATATTTAGAATATTTGTCAACATTAAAAATTATATATCCGATAAGAAAACTATACTTTAAATTCACAGAAATATCTATACTTTTATTTAAAACAACATATGTAAATTTAACCCAAATGTGAACATATCAGTTTATAAAACGCTTTCTTTTTTCCCCGACTTTTTATGTTCTCTTGCTAAATAAAATGCAAAATCTCTCTATAAAATTAATAACGGATTTATGAGCTTTACGGATAATTCACCCACATTAGCACACATTACAGATAACACTGACTGACAGATAGGAGCTATATAAGATGGAGAGACAACCCTTTCAATTAGACGATACAATTAAAAATAATGTGCGAACATATTTACAGCAGATTTCAACTGAAGCCTCTAATTTAATTAAACATTTAGACACGAGTGATCATTGTATTTTATGTGATTTTGAGGAGATGAGAAGGTTATTTCAAGATGTTCAAGCTACGGCCGCCTCTTATTACTTGCGTCATTACTTATCGCCTTATACATTTGAATACGCTGCTCTGTCCCTAGCTATTCATAACCTCTCTGAGAAACGTCACGGCGCTTTAATTGTCATTGAACGGGAACAAAATGTTGATCCTCTTATTCAAAAAGGAATGCCTATTCAAGCTCCTGTCAGCGCTACGCTAGTTGAGACACTGTTCTATCCAGGGACACCCTTACATGACGGAGCCGTCCTAATTAGAAATAATCAGCTTATTTCAGCTGCTAATGTTTTACCTCTCTCGTCTATTATTTCAACGAACAAAAAGTTGGGAACACGTCACCGTGCAGCAATTGGAATGTCGGAAAAATCGGATGCATTAATTTTAGTTGTATCTGAAGAAACAGGTAAAATTTCGTTTGCTCTTGATGGAAGCCTCTACCCTATTCACTCCAGCAAAAATATGATTTAAGAGCCCTTTCCTGATAAGCAGCCCTATCTTGACTTATCTATCCTTTCTCTTTAATATATTTCATAGTTTTTACATACTATAGATACGGGTGATGCATATGGCAATTTTAAAATTTGAACATGTAGGCGTTCAAGTAAAGGATATAGAAGAATCTATTGAGTTCTATACACAAAAAGTGGGATTGGAGCTCATCGAAACACTACCACATACCGATCCGTCTTTGAAGCTAGCTTTTCTAGGTTTAGAAGGCAATGTAATCGTAGAGTTAATTCAAGGGTATAACTCAAGCTTACCTAGTGAAGGTAAAGTTCATCATTTTGCGCTGGCAGTAGATGGAATTGAAGAGGAGTTTGAGCGTTTAAAATCAGCAGGCGTTTCATTTGTGGAAGAAAACATTGTAACTTTGCCAAATGAAGCAAGATACTTATTTTTCTACGGTCCAGACAAAGAATGGATTGAATATTACGAAGTAAAAAGATAAAGATATCTTATACCTTCAGTGAAAAATGGTCATACTGTGGCTATGACTAATCACTGGAGGTTTTTTTATGATGGAATGGCTATTATTCCGACTTTTTCGTCGTTCTATTTTAGTGCGGCTTCTTTTTATTATCGGCTGCCTTGTTTTACTTTTCGGCATGCTTATACATTTCCTAGAGCCGCAAACGTTTGGGAATGTGTTTGAAGGAATTTGGTGGGTTATTATTACAATCTCTACTATAGGATACGGTGATTTTGCTCCCACCACTACGATTGGAAGGTTAGCTGCAATTATTTTAGTCCTGGTTGGAACGGGATTTATTACTACTTATTTTGTCACGCTTTCTAAAATTGCTGTTTCCGCTGAGAGCGCTTATTTGGAAGGGAATTTAAAGTTTTATGGAAAAGATCACTTCATCGTTGTGGGGTGGAATGAGCGCGCCAAACTCGTGCTAGAGTCTTATCGCGACGCATTTCATAAAGAAGACATTGTTCTTATCGACGACTCTCTGACTAAAAACCCCATGATCTGTGATCGCGTTCATTTTATTAAAGGAAGTCCCTCTCACTATGAGGTATTAGAACTTGCCAATGCTCGGTGCGCAAAAAAAGTGCTGATTACTGCCGATCAGCATAAGACAGAAGAATATGCAGACATGAATACGATTGTTACGCTAGTCGCTCTGCAAGGATTGAACCCTTCTATTTACAGCATCGTTGAACTGTTAACAAAAAAGCATATTCAAAATGCGCAAAATTTGGGGGTAAATGAAATGATTAAAACAAACGAGTTGATTAGTCAGGTCATGTACGAACATATTTTTGTGAAAAAATTAGAGAGTTTAAGAAAAGAATAATCCTTTCAATTATTGAAGCAGCGCCTCTTCTGCCTCTCTAATTAGCTCTTCTCCTAAGCTGATATACTTTTCTGGAAATGAAGCGTCTGCGTCTTGGGGTTCTGCAAACTGGTTAAATGAAGCACCCACGTTTCCATTGTGAACATTGTCATCTAAGCCAATTTGATACTTATGTGAAAGTAAAAATGGCGTACCAATCTGTACGGTTGTTCCTTTAGAATCCAGTTCTCCATTCGTAGCTGTAAACGGGATGCGTAAAAACTGATAGCCGACTTCATCATTCATCTTATAGTCGAATGAACCATGATCATAATCCCAATTTCCTCCAATGTTATACCCAAGCGGCTTAAGCGTTTTTTCTAATTCATAAAGCTTGAATAATGTGCCGTCTAATCTTGAAGATAATTCAATCATCTTATCCCTCCTCTGTTTTAACATGTCCTTTTTCCAGCTTTTTATCCTTTATCTCAAAAGCAAAAAAGTTCACCTTCTAACAAGAAGGTGAACTTTTTATTTATTTCAAACGCTTTTCTAATTCTGCTTTTTTCTCTTCAAAACCAGGTTTTCCAAGAAGAGCAAACATATTTACTTTGTATGCTTCTACTCCCGGCTGATCAAATGGGTTTACGCCTAATAAATAGCCGCTGATTGCGCATGCTTTTTCGAAGAAATATACAACATATCCAAATGTATACTCATCTAGCGCTGGAATGTTCACAACTAAGTTTGGAACGCCTCCGTCTGTGTGAGCAAGCATTGTACCTTGGAACGCTTTTTTATTTACAAAGTCAACTGTTTCACCAGCTAAGTAATTTAGTCCATCTAAGTCCGCTGCATCTTCTTCAATTGTTAGCTCATGACGAGAATCTTGAACTTGTACAATTGTTTCAAAAATATCGCGACGACCTTCTTGTACATATTGACCTAAAGAATGAAGATCCGTTGAGAAGTTAGCAGATGAAGGGTAAATACCTTTTTGGTCTTTTCCTTCACTTTCACCAAATAACTGTTTCCACCACTCAGCAAAGTACTGAAGAGCTGGCTCATAGTTAATCAGCATTTCAATTGTTTTTCCTTTATTATAAAGAACATTACGAGCTACAGCATATTGATAAGCTGGGTTCTCTTCTAGCTCTGATGATGAAAATGCTTCTTGAGCATCAGCTGCCCCTTTCATCATTTGTTCGATATCAAGACCTGCAGCGGCGATTGGTAATAAGCCAACCGCTGTTAATACAGAATAACGGCCGCCTACATCATCTGGAATAACAAATGTTTCATAGCCTTCTTCGTCCGCTAATGTTTTTAATGCGCCGCGCGCTTTATCTGTTGTTGCATAAATACGCTTGCGTGCTTCTTCTTTCCCGTATTTCTCTTCTAATAATTTACGGAAGATACGGAAAGCAATCGCCGGTTCTGTTGTTGTACCAGATTTTGAAATAACATTAATAGAGAAATCTTTATCTTGTAAAACATCCATTAGGTCTTTCATGTATGTTGAGCTGATGTTGTTACCAGCAAAAATAACTTGCGGAGTTTTACGCTGTTCTTTTGATAATGTGTTATAGAATGAATGCTGAAGCATTTCAATAGCAGCACGAGCACCTAAGTAAGATCCTCCAATACCAATAACAATCAATACATCTGAATCCGATTTAATTTTTTCTGCACTTTTTTGAATGCGTGCAAATTCTTCTTTGTCATACTCCGTAGGAAGGTCTACCCATCCTAAAAAGTCGTTCCCAGCACCTGTTTTTTCATGAATTGAATGGTGAGCTACTTTCACGGCATCACGTAAGTATGTAAGTTCATGTTCACCAAAAAATGATAACGCGTTTGAATAATCAAAACGAACATGTGTCATAGTCTGTTCCTCCATTAAAATATCTTTATTTTCCACTTTATCGAAACTGTTAGCTGAATTCAAGGGAATCCACTTACAATTTGACACAATCATTATAGTTTGTTGAAACTGCAATCATTGTATGTACCCTTTTATTTAACGATAAATTCAGTTATGAAGTCAACTAATGTTCTTTGATTAAAAAACGTAATTCATGCACGATTACGCAAATAATAAGCAAATAAAAAACGACTAAAGAGTGGTCTTCAATCGTTTTTCATTTACTTACCGGATGGTGCAATATAGTTCATTTCACCTATCTTTACATATTGTCTCGGTTTATAAGAGGCTTTTAACAGGGAAGAGTCTATTGATATAGAATTTTCAGCTTCGTTTTTAGAAGTGAGTAGCATCCTGTTTTCTTCTTTCATTTCTAAGTGATTATTCAGTACAAATCCGCTCATACATAATGCGCTAAAAATGAGAAAACTGATGGTTATTTGTTTCCTATACATTTCCATCACCTCACTCTTAGAGTGACAATTTCACCTGATTTTTATACGTCTAAAAAAATTTTTTTATGTTTTTTTTATGGATTTTGTGACGAGTTTCTATTTATTTAATAAGGTTTGAAAAATCCGCTGATACTAAGAATTAGCATGGATGCATGCATAATTAAATTATTATATAATCGGTTACAGAATTGAATATCACAAGGAGGTTTGTCTTTTGTCGTGGTTGCACTTGGTGATTTTATCGCCTTTTTTATTAGCCTTTTTTGTCCCGCTTCTGTATAGGAAATTCCAGCGTATTCATACAGGGTGGTTCGTTTTACCTCTCCCACTTGTGTTGTTCATTTATTTCACACAATATATCAGTGGTGTTTCTAAAGGGGAAACCTACCTACATTCAATGAAATGGATACCTAGTCTGGGTATTAACTTTGATGCTTATGTGGATGGACTCGGTCTTCTATTTTCTCTGTTAATCACTGGAATTGGGACACTTGTTATTCTTTACTCCATTTATTATCTTTCTAAGACAAAAGAAGCGCTGCATTCGTTTTATGTCTATTTGCTTCTTTTTATGGGGTCTATGCTAGGAGTTGTATTATCAGACAACTTAATGAGTCTTTACAGCTTTTGGGAATTAACAAGCCTTTCATCTTTTTTATTGATTGGTTATTGGTACAAACGAGAGAAATCTCAATACGGAGCCTTAAAATCTATGCTCATTACCGTATTCGGAGGACTTTCCCTATTAGCAGGAATTGTACTTTTATATGTCATGACAGGTACTTTCAGCATACGCGAAATTATCTCAAACGTAGATGTGGTTACATCAAGTCATCTATTTATTCCAGCTCTAGTCCTCATTTTATTAGGGGCCTTTACAAAATCTGCTCAGTTTCCTTTTCATATTTGGCTGCCAGATGCAATGGAAGCTCCAACCCCAGTGAGTGCATACCTTCATTCAGCTACAATGGTAAAAGCGGGAATTTATCTTTTAGCAAGACTCAGCCCTGTTTTTGCTATAAGCGCCACTTGGTTTTTTGTTATTTCAACCATAGGACTAATTACACTGTTTTGGGGCTCGTTTTCAGCAGTAAAGCAACAAGACTTGAAAGGGATTTTAGCTTTTTCAACAATTAGTCAGCTTGGGATGATTATGTCACTTATAGGAGTAGGTAGCGCAGCTATTCACTATGATTTTTTAGACGATAATATCTACTTAGTGGCTCTTACTGCAGCAGTTTTCCATTTGATTAACCACGCTACCTTCAAAGGCAGCTTGTTTATGGTAGTAGGCATTGTCGATCATGAAACAGGCACGCGTGACATTAGAAAGTTAGGCGGGTTAATGAGCTTCATGCCTGTCACATTTACCATTGCTATCATTGGGGGATTTTCAATGGCAGGTCTCCCTCCCTTTAACGGATTTTTAAGTAAAGAGATGTTTTTTACAGGCATGGTAAACGTGACAAAAATGGATATGTATAGCATGCAGACGTGGGGAATTTTGCTGCCTATCATCGCTTGGGTGGGAAGTATTTTTACGTTCGTCTATAGTATGATTCTTGTCTTTAAAACCTTTACAGGCAAATACCAGCCCGAAAAGTTGGAGAAGAAGCCGCATGAAGCACCCGTAGGCATGCTGATTTCACCGGTTATTTTAGCATCATTGGTTGTTATTTTTGGCTTTGCTCCTAATTTATTAGAATCAACTCTTATTGAGCCAACAATGGCCTCTATCGCACCTAGCCTGCTAGAGGCAGGTAAAGAATATCAAGTGCATATTAAATTTTGGCACGGCTTTACGCCAGAATTATTTATGACGCTAGGGGTCATCACATTTGGTATTTTGTTATTTATGACGCTTCAAAAGTGGTCAAAAATTTATACACGATTCCCTTCTTCTTTAACGCTTAACAACGGATATAATTATGGCATTAAAGGGATGGAAAAAGGCTCAACGCGCATCATGAAAACATTAATGACAGGATTTATTAGAGACTATCTTTTAATCATTTTTACTTTCATAGGCATTTTACTTCTCGTAACGCTCTTTTCTCAGAATGCCTTTGCGATTGATCTAAAAGATACTGCTTCTATCGGCGTTTATGAAGCCATACTAGCAGTTGTAATGGTTGCGGCTACTATTACAACTTTATTGGCAAAATCACGCCTCACAGCCATTATTTCGCTCGGAGTTGTCGGGTATACACTTTCTTTATTTTTCGTATTATTCCGCGCTCCTGACTTAGCTTTGACTCAATTAGTTATTGAGACTGTATCCGTATCACTGTTTTTACTATGTTTCTACTACTTGCCGGAGTTTCGGAAGCGAAAAGTAAGGGTGAAGTTTCAACTGCCAAATTTACTGGTTGCCCTTCTTGTAGGAACGACCGTTACATTGCTTGGCATATCAGCAAACAGTACAAAACTATTTGAATCCATTTCACATTACTTTATTGAAAACAGTTATGAAAAAGCAGGCGGCGAAAACATGGTGAACGTGATCCTTGTTGATTTCCGCGGATTTGATACATTATTTGAAATTACCGTACTTTGTATAGCAGCTCTTGCTATCTATGGCATGATTCGTCTTCGGTTAACAAAGGAGGAAGAAGAGTGAAAAAAAATGATTTGATACTACAAACAACAACGAAAGTAGTCACATTCATTATTATCATTTTTGCCATTCATCTTTTCTTTGCAGGTCATTATACACCTGGAGGAGGGTTTGTTGGGGGACTTACTACCTCAGCTGCCCTTGTATTACTACTGCTGGCTTTCGATATAAAAACCGTATCGAAAGTCATCCCATTTGATTATAAGAAGGTTGCGGCTTCCGGTCTGCTGCTAGCTATTTTAACCGGGCTGGGATCATTTATTTTCAAAGTTCCCTTTCTCACTCACACGTACAGCTACTTTAACCTTCCCCTTCTCGGGAAAACATCTTTAGCTACCGTTGTACTGTTTGATTTAGGCGTATATCTAGTAGTTGTTGGTGTTACGATGACCATTATTCAAACGATTGGAGAGAGTGAATAGTGGAAATATTAATGTCCGTAGTGGCAGGGATTCTATTCACTGCCGCTGTATATCTCATGTTATCCCGCAGTTTACTGCGAATTATTATTGGAACAGGCTTATTAAGCCACGGTGTTCACCTGTTGATTTTAACGATGGGCGGATTAAAAGGGGGGAGTGTTCCCCTTCTGGGAGAAAAGGCTTCTTCTTATACAGATCCTTTACCTCAAGCCCTCATTTTAACTGCCATTGTCATAAGCTTTGGCGTCACTTCTTTTTTCCTTGTACTAGCTTACAGGGCTTATCAAGAACTCGGAACAGACGATATGGACAAGTTAAGGGGAAATGAACATGACGAGTAATTTTGTAATCATCCCACTGCTTATCCCGTTTGTTGTAGGTGTTGTGCTCATTTTTTTCAAAGACAATATTAAACTTCAAAGGATAATCAGTGTTTTATCATTAATCACCACCACTGCTTTTGCTGCATATTTGGTACAGTTGGTTCAATCAAAAGGTGTTTTAACTCACGAGCTTGGGAACTGGAAACCTCCTTTTGGAATTATTCTAGTAGCGGACATGTTCGCTTCCCTTCTCGTGCTTACTGCTAGTATCGTAACACTATGCTGCGTTCTTTTTGCTTTTCATACAATTGGCGAAAGACGTGAACGCTTTTACTTTTATTCGTTTGTACAGTTTTTATTAGTAGGCGTATTTGGCGCTTTCTTGACAGGTGATATCTTTAACTTATTTGTCTTTTTTGAAGTCATGCTTATGTCTTCGTACGCTCTTATTGTAATTGGCGGTACAAAAGCACAGCTTCGAGAGTCTCTTAAGTATATTTTAGTCAATGTCATTTCATCTGCTTTGTTTGTAATTGCTGTTGCTTATTTGTACGCCGTAACAGGAACTCTCAACATGGCAGACCTTTCGCAGCGAATTGCAGAGGCTAATCAGCCGGGAATTTTAACAACCATTGGCATGCTTTTATTTATTGTATTTGCATTAAAAGCAGCTTTATTCCCAATGTATTTTTGGCTTCCAGGTTCGTACAGTGCGCCTCCACCCGTTATCATCGGGTTGTTTGGTGCGTTGCTCACAAAAGTAGGCGTTTATTCGATTTTCAGGACTTTCACTTTACTGTTTTACCATCATCCTGAATTCACTCATCAAATTATCGGCTACGTTGCGCTTTTGACTATCGTTGTTGGTGCAGTAGGCGCCATTGCTTATTCGGATGTGAATAAAATTTTAATTTATAATATTATTATTGCTGTCGGAGTCATTGTCTACGGTGTAACTTTAACAACAAAAGCAGGTTTTGAAGGAGCCATTTATTATTTAATTCACGACATGATTATTAAAGCAGCTCTCTTCCTTCTTGCTGGAAGCATCATTCGAATAACTGGAACAACAAAATTAAAGAAAATGGGTGGGTTAATTAAAGACTATCCGCTGCTTGGCTGGATGTTTTTTATCGCTACTATTTCGTTGGCAGGAATTCCTCCCCTAAGCGGCTTTATTGGAAAATTCCTTTTAGTTCAGGGCGGCTTAGAATCAGAGAGCTACACGTTTGTAGGAGTTTTACTCGTTTCAAGCCTGCTCGTTTTATATTCTGCCATTAAGATTTTCATGAGCTGCTTCTGGGGTGAACCTAAGCTTTCTTCTGAGCATGAAAAAGTATCCCTTAAAGGTATTCTATACCCATCCGCTATCTTACTTGCTGTTTCTGTCTTTTTAGGACTAGGTGCAGAAGCTGTTATTCCTTATGTGTCAACAGCCGCTCAAACGCTTATGGATCCTTCAATTTATATCCAATCGGTGTTAAAGGAGTAGATCTGCATGTCATTTCAACTATTATTAAACGTAATCATTGCATTCACATGGATGTTTTTGAGAGGGATTTGGACACTACCTTCCTTTATTATAGGATTTTTCTGGGGAGCGGTACTGCTGTTTGTTTTCCGCCGTTTTTTTCACAGACGTTTTTACCTGCATAAAGTATATGCGATCATTAAGCTGCTGTTTATTTTCATACGAGAATTATTCAAAGCCAATATTGCAGTGACGAAAGACGTATTGCGCCCTAAATTAAATATTCAGCCAGCCATCTTTGCAATGCCAACCCGTCTGGAGAGTGAATGGGAAATTACCATTCTTTCTCTTTTAATTACGCTAACGCCAGGCACACTGGTAATGGATGTGTCAGATGACAATTCTACTATCTATATTCATGCAATCAATACCGACGATATTGATGACATTATTACAGATATTCAGCAAACATTCGAAAAAGCTATTATGGAGGTGAGTCGTTAAATGCTCGATATTTTTCTAAACGTTTCGCTCATTCTCATTTCTGCTTCAACTATTGGGTTTGTTTACCGAGTGGTAAAAGGTCCGTCAACTGCTGACCGAGCAATGGCCCTTGATGCTATTGGAATTAACATCATTGCTATCACGGCCATCATCTCGATTATTTTTCGAACTCAGGCTTTTTTCGAAGTCATTTTACTGCTAGGCATCATAGCCTTTGTAGGTACCGTTGCTTTTTCTAAGTTTTTAGAGAAAGGAGAAGTGATTGAATATGAACGTGATCAGTGAAATCATTGTAGGAGCTTTGGTACTCATAGGGTCTCTTCTGACAGTTGTGACCATGATTGGGCTTATTCGTTTGCCTGATACGTACACAAGAAGTCATGCTGCCTCCAAAAGTGCTACCTTAGGCGTCCTGTTTATATTAGTGGGCTGCTTACTCTACTTTTGGATTGACACTGGCCATATTAGTGCACGGTTAATTTTAGCGATTGTCTTTGTGTTTATCACCTCTCCTATTGCTGGGCATTTACTAGGAAGAGCAGCTTATTACAGCGGAGTTCCTCTTTCTGATAAAACCGTTCGGGATGATTTGAAAACCAAACAGCAGAAAAAGCTTACCCATCATGAATAAAAAAAAACGCCGTGCGGTTTGCACGGCGTTTTTTATCGAGAATCTTATAAAGAAGCGCGTAGGATTGCTAGTACATCTTCTTTGTTTAATTTTTTAAATTTACCAAATTCACCTTTGGCCATTGCACGATCAGCCATAAGATCTAATTTGTCTTCGCCAATATCATAATCAGCTAAGCGAGTTGGTGCACCTAGGCTTGACCAGAATTCACGAAGCTTATCCACACCTTCAAGTGCTACTTCTTTATCTGTCTTACCTTCCGTATCTACGTTAAATACGCGTACAGCTACTTGCTTGAAGCGATCTACGTTCTCATCCATTACGTGTTTCATCCAGTTCGGGAATAAAATTGCGAGTCCACCCGCATGTGGAATATCATATACAGCTGATACCGCATGCTCAATATTATGAGTAGCCCAATCGCCTTGGTGTCCCATTTGTAACATACCGTTTAATGCGATGGTACCATTGTATAAAATCGTTTCACGTAACTCGTAGTTTTCTAAGTCGTTTAATAATTTTGGTCCCGTTTCAATAACCGTTTGTAGCACACCTTCACACATACGATCTTGAAGCGGCGTATTTGTTGCAGCATGGAAATATTGTTCAAATACGTGGCTCATCATGTCAACCATGCCATAAACTGTTTGATTTTTTGGTACAGTAAATGTATTAACCGGATCTAAAATAGAGAATTGAGGGAATGTTGCCGGACTGCCCCAGCCGTATTTTTCTTGTGTTTCCCAATTTGTAATAACAGAACCAGCATTCATTTCTGAACCTGTTGCTGCTAATGTTAGCACTGTTCCAAATGGAAGAGCTTCAGCTGCGAATACGTCGCGGTTAATGATGTCCCATACGTCGCCATCATATTTTGCGCCAGCTGCGATTGCTTTTGTACAATCGATTACGCTTCCTCCACCTACTGCAAGTAAAAATTCAATACCGTTTTCTTTACAAATATCGATTCCTTTGCGAACAGTTGTCAGACGAGGATTCGGTTCTACTCCCGCTAACTCATGTACTTCTGCATTCATGTCATTCAGTACATCCATTACTTGATCGTATAAACCGCTGCGTTTTACACTTCCTCCGCCGTATACTAATAATATCTTTTTACCAAAGCGACTTGCTTCTGTTTTTAATTGCTCTAATTGACCTTTACCAAAAATTAATTTTGTAGGATTATAAAATGTAAAATTGTTCACTATAAACTCCTCCTTACGAGCTTGATTACATGCATCATTATGAAGAACAACTTTTTGATTGTAAAGAAAATTGACTTCCTAAAGATTATTCCCTGTTGGCTAGATGCTCACCCCATCCAAATGAACGTTTATTTGTCTGTATCTTCCAAAAGCAAATATGCATATTTCCCTCTAAAAAAAGCAGGCTAATAAGTGAACTACAAAACAAGGAGGGTTCATCATGAGTGGTATTCAACGTATTGCGCTCGTATTAACGATTATTGGAGCAATTAACTGGGGACTTATTGGCTTTTTTCAATTTGATTTAGTAGCAGCAATCTTCGGCGGTCAAACATCTGCTTTCTCCCGCATTATTTATGGATTGGTTGGAATCGCAGGACTGATTAACCTAGGTCTATTATTTAAACCTTCTGCTGAAGTAGAGCGTACAGAACCTAGAACGGAACATTAAAAAAGAAGGATAGCTAAGCTATCCTTCTTTTTTTCTTATTTCTTATTTCTTAATTAGATCTTCGCGGTTTGATTGCTCAATCCACTCTTCTAATTTTTCTTTTAATGTGTTGAATCCTTGAGTAGATTCAGTATGAACTGTTGCTTGACCTTGACGCTTTTTAGCAGGTTTTTTAGGTGCAGAAGCTTCAGTTTTTTCTGGAGCTGGCTCAGTTGCACGAATAGATAAACCAATTTTACCAGTTGACTCATCAACAGATAAAACTTTAACGTTTACTTCGTCTCCTACTGATAAATGTTCGTTAATATCTTTAACGAAGCCATGTTTTACTTCTGAGATATGAACTAATCCTTGAGTTTCTTCATTTAATGCAACGAATGCACCGTATGGTTGAATTCCTGTTACTTTACCTTTTGTAACAGTACCGATTTCAAATTTTGACATATAAACACTCCTAGATACCTTATTATTTTCACCATTATAGCCAATTTAAAATTATAGCACAGTTCATAGATTGAATCAAAAAGTAGTTATACTATATTTATTATTTACCAATTTCGTCACAAATATAAACTAACACTACATTTCATCATAGCAAAAAAGATATTATATCAAACCGTCTATACGATATGACATAATATCTTATTTTTATTATAACTTATTTTCAACAAAACGGCTAATCCGTTTTATGGATTCTTCTAATGATTCCATTGAAGAGGCGTATGAACAGCGAATATGTCCCTCTCCGCCTTTTCCAAATACATTGCCTGGTACGACGGCTACTCGTTCTTCAAGCAAAAGCTGCTCAGCGAATTCTTCCGATGACAATCCCGTTTTCTTGATAGACGGGAATACATAAAACGCTCCTCCGGGAGAATGGCATTCCAGACCAATTTGATTTAATGACTTCACCATATAGTTCCGTCTTCTGCGATAGCTTTTTCTCATCTCTTCTACGTCATGCTGCCCGTTTTGTAGTGCTTCAATTGCTCCATACTGGGCCATGGTAGGCGCGCACATCATTGTATACTGATGAATTTTCAGCATTGCTTTAGCAATCTCAGTTGGTGCACATATGTACCCAAGACGCCATCCAGTCATAGCAAACCCTTTAGAAAAGCCTGAAATAATAATAGTTCGTTCTTTCATTCCTTCTAAAGAAGCAATAGATGTAAATTCTTCATCATATGTTAATTCTGCATATATTTCATCCGTGATAACAAGCAAGTCATGCTTGATTACAATATCCGCAATAGCCTTCAACTCTTCTTTAGATAGCGAACTTCCTGTTGGATTATTAGGAGAACATAAAAGAAGGGCTTTCGTGTTACTTGTAATGACTTCTTCAATCTGTCTAGGCTGTAGTTTAAACTCTGTTTCCGCCGTTGTTTCAATTGCCACAGGAACTCCTCCTGCTAGCGAAATTAACGGGCTGTAAGACACAAAGTTTGGCTCCACGACAATAATCTCATCTTCAGGGTTAATCAAAGCTCGCATTGTAATGTCTAAAGCCTGACTTCCTCCAACGGTCACAATAATATCATCTTTATAATCATACGAGACGTTAAAATTTCTTTTCATATACTTCATAATTTCAAAGCGGAGCTCTAAAAGCCCCGCATTTGCTGTATAAGAGGTATATCCTCTTTCCAACGATAAAATACTCGCTTCTCGAACAGCCCAAGATGTGACAAAATCAGGTTCACCTACTCCAAGAGAGATGACGTTATCCATACTTGCTGCTAAATCAAAAAAGCGGCGAATACCTGAAGGTTTCAGCTGTTGTACAGTTGTTGACAAGCGCTCTTTCATTACGGAGACACCACGATTCTGCGATCTTCATCGCCTTGGTCGTAGATGGTACCATCGTGCTTGTATTTTTTCATAATAAAGTGAGTCGTTGTAGATAAAACAGAGTCTAGCGTAGAAAGCTTTTCAGAAACGAAAAATGCTACTTCAGACATTGATTTTTCTTCAATAATAACAGACAAATCATATGCTCCTGACATTAGGTACACGGATTTTACTTCTTGAAAACGATAGATGCGCTCCGCAATCTCGTCAAAGCCTACTCCTCGCTTTGGTGCAACTTTTACATCTATCATAGCTGTGACGCCCTCATGTCCATCTACTCGTCTCCAGTTAATATCAGCTGAATATTGCACAATTACTTTTTCTCTCTCTAACTTTTTAACAATATTAGAGGTTTCTTCAAACGTTAAATCCACCATTTTTGAAATACTATCTATTGAAATACGGCTATTTTTTTCTAGAATTTCTAAAATTTCTAACTCTTTTTCTTCTAAGAACACCGCGTTCCCCTCCTACACCGATTAAATTTTTTCACTTTTTCCATTATATCAAATTTAAACACATCTTTAATGTGAAATCTATACCGGTAATTGAGTTTCATTTTATAGATTGCTGGAAATTAGGACAGACTAGAAAGAAAAAGATGGAGTGAAACAAATTGACTGACTCTAAAATTACTTGCCACCAGCGTACTTTTAATGGCGTCAATGTTTACTACGAATGCCATAACTATCACCCTGATAAACCAGCTATTGTATTTATTCACGGCTTTTTATCATCCAGTTTTAGCTTTCGGCGTTTAATTCCTTTATTTGAAGATACGTTTTCTATCATTACGCTGGACCTTCCGCCATTTGGGCGAAGTGAAAAATCGTTAACCTTTCAATACTCGTATAAAAACTTAGCCAAAATTGTCATCGAGTTGATTGAATACTTAAAATTGAAAGATGTTGTACTATCGGGACACTCAATGGGAGGACAGGTTTGTTTAAACGTAGCAAAATTAAAGCCTTCTTGTGTATCAAAACTCGTTCTTCTGTGCAGCTCAGCTTATTTAGGCCCTTCACATTATGGGTTGGTCATGTCTTCTTATGTTCCCTTCTTTTATCTGTGGGTAAAAACGTGGCTGTCTCGCAAAGGTGTATTAGGTAACTTGCAAAATGTCGTATTTGATCATCAGTTAATCGACGAAGAAATGATTGATGGCTATACTGAACCCTTTTTGGATGACCGTACGTTTATGGCTTTGACAAGAATGATTCGTGATCGAGAAGGAGACCTCTCCTCAAAGGATTTGCAGCACATAAAAAAACCAAGTTTACTCATTTGGGGAGAAGAAGACCGAGTTGTCCCTTTACATCTCGGACGTAAATTAAAAGATGATTTGACAGACTCTACCTTTATCTCGTTAAAGGAAATTGGACATCTTTTACCAGAAGAGTGTCCCGACATTGTGCAGTCTCATATGGTCGATTTCTTGTACAGTGAAAAAGCCCTGTCTCAATAATGACGGAGCTAGTTCATATATTTCACACGAGGCGCTAACTTTAATAAAAAATTTATTAGTGGTGCTTCAGCCAATTTTCCCACTTTCTTTATTGACTTCACAAGTTAACTTCGTTGACAAACGTATTAAAAATAAGCAAACTATTATATTAAAAAAGGGGGTACTTTTATTGTCTACTTTTTCTTTTGATCAATTAATTAATCGTACAGGTACGCAGTCCGTAAAGTGGGACAAAACGGATCTCGTTTTTGGAGCAAAAGATGTTCTGCCTTTTTGGGTAGCTGATATGGATTTCCAAGCGCCGCCTAATGTTCTTCAAACCATTAATGAGCGTGTCAAACACGGTATTTTCGGCTACACTTCCCCTACTGAATCTACGGCAAATGCTTTATCATCTTGGGTAAAAAACAAGCATCAGTGGACCATTGATCATGAATGGATTACATACAGTCCAGGAGTTGTATTTGCCCTGAGTATGGCTATTCAAGCATTTACGGAACCTGGAGATTCAATTTTAATTCAACCGCCAGTTTATACTCCGTTTTTCAACATGATAGAGGTAAATGATCGAGAAGTTGTTGAAAATCCGTTAAAACTTGCGGGCGATAAATACGAAATTGATTTTGCAGATTTAGAGAAAAAATTTGCAGAAGGCGTAAAATTAATGATTCTTTGCAGTCCTCATAATCCAGTAGGACGCGTGTGGACAAAAGAAGAACTGAAGAAGCTTGCCGATCTTTGTCAAAAATACAATGTATTAATTGTTTCAGATGAAATTCATTCTGATCTAATTTACCATCCTTATAAACACATTCCCATCAGCATGGTGAGTGAAGATGCAGCCAATCGAACCATTACGTGTATGGCCCCTAGCAAAACATTCAATATACCAGGACTTCAAGCTTCAGCTATTATTATTCCAAATGAGAAGCTGCGCACACAGTATGTTCAGCAGCAGCAAAAACAAGGTTTCTCTAATTTAAATACATTTGGAATCATTGGTTTAGAAGCAGCTTACAGCGAAGGTGGCGAATGGCTAGAAGCACTGCTTGTGTATCTGAAGAAAAATGTAGATCTCGTGACAGGGTTTATAAGTGAACACTTACCTGAACTGCGAGTCATTCAGCCGGAAGGAACTTATCTACTATGGATTGACTGCAACAAGCTGCACTTATCAGAAGAAGAATTACATGAACGTTTATTAGAAAAAGGCAAAATCGCCGTAGAAAAAGGCGAAAAATACAGTTCCACATATGGAAAAGGTTTTATTCGCTTGAACATTGGCTGTTCACATGAACAACTTCAAGAAGGATTAAATCGCTTAAAAATAGCTTTAACGTAAAAAACAGCGTTCTTTCTCACGAAAGAACGCTGTTTTTAATGTTTTTTTGAAATAACTCCGCACGCGATTCGCTTGCCAGAATTACCTGATGGCTCTGTCATTCCATCATCACCTTGTTCAGTAATGACAAGAGAGGAACCATCCATACGCTTAACGAGAGACGTCTTTCCTTCTTTTAACGTGACTTGAGGAACCATATCCGTTCCTTTATACGTCTGATCGTCTTCTACCACAATATTTTTCATATCGCCTAAATGTGGTCCTTTTGGATTTAACAGTCCGTGTTTCTTTTTATCAGGATCAAGGTGATTTCCTGCACTTTTAAAGTTAGGAGCTTTGCAAATCCCCATTTCATGAATATGTACGCCGTGTTCGCCAGGTGGAAGTCCGCTTAAATCGTACGTAAACTCAATTCCATCAGCCTGCTCTTTCAATTTGACTGTACCGATGCTATCTCCATCTGCGTTATAGACTTTGACTTCTTTATTGGATATTTCTTTTTCCATACACCCCGTTAACAAGAAAAAAGGCACGGTTCCAATGAGTAGTAGTTTTTTCATGTTGCCCTCCAATCGCATACGCACTAGCGAAAGTTTTAGATGTCTTTCCATAGATTGTCCAGCAACATATCATTTTAAACGCTTACATTTTATTTGCATTTCATTAGAGTGACTTCTTATTTTCTTGTTCTTTCAACTTTGCTTCTAATTCCTTCGTTTTTTCTTCTTCTTTTTTAGACACCTTGATGATGAACCGCCAGACTGCAACTGCTGCTAGTACAAAAATCGCCATTGTAGCAAAAGCAGGAATATATTCTGTTTTATCTTCCGGAAAATAAAGCAAAAACATTAAATACATCATGTACAACATCCTTTCATAGAAACGGTAGTAGGTTTTGATTTATACTGTTTATAACAAACACTTTACTTAAAGGAGATCTGGCAATATGACATTTACAATTGGTCAAACCGTTACAGCACTTTATAAAACCGGGAAATACATCGGTGAAATTACACAAGTTCGAGATCTGCATTATGTTGTACGAATTCAAGCTGTGTTGAAGCATCCAGAACAAGGTGACTTACATAATCCTGGACAAGTGGACGTACCTTTTTTTCACGAGCGAAAAGCACTTGCGTTTCGAGAGCAGGCCAACATTCCTCAAAAAATGGTTCATCTCTATGAAGACAGCGTTCCTGATTATAAGCATTCACTAAAAAAAGCCCTTGAATTAAAGATAGCTGAACAACAAGCCAAAGATAGCGCTTTTGCTCAAGCAAGTATTGACTGTTTAGAAGAGTTAAAAAAAGAGTACGGTATTCATTAAGCAAAAAGCCAAATTCACATAGAAGTGATTTGGCTTTTATAATGCAAATTTATTTAATACTTTTGAAAAATCGATTCGATCTCCTATGGTCGTTGGCTCCGGCTTTTGAAGGTACCGCTTATCTTTTTCTACAAGCTTAAAGATGTTGAGTGTCGTCATCGCATCATCAAGCGCGCAGTGGTGCTTTCCAGTTCCTTCTTTACCATACTCTTGCACAGCTTTCCAAAGGCCGGTTTGATTTTGATCTCCAAAAAAGCGCTTATACTCCATTGAAAGATCAATTTCTTTACCTGTAAAAGGAAACGGCACCTTATTTTTTTGACAGCACTGCCTTAATACTTTCATATCCATGTTTCCCCATGTAATAATCGTGCTGTTTTTATACATGCCCAGTCGCTGTACAA
Source organism: Priestia sp. 3CA3 (assembly GCF_056836725.1). Taxonomy (NCBI): domain Bacteria; kingdom Bacillati; phylum Bacillota; class Bacilli; order Caryophanales; family Bacillaceae; genus Priestia; species Priestia sp. 3CA3. The sequence continues at coordinate 28,111 of NZ_JBXENJ010000007.1, forward strand.
GCTGCTCTAGCGTAATTCCTTCATTTACTTGATTTTGTTCGATATGGAGAAATGATTTACAGCGCTCAGTTAATTTTGTAAAGTGTGTAGGCTGTACGTAAGAGGAGAAACGATCAATGATTTCTTGATTTTTAACAAACACCAAACCAACTTCAATGATTTCCGGAAAAAAGCCTTTTGGAAAACCTTTATACTCTGGCATTGTAAATTCAAAATCAATGAATAAATACTGAGAGTTCTTATCCAATATTATCACCCCTTTGTAAAATAAACCGCCCTACTATATTAATGCTATTATAGCACGATTGAACAATCGGAAGGTCTATTTTCTGTTCTTATTTTTAATATTATGAATATTCTAGTTGCTGAATAAAAAGAATACTTTACTACTACTATATTCTAGAGCATGTCTCTATGCGCAGGGTAACTGTCACGAATAGACATAATTTCGCTTCTTTTTTTTACCTATTTTTTCACTTTTTTATGTATCCGCTCTTCCAAATTCTCTTTAAGCTCTCACATCAGTGTGTGAGGTGCTCCTCCTGACTTCAAAAGCATACCTCACACCTTTTAGACTAAGCCTTTCTTATATTTAAGCTTTAGGCAGAATAGCAAGCGTGCACCGGGATATACAGATTAAATTCTCTTCTTCATCTTGAATTTTCACTTCCCAAACCGCTGTTTTTTTTCCTTTATGTAAAGGAACGCCTATAGCTGTAACTGTTCCATCTTTTTTCCCTTTGATATGATTAGCATTAATCTCTAGACCCACGCAGATTTCTTTTTCAATATCTACACTTTTAATAGCACCTAGACTAGCCACAGTTTCGGCTAACGCCACCGATGCTCCTCCGTGCAAAAGCCCGAATGGCTGACGCGTTCGCTCATCAACAGGCATCGTCGCTTCCACTCTTTGTTCACTTGCGCTAATAATCTCAATTCCTAATGCTTCTAACAGCGTATCTTTTGTTTTCATATACATACCTCCCTTTGTATCTAGTATACAATAACGGTTTTGCTACAACATATACGAACCCTCTACATATACATAATAAAAATCCGTTTTTTAGGAGGATTCTTATATGAAACCATTTGCTCCCTTGTCTTACTACTGGCCATCGTACTACATGCCTCACCCTTATACATACAGGGTACCTAGCTTACCTGAGGCGGACATAGCGACTTTCCAGCAATCTCTTAAAGTGATTCCCTCTACCATGCAAAGCGCTACCATATTTATTCAAAGAGCTAACGCTTCGCCAGCTTTAATAAAAAAAATAAAAGCTGCTGCTCAAGAATCTAAAATGAGTGAAGTAAAAAGACTCATTCTTTCAACAGGCGTTAAGGCCAAAATTGATGTTTTTTATACGCCAGACTATATTAAAATTACGTTTATTCATCCCGATAACCAATTTGACTGCTGTCACGTTTCGTTAAATATTAAATGGTAAAACACAAGGAAAAAAGTCTTATTTTCTTTTGAAAAAGATGTACATGTTGTTTTGTTTCGAATATTATAATATATGCCGTTTTTGGATGTAAAAACAAATTACACGATAATTGTATTTAGGAAATAAATATGATATTGTATTTGGAAATATATTTTTTCTTTAGGAGGGATGACATGATGAGACATGTTACGCTAGTAGAAATTTTCACGCATCCTATCGCTCAAAAATATTTAACACGATCTGGCGTTGCGCATGCTGTATCGGTCGCCTATCATGCGTTTCGTCTATCTGTACAGCATAATGTAAACCCTGATTTAGCTACAAAAGCAGCGCTGCTTCATGATATTGGCCACTACGAATGGTACACAAATGGTCAGTGGGATTATGAGAAGTATCGTCAAAATGATATTCACGCTATTAAAGGTGCTGAACGTGCACATAAATTACTCATTCGTTTAGGCGAGGAACCTCAGGCGGCAAAAGAAATTGCCTTAGCTATTTTACTACACACAGACTCCTATTTGCCTGAAGGAACCATTCAGCAACGCCCTCTTCAAAAAGTAGTCAAACTAGCTGATGAAGCTGATGAAGAGCCAGGCGGCAAACATCATTACCGTGAAATGGAATACAATTTGGCTGTAAAGAAAATTAAGGAGCTTGATAAGAAAGTGCTTGAACTTCTACATTCCAACCAATTTAAACAGTTAGGCTGACAGGATTAACTCCTTTCATAAGAGTTAATCCTTTTTATTATTTCTCCTCATAATTCCCTGCAAATTACTCATACTACTTATTGATTCTCATTTTTGGTTAGTTAGGAGGAAGAAGAATGTCTAAAAACGCTAGAGGTTACGTGCAGGATTCTTGTACGTCATTAAATCAGGCAAAAGCAAGCCTTGAACAAGCTCTTCAAACAGTAGAGAAAGATTCAAATCGCGAACATATTGAACAATCTCTTCAGGCTGTAGAGCAAGCATTAGGAGCTTGTGACAGCACTGCTTCTACTCTTTCTCAAGCATGAAAAAAAGCAGCCGGTTTTGATTGGCTGCTTTTTTTCATTAGAGACCCTCTATTTACAAGATAACTGAGGCAACCCACCCAAAAATAATGAGTGGAATGTTATAGTGAAGAAAAGTTGGTACACACGTATCCCAGATATGATCATGTTGACGATCGACTGCTAGTCCAGATGTTGGTCCAAGCGTACTGTCTGAAGCTGGTGAACCAGCGTCTCCAAGCGCTCCCGCTGTACCAACAATACAAATCGTTGCCATTGGACTCATACCAAGTTCTAAGCAAAGAGGAACAAAAATCGTCGCGATAATTGGAATGGTAGAGAAAGAAGAACCAATGCCCATTGTGACTAAAAGCCCGATGACAAGCATAAGAAATGCACCCAGCATTTGGTTTCCGCCAATAAGAGCAACAGAGCCTTTTACAAGTGCTTCTACATCTCCAGTTTCTTGAAGAACTTTTGCAAAACCAGAGGCTGACAGCATAACAAATCCGATGAAAGCCATCATTCTCATTCCGTTCGTTAATACTGGATCTGCTTCATTCCACTTCAAAGCCCCGCTGAAATAAACGACCACAATTCCTGCAAGCGCTCCGAAAATCATAGAATCTACTAAGAGCTGCACAGTTAAAGCCGCTACAATCGCAAGTAACGCTACTATAATCCCTCTTGTTGTGTAACCTGTACGCTCCTCTGCGCCTTGATCAATGTCAATGTCTTTATAACTGCGCGGCTTACGGTACGAAATAAACACAGCAAACAATAAGCCCGCTACCATTCCTAAAGCTGGAAGAGCCATCGCCGTGGTAATATCTCCTTTATCAATCGTTAATCCACTTTCTTTGATGTTAGTAAATAAAATGTCGTGATAAATCTTACCGAATCCTGCCGGCAAATACATATAAGGTGTAACCAATCCAAATGTAATAACTGTTGCGACTAATCGGCGATCTATTTTCAACTGATTAAATACTTTTAATAGCGGTGGAATTAAAAGCGGAATAAATGCAATGTGAACCGGAATAACATTTTGAGAAAAACACGAAATAATAAGGATGATCAATAAAATTAGTACTTTTGACAGTGACTTCTTTTTCGTTTCTCCTTCTTTTCCTACTATTTTCAACGCTAGCTGAACAACGGCATCAGGCAGCCCTGTCCGCGAAACAGCCATTGCAAATCCTCCAAGCAAAGCATAGCTTAATGCAACAGAAGCACTGTTTCCAAGACCATCTGTGTATATACTTACTGTATCTGTGAGGCTGATACCGCCAACAAGTCCTCCAATTAGCGCTCCGACCGCTAAAGAAAAGACAACGTTGATACGCAATAAGCTCAAAATCAGCATCACGAGCACAGCTATTAATACTGCATTCATTTTGAAACCTCCATTTTTCTTTTTACTTTATCTCATTAAAACATTAGAGAGATAAACAACATGTTCATTATATTAGGTATAGAAAAAAAGTCAATCATCTTACTAAATAAACGTTTGTTTAACTTCTCTACATCCTTAACAATATAAGGATTTTTTTAAACATTTTTTTCTTCCTAAAAAGAAAAAAATGTTATGTAAACATATTAAAAAAGAAGCATCTTCGATGCTTCTTTTTACGTTTCTTTCTATCACTGCTATGTTCTTTTTATTAATTGGCTTCAAATGAACAAACCATCGCAGCTAGTGTTCGCACCATCACGCCTGTTGCACCTGAAGGTCCTAACTCATGAGAAGCAGCGGATGTTGCAGTTCCAGCAATATCCAAGTGAACCCATGGTGTTTGCTCTGCAAACTCACCAATAAAGGTTCCTGCCATAATTGCGTGTCCCTCCCGTCCAGGAGAGTTATTTAAATCTGCTACTTTACTTCCCCGAACACGCTTTTTGTCTCGTTCTGTAATAGGCAGCTCCCAAATCGGTTCGCCTGTCTCAATGCTCGCTTTCGCTATTTGCTGCAATAAAGCAGAATCATTCGTCATTGCCCCAGTTGTGTGTGTACCAAGAGCTACAATTACACCACCCGTTAATGTCGCCACGTCTACTAAATAATTTGCTCCATGATGCTTGGCATATGAAATACCATCAGCTAGTGCTAAACGCCCTTCAGCATCTGTGTTCAGCACTTCTATTGTCTTTCCATTCATTGCTGTAATAACATCATCTGGTTTAAAGGCACGCGCGCTAATAACGTTGTCAGTTGATGGAATGACCGCTACTACGTTTTGATGAGGTTTTAATTCTCCAATCGCTTCCATTGCACCAAGAACAGATGCAGCGCCACCCATATCTGTTTTCATGCCTACAATCCCGTCTTTAGATTTGATAGAGTAACCACCTGTGTCAAAGGTAATTCCTTTTCCTACCAACCCAATAACGTCTTCCCATTTTTCTTTACCTTGATATTTCAGCACAATCATTTTAGGAGGCTCTGCGGAACCTTGATTGACTGCGAGCAACGCGCCCATTCCTAGCGTTTCCATCTCTTCTTTTTCTAAAATTTCATATTCAAAACCATATGTATGTGCCATTTCTACTGCATAATTAGCTAAATCTGTAGCCGTTAGCATATTGCTTGGTAAGTTAACGAGGGTGCGGGCTGAGTTTGTTGCTTTCCCGTACGTATATCCAACCAACGCAGATTGTAAAACGTCTTTATAACAAGAAAACAGTTCAATTTTCTCAAGCTGCTTGTCAGGCTCATTTGATTTCTTTTTGTAGTTTTCAAACTCATACATAGCAAGCTGTTGAGCTTCTCCTAGTAAAGCTGCAGTTTCTTGCTCTGACCACTCTCCTGTATCAAATGTAGGAAGGACGACCGATGCGTTTGAAATTTTTGCTTCTTTTAACTTTTTAAATAAAAGGCCAAAGCTTTCTTTGAGCCCATTTTTAGTTAACGCTTGCTTTCGTCCGAGCCCTACAAAATAAAGACGTTTTGCTCCTAATTTTCCTAGTGTATGAATCGTTGATATACGCTTTTCCTGTACGCGAATATCTCCTTCCTTAATCAAATGAATGAGCTGTCCACCTAAAGCATCATCAATTTCTTTTAGAAAGCCTTCAAACTGTTGGTTTTGATTAAATAACCCGATTACGAGCGATTCTGTTTGATGATCAACACCATATGTTTCTACGTGCGAAAACATAAAATTCCTCCCTTTTACGTATAGATATTTTATTTTTATTTATCATCTGCTTTGTTTAATCTATTCAGCAAGTGGAATATATATCATATTCACCACTGTTTTCATCTATATACATATGATAGCAGAAATACAATTTTTAATCACAGTTCAAAAACCTTAGTTTCACACATATACTTTCATCTACCACTGTTTTCATCATACGGATTTATCTTTTTAGACATTTTAAGTTGAGGGAGGACATCTCAATGGAGTTATTCTCAAATTTTCCACTTTGGAGTTCATTAATCGCTATTTTCTTTGCTCAATTTATTAAGATTCCCCTTTCTTTTGTAGCTACTAAAAAAATAGACGGCAGCTTATTTTTTAGTACGGGGGGCATGCCAAGCTCTCACTCCGCAGCCGTAACTTCCTTAGCAACTGCCATTGGGCTAGCAGAAGGTCTTAAATCCCCTATTTTTGCTCTATCCGCTATTTTTGCCATCATTGTCATGTTTGATGCTAAAGGAGTAAGAAGACACGCAGGAGAGCAAGCAACAGTTTTAAATCGTTTGGTTGAAGACTTTCAGCGCGCAGTAAAAGAGGCAAAGCTGTGGACGACCAATGAAGAGGACGAAAAACAAGTGAAGCTAAAAGAACTGCTTGGACATAAGCCTATTGAAGTTTTCTTTGGAGCCTTAACAGGAATAGCAGTTGCTTTTGTAACGTATTATGTATGGCCATAAAACATAAGAAAACACATGAAGAATGCTTCATGTGTTTATCGTTTATTTCACCTGCTGACGAAAAACTTGCATCGATTTCTTTTCATTCAGCATTGTTAACTCTTCTTCAGTTAAACGGCCGTCTCCTGATTTGACTACATAGACGTTTAATTCTTTCTTACCCCATATGTTATACACATCAGAAACAGTTTCAAAGTATAAATCAAGATGATTGCCTTTAATAGCCCCACCTTTATCTGCTACCACTCCGTACCCATAGCCCGGAATGAACAAGATCGTGCCGATTGGAAATATAGTTAAATCAGCAGCGATGGTTGAATACAAGTCACGTTTTACTTTAACGCCCGAATATGTAATACCATACCCTGGATGATTGGGATTTTTCCCAGTTGATTCGTAACCAGCTGTGTAACCCGTAGCCAATACATTCTTAGTTGGATAACGCGACCAATCAAATGCTTCTTCAATTGTCAGACGCTCTCTGTCATTGCTAGCTGCTTCAGCTCTTAGTGGTTTTAGAAATGATGGTAAGAGCCTTTCATTCATTAGAGGATGCCCTGTACTGTTTATAAAAGGCATATATTTGATGACCGTGTTTATTGGGACGCCAGTAATTGCTTCATATGTTGTAAACAGCGCTCCGACCAGTAGTAGGCACATAATGAATCGCTTTGCTATTTTTCCAATCATTGTGATTTCCACAACTCCTCTCACGAATCTATTTGTTTCCAACATAAAAACAAATTATTCGTTCGCGAGAAGAATTTACATTCAAAACATTTGGTACCCTCTTGTTCGTAAAGATTTAATGGTAATACCTGAAGCTAGTGCACCTATAAAACCAGCCATTAAAATCGCAATGTCAGCTGTGGCTAAAGATAGCACTTTTGTACCTAGCTGCTGAAAGGAGTGAGCGGGATGGTGAATGTAATCAACCGCTCTTACATCATCAATAATAAGAATAAAAATTACGGGATAAATAATGGCCATAATCCAAGACATGCGAAGCAGCATATTCAACAAGAAACCGATTCCAAAAAACAACACAAAAAACAACAAGATGGAGATAATTAGGACAGGCACACTCATTTCCATTGCTTTTCGCCTCCGTTACTCTTTATACTTTCAGTTTACTTAAGAGTAATCAAGGCGTCAATCACAGAAAAGTAAGTTAATACCAAAAAAAGCAAAAGGTTTGAAGACCTTTTGCTTTTTGTTTTAAAAGAAATTAAATTTTCCCTTTTTCAATACAAGACCTGCTCCGCCTTGAAGGAAAAGCGAGCGATTATCAACAACTTTTTTCATAAAAGATGCGCTTGAACCAAATAATTTTCGACCGTATACAACGCCAATTGCGTCATCATGCCCTAACGAACATACCGTTCCTTTAATATCTGGTTTGAACTCGCTTAATTCTTTTTGCCCTTTCATCAAACGGATAATATTTTCAGCGCAGGTACCGCCTTGTTGCATAGCGATTTGAGCTGTTGGCGGATAAGGACGTTCTGTTTCTGGATTAATCATTAGTGAACAATCTCCAATAACAAACACATCTTCATGCCCTGGTGCCAGCAAGCTATTGCTTACTTTTACACGTCCGCGCATGTTCTCAAATCCAGCTTTTTCAATTAAATGACTGCCTCGAACACCTGCAGCCCATACAACTGTTGCTGATTTGATTTCTTCCACTTGGTCATCTTTTGATACAATAATTCCTTCTTCTGTACACTCTTTAATCGCTGTTCCGATCTTGAACTCGATTCCTTTTCGTTCTAGCTGTGTTACCGCATATTCTACAAGTTCCGGATCAAAACCTGGCAAGGCCGTAGGCGCTGCTTCTACACAAATAACGCGTACTTTTTCACGCGGGATATCAAACTCTTTGCAAAGCTGAGGGACTCGATTTGCTAATTCTCCCACAAATTCAATGCCGGTAAAGCCAGCACCTCCAACAATGATTGTCAGAAGTTCGTCTCTTTTTTCCACTTCATTGTTGTACGTCGCAAACACATAATCAATATGCTCACGAATTTGACGTGCTGCATTAATGCTCGTAATGGTAAATGCATGTTCTTTTAAACCTTTAATTCCGAAAGTTTCTGCTTCATACCCTAAAGCAACAACTAAATAATCGTACGTTAGCTCACTGTTTTCAAGAAGAACACGCTTTTCATCTAACTTAATATCTACGACCGTGTCTTTAATAAATGTAACCTTATTCGTGTTAATTAAATTTTTAACAGGAACACGAGAGCGATCTTGATGAATTGTACCTGCCGATACTTCATGAAGCCATGTCGTTTCGTAATGGTAATCGTTTTTATTTACCAAAACAATTTCCGCATCACTAGCACCCAGTTTCTTTTGTAAATTAACAATTGTCATAATGCCGCCATACCCGGCACCCAAAATGACGATTTTAGGCTTTTTCATAGGAATGTCATCCACCTTTTTTAGTTATAGTCACAAGTATGTCTTACAAATATAATGATAAGAGCAATTTTATTTGGTTTGCTTTTTTATGTTAGTTTGAGCAAGAACGATCATCGCTATCCATTTATTATTCATATACGAAAAATAATGTGAATCACTTCACGTTCTTTTTTAAAAAAATACATTTTTTCTTTTTCAAAAAAATGTAAGCATAAGCCCTAGGTTGATTTACACCAACATCTTATGCTTTTTTCATCGGTTTTTCAACCCTTCACTTTGTATTTACAAGCTTTTAAATTTTCAATTACTTTCCTGTATACCCAGTTTTATATTTGACCAAAACGTGTGGTTATGTTAATGATTGCAAATACTGATCTTTAAGTTGAGAAAGTTTCTCAAACATTCCAGCGTGTTTTAATGATATTTTATAATTTACTATGCTATCATAAAGTAGAATATGCATTGGCACAGAACAATCTAGAGGTGATTATAAATGAAAGAAGATAAACAAGTATACGATATTACCATCATCGGAGGCGGCCCTACAGGCTTATTTACAGCATTTTATGGCGGTATGCGTCAGGCGAGCGTAAAAATTATTGAAAGCTTACCACAGCTCGGTGGACAGCTTTCTGCTTTATATCCTGAAAAATATATTTATGACGTAGCTGGGTTTCCAAAAGTACGTGCTCAAGAATTAGTCAATAACCTAAAAGAGCAAATGGATCAATTTAAACCTGCAGTTGCACTAGAGCAAGCAGTAGAAAAGGTAGAAAAACAAGCGGACGGTGTATTCCGATTAACTACTAATTCTGAAGTCCACTATTCAAAAACAATTATTATTACGGCTGGAAACGGTGCATTTAAGCCCCGTAAAATTGAGCTAGAAAACGCAGAACAATTCGAGCAAACGAACCTTCATTATTTTGTGGATGATATGAATAAATTCAAAGGCCGCAAAGTATTAGTATGCGGGGGTGGGGATTCTGCTGTAGACTGGTCTCTTATGTTAGAGCCGATCGCAGAAAAAGTAACGTTAACGCATCGCCGAGACAAGTTCCGCGCTCATGAACATAGCGTAGAAAACTTGCATAATTCATCAGTTGATATTAAAACACCATATGTACCAGTTGAATTTATTGGAGATGACCGTATTACACAAGTTGTGTTAGAAAATACAAAAGGTGAAGAAAAGACAGTAGTAGACGTAGATGATGTTATTGTAAACTTTGGATTTGTTTCTTCTCTAGGTCCAATTAAAGAATGGGACTTAGATTTAGAGAAAAATGCAATTGTTGTTAATTCAAAGCAAGAAACAAATATTCCTGGCATCTATGCAGCAGGTGATGTCTGCACATATGATGGAAAAGTAAAACTCATCGTGGCAGGATTTGGCGAAGGTCCGACTGCCGTTAATAACGCTAAAGCATACATTGACCCAAAGGCTCGCTTACAGCCTATGCACAGTACGTCAATGTTCTCATAAAAAAAGCAGGCTCTCGCCTGCTTTTTTTCATTGCTGGATTGGTGTAACCATTCGATGAATGATTTCACTCATCATTTCTGCATCACTGCTTATTAAACAGATTTCATAAAAGGAATGGTTTCCTTCTTGACTAGTTACGCTCATTCTGTAGGCCTTCAAGCCTTCGAGCTTGCTTAAATATTTTACTACCTCTGATTGACCGACAATACGTTCAATCAGCAGAATATGCTCTCCTTCCACTGCTCCATAGCTTTCGGCCAGAGATGCATTAGCATTTTCATAATAGCGAATGTAAGGTTCAGAATGGTTAAGAGGCGCAGAGGACGAGTTTTGATGACAGACTTCACCTGAGGAAAAAGGCAAATGTTGAACAAATAAATGCGATTCACTGAAGTGAATACTTTTTGCATCCTTAGACTCCATTTTCCTATTTTCAAGTTTTAACCAGTTTATAAACCCCTTCCATAGAATAGGCAGGGTATTTTTTTTACGAAAACTTCCATAACCTCCTACTTGTTCCGCGTCGTAACGAGTCGCATCTATCAAATCCGTTCATCTCCTCTTTTTTATTGAGTATAAAAAAGACTGATTATTCGGTCAATAAGTTTGGTAGATGATGTAACATACAAAAATTTCTCACTAAAAAAGCTTTCTTCACCTCATCTGGTGAAGAAAGCTTTTTTATAAAAATATACTTAGCACTCTTCAGGAGCACCTGCGTTGCTTGCTGTACGGAAAGAAGAGCCGCAGCCGCATGCTGCAATGGCGTTCGGGTTATCAATTGTAAACCCTCCGCCTAGCATAGATTGCTTGTAATCAATTTTTACATCTTTTAAAATTGGAGCACTTTCGCTATCTACAAGAATCTTAATGCCATGTTGTTCAAACAGCGTATCGTTTTCATTTACTTCGTGTGCAAAACCCATGCCGTAAGAAAGACCTGAGCAGCCTCCTCCGTTTACAGTAACACGTAAATAAGCATTTTCTTCTTCATGTTCTTTCATCATATCTTTTATTTGAAAGCTTGCAGCTTCTGTAATTGTTAGGATATCTTGACTCATTTTTAAACAGACCTCCTTTTTTGTTTAGTATACGACGAAATGTCTGTGACGACAAATCGTCTGCTTCTTCATTTTTAATAATAATACGTGCCGTCGCAAATCACATTGGCTGGACCTGTCATTAACACATTGCCTTTATTTTGCCAAACAATCGTTAAATCTCCTCCAGCGAGGTGTACAACAGTAGGCACATCTTTTTTCGTCTTCTCATTTAACACAGAAGAAACAACAGCAGCGCATGCTCCTGTCCCGCATGCTTGAGTGATACCCGAACCTCTTTCCCATACGCGAAAGTTCAGCTCTCTTTCGTTCACTACCTCGACAAATTCAACGTTCACTCCTTCTGGAAAACGCGCATCTTTTTCAACTACCGGACCTAGTGTAGTAAGAGGCGCTTGTTCAATATCATTTACATAAAAGACGACGTGAGGATTTCCCATTGATACAGCCGTCCCTTTTAACCGTTCTTTTCCAAATTCCATCTCTTCATCAACAACTTGGTATTGGCTTGCTCCCGTCATTGGAATTTGTTCTCTAGCTAAAATAGGCTCTCCCATATCGATTGTTACTTCTGGAACTTCATTTCCCTGCGGATGTACCGTTGCTTCTACAACTCCAGAAAGCGTTTCGATAAAAAACCTTTCGCTTGTTACTAAATTATGTTCGTATGCATATTTAGCTACACATCTTAAACCGTTTCCGCAGTTTTTTGCTTCCGAGCCGTCATTATTAAATACGCGCATTTTCACATCTGCGCGTTCAGATGGACAAATAAGAATCATTCCATCCGATCCGATTCCCGTATAAACATTTGAGACTTTTACAGCAAGCGGTGCTAACTCTTGCTCTTCTATATGTTCTTCAAACATATTTACATAGATATAGTTGTTGCCAAGTGCATGCATTTTTGTAAACTGAAATTTTTTCATATTATCACCCATTATTTTTTTATGTAGCTCTAGTATAAAGTGATTCTCTTTTGTACACAATAATATCATCCCCCGTTTTTTTAGCTCCTTAATCATAAAGATTAAGGAGTTTTTTATTTTGTCCTCCTTTAGAGTATTAAAAATCAAAAGAAGCTTTATGATTACAAAGAGGATGGTTAAAGCGCATATATTTGCGCAAAAACGCATAAAAAAGCACGGCAAGACTAGCCGTGCTTACATCATCTATTCTATTAGCCTCATGTCCCTCTCCTGCTAAAAAGAGATACGACAGCGGGGATAGTTTAAAACATTGGGTTTTCTTCTAAATGAATGTAGATATTATCTACTAACTGTTCAGGTGTTTCCGCCGTAACAATCTCTCCATTTACCAAGGCAAATAAAGATTGTGAACATTTCCCGCAATAACCTAAACATCCGTATTCAATAATATCTAGATTTGGATCTTTTTCAAGCTTTTCTAAAGCTGCTTGAGAACCGCTGGCTAAATTGCTAACGCAAAATTCAATAATTGGCTGTATCACGTTTTTTCACCTCTCTACTATTAGTTTATCCTATCTCCTTTCATTTTCAACGTCAACTTTAGAAATTCACGTTCATTTCGCGCGCGCTTTTTAGATTTATAGACTTTTTTCAAAAACGCATAAATAAGCTTTATTACGTGGATAGCTTGAAATTATGTTGAAACATATTGTGGTTTTTTATTAATTTAGTTATACTTTTATGTATAGAAAACCAAACGAGGTTATATTAAATTATTATTTAAGTAAAATATGTTATCTTATATAGCCTTTCATATCTTTTTGGCAACCATCCTTATTAACGGTAATTTGTACCCTCCTATTCTTAAAAGCAAGAATAATAGAGAGAAAACAAAAATGCATGAAGCTAAAGGGGAAATTCACATGAAGAACCTTGTCATACTGGGCGGCGGATACGGTGGTATGCGCATTTTGCAGCGCCTTTTTCCGAATCAATTGCCTAACGATGTAGAAGTAACGCTTATTGACAAAGCACCTTATCACTCACTAAAAACTGAATTCTATGCACTTGCAGCTGGAACAATCTCTGATCAACATGTCCGTGTTGCTTTTCCTGAACACCCTCGCTTAAAAATCCGCTACGGCTGTGTAAAACGAATAGACCTGAAAGAGAAATGCGTCTATGTGGATGATCAAATGATCGCTTACGATGACCTGATTGTAGGACTCGGATGCGAAGATAAATATCATGGAGTTCCCGGAGCTCTTGAGCATACATACAGCATTCAATCCATTGATGCTTCACGAGCAACTTATCAGACATTAAACAACTTACCGGCCCACGCTACTGTTTCAATTGTCGGAGCTGGATTAAGCGGAGTAGAACTGGCAAGTGAGCTAAGAGAAAGCCGCCCGGATTTAAAAATCATCTTATTTGACCGCGGTAAATTAATTTTATCTGCTTTCCCAGAACGTTTAAGCAATTACGTTCAAACTTGGTTTACTTCAAACGGTGTCGAAATTGTAAATAGTGCTAATATTACAAAAGTAGAACCGAACATTCTTTATAATCATGATGAGCCCGTTCAAAGCGATGCAATCGTGTGGACAGCAGGCATTCAGCCAAATAAAGTGGTACGCGATTTAGACGTGGAAAAAGATCCTCAAGGACGCGTCGTATTGACAAAATACCATAACTTGCCTGACGATGAAAATGTCTACATTTTGGGTGACTGTGCAAGCCTACCGCACGCCCCAAGTGCTCAGCTTGCAGAAGGTCAGGCTGAACAAATTGTGCAAGTGCTTCTTCACCGCTGGAAAGGCGAAGCGCTTCCTGATGAATTGCCAACTATTAAATTAAAAGGCATACTTGGTTCATTAGGCAAAAAGCATGGGTTTGGCTTAGTTGCCGAACGTCCGATTACAGGACGCGTAGCTCGATTATTGAAATCAGGTATTCTTTGGATGTATAAACACCACAGTGGATAAAACAAAAGCCGTTAGATGACTGACAATCTAACGGCTTTTTTCGTTATGATGCGCGGAAACCATACTTCTCCATTTCCTCAAATACGCGCTTTAATTTCGGATTGCCTTCCCCAACAACCTCTCCATTAATGACCACTACAGGATAGAATAAATCTTCTTCAATTACACGCTTGGCAAAAGCTGCTTTTTCCGGATCCGTATGCGGCTCGTTTATATCTACATACGTGATAGCAAACGGTTGGTTCGGATATTTACGAGAAATAGCTGCCTCTAGCCAATCATAGGTGTCTTTTGAAGACGGCAGGTTAACACAGCTTGCACAAACAATTTCAGCTCCATAAATACACACTTCTACCTCAGTTGACTGCATAGCACATCCCCCTTGAATCTTTACATATAAACTGTACGATTATTCACACTTTTACTTCATTATGAATACTATTTTACACAAAACTGATTCATTGCACATCTTTTTCTTTTAAGGTAACATTACGATGTATACTCCAATAGATTTTTCATGAAAGACCGTTTATAATAAGAGTAGAAGAAAGGAGTCGATAGTTATGTCAGAAATGCACGAGCAAGTTCAAGAAGTATTAGAAAAACTTCGTCCGTTTTTACTTCGCGACGGTGGAGACTGTGAGCTAGTAGACGTAGAGGATGGTATTGTAAAATTACGTCTTTTAGGCGCTTGCGGAAGCTGCCCAAGTTCAACAATTACACTAAAAGCTGGTATCGAACGTGCCCTTTTAGAAGAAGTACCTGGTGTAGTTGAAGTAGAACAAGTATTCTAATCTCTTTGATTTTATTATAAAAGCAACCTCCCATTTTATTGGGGCTTGCAAATGAAAAATCCTCATTCAAATGAATGAGGATTTTTTTATTAGCTCGTTGTGACTTCAGCTTCTACAAATACACCTTTGCGGTCAATTTGTAAAACATCTATTTCACAGTTCGGCAGTAAAGCATACATATGTTCAGCAATCGCTTTTCCTTTTCCTTTTGGTGCTAAACATAATACACTCGGACCGGCTCCGCTTAGTGACACACCGTATGCGCCGAGAGCTTTTGCTTCTTTTCGCACAAGAGAAAGTTCTGGCACGAGTCTCATGCGATATGGTTCGTGATATAAATCTTTCTCCATAAATTCGCCTACCAGAGGCAAATCTTTATTTAACAAGGCTGCTACTAGCATGTTGCCTATTGCTCCAGCTTCTACTGCATGGCGATAATTAATATCGGAAGGCAGCACATCACGGGCATCCGTTGTTTTTAATTCATATTCTGGAATAGCCATCACAATATCGACATCAAATTCAGGTATTTGAGCAATATATGTTTCCTTTTCATGATGGTAACCAACAACGATGCCGCCGTAAATAGACGGGCTGACGTTATCGGGATGTCCTTCCATTAAGCTGCTGATGCGAAGCTTTTCTCTTTTTGATAAACGCAAGTCACACAGTACATTGGCCAGCTCGATTCCAGCTACGATAGCCGATGCACTGCTTCCAAGTCCCCTTGCTAATGGAATGTTGCTCCAAACATTGACCTTCCCACTTGGAAGATCAATGTTAAATTGACGAGCCACGTCTTGTGCCACTTCATACATTAAGTTATCTGTACCTGTAGGAATACTTTGCACTTCTTTCGTTTCAGGGATAAAAACCCATTCGTCATGACGCTCTACTGTTAATCTTAAGTAGCGGGATAAAGCCACTCCAATGGAATCAAATCCTGGCCCTAAATTAGCAGAGCTAGCTGGGACCGTAATGACAAAACGCTCATTTTCTAGCATGAAGCAACGACACCTTGGATATACTCAAATACCTTTTCTTCATCATTTGGTAAAACCACTGGCTTTACGTTATGAGCATCGATTGCTACATTTGGATCTTTTAATCCATTACCTGTTAGTACAGCTACAACCGTTGAACCTTTTGCAATTTTACCAGAAGCTACATCTTTAAACACACCAGCAATTGAAGCGCAAGAACCTGGCTCTGCAAATACGCCTTCTTTGCGTGCAATTGTACGATATGCTTCTAAGATTTGTTCATCTGTCACTTCATCAATTTTTCCGTTTGATTCTTTTGCTGCGTTTACAGCATAATCCCAGCTTGCTGGATTTCCGATTCGAATAGCCGTTGCAATTGTTTCTGGATTTTCGATAACTTGATTACGCACGATCGCCGCTGCACCCTCTGCTTCAAAACCATGCATGTGAGGAAGAGACGTTTGGTGACGCTCACTGTATTCTTTGAATCCTTTCCAGTAAGCTGTAATATTCCCTGCATTCCCCACTGGGATAGCTAAAACGTCCGGCGCTTTTCCAAGCTGTTCACAAATCTCGAAAGAAGCTGTTTTTTGCCCTTCAATACGGTATGGGTTCACAGAGTTTACAAGTGCAACCGGTGATGTTTCACTTAGCTTACGAACCATAGAAAGCGCTTGGTCAAAGTTTCCTTCAATTGCTACAATTTCTGCACCATACATAACAGCTTGAGCTAATTTCCCCATCGCAATTTTCCCATTTGGAATAACAACGATACAGCGCATGCCAGCGCGTGATGCATAAGCTGCGGCAGCTGCGGATGTGTTACCTGTAGATGCACAAATAACCGTATTGCTTCCTTCTTCTTTTGCTTTTGCTACAGCCATTACCATTCCGCGGTCTTTAAATGACCCCGTTGGATTTAACCCTTCTACTTTCACATGTAAATCAATGCCTAGCTCTTTTGATAAATGAGCAAGATGAATTAAAGGCGTATTTCCTTCATGTAGCGTAAGCATAGGTGTTTTCTCTGTTACAGGTAAAAATTCTTTATATTCAGCTAATAGACCTTTCCACATCATACTGTGCCAACTCCCTCTACGCGGTAACTGCTTTTTACATTTTCTACAATTGGTAAATCCCGAAGCTGCTGAAGGATTTCCTCATAATCTTTTTGAGACGTTTTGTGTGTAACAACAACAATCTCAGCTAATTCGCTTCCTTTCACAGGAAGTTGGATAATTTTTTCGAAGCTCACGTCACGCTCTGAAAACAGTGTTGTTAATTTTGCAAATGCGCCAACTTGATCTTTAACGTGAATACGTAAGAAATGTTTTGAAAACATTTCATCTTCTGCTTTTAACTGTTTTGGATACTGAGGTGTTACCGCACTTTTACCATTTACACCTAAACGCATGTTTTTCATAACGCCTACTAAATCGGATACGACAGCAGTGGCAGTTGGCAGGCTTCCTGCCCCCGGTCCATAAAACATCGTCTCTCCGACAGCTTCTCCGTATACATACACAGCATTGTACTCATCGCTTACTGAAGCAAGAGGATGTGTATCTGCTAAAAGAGTTGGCTGAACACTCACTTCTACATTGTCACCGTCACGATGTGCATATCCAATCAGTTTCATCGTATAACCTAGTTGTTTACTATATTGCAAGTCTTCTTCCGTTACTTCTGTAATACCTTGAACACGAACATCATCCAAATCAATTTTCATTGAAAACCCTAGTGTAGCCAAGATTGCCATTTTACGAGCAGCATCTAAACCACCTACGTCAGAAGTTGGATCCGCTTCAGCATATCCTAAATCCTGCGCTTCTTTTAACACTTCATCATAGGCGCTTCCTTCTTTTGTCATTTTCGTTAAAATGAAGTTTGTTGTTCCATTGACAATTCCCATCATCTTCGTAATACGATCAGATGCTAACCCATCTGCTAATCCGCGAAGGATTGGAATACCGCCAGCTACACTTGCTTCATAAAATAAATCACAATTATTTTCAGAAGCTACTGTTAACAATTCTGAGCCGTAAACCGCCATTAAATCTTTGTTTGCCGTTACCACATGCTTTTTATTACGAAGGGCTGTTAAGATATAGTCTCTTGTTTCTTCAACGCCACCCATTACTTCAATGACAACGTCAATCTCCGCGTTATGTAAAACGTCTTCAACATTCGTTGTTAATTTATCTTCACTGATCTCCACGTCACGTTTCTTATCAATATCTTTAACTACTACTTTTTTAACTTCTACAGGACATCCGACTTGATGACTTAATTTATCCTGATGATTTTCAATAATTTTGACTACTCCGCTTCCTACCGTTCCTAACCCTAATAATCCTACTGAAATACTTTTTGTCATATTCCTCACCTCTGTGTTCTTTCTACGTATACATTTGTTCTCTTATAGAGGACATTATAGACCTTATTTTTCTTTTTTACAAGGTTTACTGGCCATCTTTTCTCGTAAACTTGTTAAAAAAATTGGTATATAAAGATAAATGTAAATTTTTAAAATATTTCATTTTATTATCATAACATGGCTACCACTGTTTTTTAATAAAAAAAAGACAATTTCACTGAAATGAAATTGCCTTTTTCCATTATGATTTTTTCGCAAACGCTTCTTTATTTACAATTGTAATAGGAGACTCGTTTGTGAGCACTGCTTTAATGTTTTTTACGCATAAAGAAATCATTTCCGTGCGCGTTTCGATACTCGCACTGCCGATGTGAGGAAGCGCTACAACATTAGGCAATTGAAGAAGAGGGTGAGAAGCAGAAATAGGCTCTTGATCGAATACATCCAAGCCAGCTCCGGCAATTTCACCTGATTGAATTGCATGTAACAGTGCTTGCTCATCAACCACTGCTCCTCTTGAAGCATTAATAAAAATCGCTGTTGTTTTCATCTGTTTAAATGCTTCAGCATTAAATAAATGTTTGGTTTCGTCCGTTAACGGTGTCAAACAAACAATAAAATCAGATCGCTCAAGCAGCTCATTTAACTCACAGTAAACTGCATCGAGCTTTTGTTCTGCTTGGAGGTTGCGGCTCCGATTGTGATACAAGATTTCCATATCAAAACCTGTAGCACGTTTCGCAAGCGTCTCTCCAATTTTCCCCATTCCAACAATACCTAATGTTTTATGATGAACATCTCTACCCGCTAACAAAAATGGGCTCCAGCTTTTCCACTGATTTTCTTTCACGTATTCAGCAGCTTCTACTAAACGTCTAGCTACACTCATTAACAAACCAAACGTTAAATCCGCTGTTGTATCAGATAAAACATCGGGTGTATTAGAAACGATAACTCCGCGTTCAGTTGCCGCTTCTATGTCAATATTATCGAATCCGACCGCTAAGTTAGCTACAAGCTTTAAATGAGGAGCTTGCGTAAGCAATTCACTGTCAATACGGTCTGAAAGCATTGTTAATAGAGCATGTGCGTGCTTAGCTTTTTCACAAAGCAGCTCATGAGGAACTGCCTCATCTTCTTTATCCCACATTTCCACATTCGCTACTGCCTTTAAAGGTTCAATTAATTCATTCGGTATTTTTCTCGTAATAAATACAAACGGCTTGTCCATATGTACGCCACCTCTTTATCCTTTTTAAACTGCATGCACAAAAACAAAATAGAAAAACGGGTTTGGATTATCCAACACCTATTTTTCTATTTTATCATATTCTATAGTAATCGCTTTTTAATGAATCCATGTTAATTCAGGAATGTGATAACGAGACGTTGAAATGCCTACCGACTGGTAAAAGCGCTTCAGAAAAGCTTCGTAGTGAGAAGAATGAGCTAATACTCCTTCAAGCTTCTCATAATACTTTTGTTTTTCCCGCTCATCTTGTACACTGTAGTATCCTTCAATGACCTCAAAATAATGAACGGGAAAAAGAAGTCTAGCATATAACAGTCTCCATGAAAAAGAAGAAAGTGGATTTACCTTTTCGTATTCACTTAAAAACTGATGCATGTGCCTTTCATCGACAGCGTATGTTAATAAATATTGTTCCCTTATATATTCAGCTATATCTCTGCTAGGGTGATCGAAAACCCAGTCTGCCGGGAGCTTGTAAACGTGGTCTTCCCCCCATGTTTTTTGGCCGAACCGATGATGACAAATCGTCGCAGCGTCAACTGACCGGGGCAAATCGTCAATTTCCGTGTCTACTAGGTATTGAATAGCATTTTCCGTTAATCCTAGGTAATAAGGAAAAGTTTCTAAAAAACGTTTTTCCATCTCTTGATTAGGTAAAGCACGTAATCTTCCATACCAAAATTGCTCCATCTGGTCGAGACGCTTCTCCCACATGGACTTCCATTGCCCTAGCCGGTTTGCTTTTTCCACTTCATAAGGAAACAGCCTCCCTTTTTGATGAAAAACAGCTAGCTCGTGCCCAGGTGAAAAATTGGGGTTTTTCTCTTCCGCAAGACATCGGCAAATGATAAATTTTTCAGTTTCAGTTTCTGTAATCATTTCTCCATTTAAATTAGGCATAAATGTTGCCACATGGCGATCACCTTGGCCCATCAGAAATTGACTCATTTGATATAGTTCATTTAACTCGTCTTGTTCCATTTGCTTTACATTAATGATTGTATATAAAATATCTCGATACTGAAAACCTTCAAATTTACCAACGGGCATAAATTCATTTGGACGTAATCCGTAATGCTCATAAATGGTTTGTATCATTTTAATCCCTCTCTTCATTCATTCAAGAAATTATATGATGGAAAACAACATTACTTGTCATAATATTTACGGAGGAATGAATAGATTAGAAATACACCATTTATAGTTATTTACTCCGGGTTAGTAGTATGAAACAACTTTAGACTTAAAAATATATAGAAAACAGGTGATGATACTTGGAGAAAAAACATACACAAAGTGAATTAGAAAAAAAAGCAAGAGAATGGTTAATAGAACGCGGCGTGGCTCTTACAGACATTGCTGAACTGGTCTATTACTTGCAAAAAAAGTATCACCCAAACTTAACAATCGAAGACTGTCTATATAACGTTGAGCGCGTCATTTCTAAACGAGAAGTTCAAAATGCTATTTTAACGGGTATTCAACTAGATGTCCTCACTGAAAAAAAAGTGATTGAGCCGCCTCTGTTGGATATTCTTGAGAAAGATGAAGGTTTATACGGTATCGACGAAATTTTAGCATTATCGATTGTAAATGTGTACGGATCAATCGGCTTTACCAATTACGGGTATATTGATAAACAAAAGCCGGGTATTTTAGAAAGATTAAACGATAAATCTACTGGAGAGTGCCACACTTTCTTAGATGATTTAGTAGGCGCAATTGCTGCCGCTGCTTCTAGCCGGTTAGCGCATCGGGCTGCCAGTCAAGAATAGGTTTTAAAAACAAAAAAAGCTGTCAATTGACAGCTTTTTAAATTCGCTCCATCCACTCTTTTAGTGAATCTACCGTATAAGTTGGCTTTTTCTCATATCCTTCTAGTAACTCTCTTGTTGTTACCCCTGTATGGACTAATAATGTATCTAAGCCTGCATTCATCCCTGCTAAAATATCTGTATCATAGTAATCACCAATCATGATTGTTTCTTCTTTTGGCGTACCGATGACTTCAAGGGCTTGCTCCATAATAATACTTTCTGGTTTACCAATAAATACTGGATTTGTTTGAGTAGAAACCGTAATAACGGACGTGATAGATCCATTACCAGGCAGTAAGCCTCTTTCAGTAGGAATCGCAATATCTCCGTTCGTCGAAACAAAAAAGGCCCCGTTTCGAACGTTTAAACATGCTTTTGCTAATTTTTCATATGTAATTTCCTGATCCAAACCAACAACTACGAAATCCGTATCTTCCTCTTCAATGGTAAATCCTTTTTCAAGCAACGCATGTCGGATTCCTTCTCCACCAATTACATAAGCTGAAGCGTTTGCTTTGCGTTCATGCAAATAATTAGCTGTTGCCTGGCTCGTTGTAAAAACTTGCTCTTCTGTTGCAGGAATGCCAAATGCCTCTAGCTTTTCAGCTACTTTATCGGGCGTTTTTGTTGAGTTGTTTGTTACAAATAAATAAGGAATTCCTTTTTCCTTTAATTTAATAACAAAATCACGCGCCTCGGCAATTAGCTCTGTTCCTTTGTACATGGTTCCATCTAAATCAATCAAATATCCTTTATATTCCTTCATGTTGTGTGATCTCCTTTCAAGTCTCATACTTGAAATCATAGCTTATTTTTTATACAACTACAAATTGCTTGCCTTTAGTTACGAAAAGCAGACACAGGTCCTAACTCTGTCTCTAAATATGTCCTTACGCGCTCTGAAAATGCCGCCAGTACGTCTTTATGCTGCATCACTTTTTGATAAATATCCTGATGATTAACATCCACATATTCTTGAACAAGGCTTTTACGCAATTGAACAATCTCTTTTAATGGTGTTTCTTCCTCTTTTTTAACCACTTTCTCATCAACTAAAATGTCAATGATATCATCGTAACTGCCTGGGTCTCTCATAATAAAACCATCAATCATTGCATTTCCTACATCTAAAACGTTTTCAATTAAAAGATGTACAATTCTCTCTAATGCCTTTTTCTCTATTTCTGTGTTCCAGCTCGAATGCTCAGCAAACAAACGAACGTGTTCATCAAAAAAAACAAGCGTGGCTTCTATTTTTTCACGATCTACAAAGTACATATTATTTCCTCCCTAGTTGTCAGCTCTGTATAAATCTTCTTTCATAAACAAACGGGGTTCCTGTTCTATTTTATCATGACCCATTATCCATTTGATAAATTCATTTTTGTTTTTGACCTTATTTGATATGATACAAATACAACCTATGAAAGGAGTATACCTATGAGCGAACGCTTTTATCTATATGACGATGTCGTCTCTACAAAGACCCGGTTTGTCAGCTTTATGGGCGAAAATCAACGATTTGATTTAGCCATTATCCAAACCGACCGTTATTATGGCAAACAAGTTGTTCTTGATATTCAAGGAGGACGCTTTGCCATCATTGGACAAGACGACCTTGAAGAACCCCACTATCTTGAAGAAGTATTTAAACTAAACAGCGAAGATGGTCAGGAACTTCGCGAATTTTTATATGAAATCATCTAAAAAAAAAGGCAGCGTGAAGGACAATTAGTGTCTTCGGCTTGCCTTTTTTTACTTATGGACTTTTTTTAAGACAAAATACGCACAGCCAAAATTACAATATTCATGTAAATAATCTTGAAGCGTACTAATCTTCGTATCATATGTTGCCTTCTGGTTACGATCATCAAAAAAGCCTCGCAGTCGAAGCTGATTGTATCCCCAATCTCCCACAATATAGTCATAGCGGCTCAGCACGTCGATAAAGCGACCTCTAAACGCCTCTTCATTAAATGCCTCGCGCTCATCTTTTAATACTTCATAACAAATATTATTGATACAGACCATTGCTCACACCTCTTCTCTTAAAATTTACCATACCATAATTATGATGATGAAACCATCAATTAACATGAAATTTTTCACGTATAAGCAGCACTCTAATCCTGTAGGAGTTTTATCGGTATACCTACTGATCTTTTATGCTCCACATGAAGGTTCGCCGGTTTACCTGGCGTACGATATTTAACTACAGGAGGTGGAAATGGTGAAGAAATCTATTCTTGGAATCGCTTTAATAACAAGTATTTTAACCATTGGCTGTCAAAATAAAAACACAGCTGAAAATGAAAATTTATCACCAAACAACCCAGATGCCATTAATGTAAACGAGCCTAATCATTATTATAATCCAAATAATAATAGCGGCACAAATTATGGATATGTCCGATACACTAAAAACACAAATGAACAAAGTTCCAATATGAACCAAGTAGGAACATTTAACCGAGAGGAAGCAGCCGACAATATTAGTAAACTGAGCACCGCTATCCCAAATATTAAACAAGCCGCTACGCTAGTAACGGATAAAGATGTGCTTGTTGCTTATAAAACAGATGCTAAAAACAGGAATAACGCAGCCGATCAGGTAAAACGTACAGCTATGTCTGTAGTCCCTCGTTATTATCATGTATACGTCTCAGATAATCCGAAACAGATGGACCAAATCGAAAATATCAGTGAAATGAATACACAAACAAATGATGCTAGAAAACGAATCGATGCTGTTATTCAACAAATGCTAAAATCTCCCCAAGGGCGTAAAATGAACGGCGGAGAAGATGCAAATGGAAGAGAGAAAAACGAATTGAATGAACCGATGACTGACAAAGATATGGTGGAATAAACAACACAGATAAATTTTACGTTAACCGTAACAAAAAAAACGAACCACTAATCAAACAATTTGATTAATGGTTCGTTTTTCACTTCGGCTAAACTACTTTCGTCCCAGCCTCTTTTTACCTTATTTACTTTCTTGTGCTTTATTTTTGGCAGCAGCGTTAACTTGCTCATCTGCATGGTAAGAAGAACGTACAAGAGGACCTGCTTCGACATGGCTGAATCCTTTTGATAATGCAATTTCTTTTAGCTCTTCAAACTCATTTGGATGGTAATATTTCTGAACTTTTATGTGCTTTTTAGTTGGCTGTAGATATTGGCCTAGCGTCATAATATCTACATTGTTCGCACGCAAATCATCCATCGTTTCAATAATTTCTTCTTTTGTTTCTCCTAGACCAAGCATGATACTTGATTTTGTAGGGATATCCGGCTGCATTTCTTTTGCACGGCGAAGGAACTCAAGAGAACGCTCATATTTAGCACGAGCACGAACACGAGGCGTAAGGCTGCGTACTGTTTCAATATTATGGTTTAAAATATCAGGACGTGCGTCCATTACAATACGTAAGTTCTCTTCCACACCGCCCATATCAGAAGGCAATACTTCAATTGTTGTGAATGGATTTTTACGACGAATCGCACGAATTGTTTCAGCTAATACGCTTGCTCCTCCGTCTTTTAAATCATCGCGAGCTACTACTGTGATAACCGCATGTTTTAAGTTCATTAGCTGAACAGAATCTGCTACGCGTTCTGGCTCTTCTAAATCTAATTCTGTTGGTAAACCTGTCTTAACCGCGCAAAAACGACAGGCACGTGTACATACTTCTCCTAAAATCATAAAAGTTGCCGTACGACGAACAGCCCAACACTCATGAATATTCGGACATCTTGCTTCTTCACAAACTGTATGAAGGTTTTTCTCACGCATCATTTTCTTTAAGCCTGTGTAATTTTCGTTTGTGTTTAGCTTAATCTTCAGCCACTCGGGTTTGCGGACATGCTCTTCTTTTGTTGCCATATTATCAACTCCACCAATCTAGAAAATGTCTATAACCTATATGCTTAATTTTAACTACATATTAAAAACATAACTATATGTCACTTTATCATAAAAAAGTGAGATTCGACAAGTTGTCTGCTCTTTATTTTCCTCAGTTTTCTTCTATTTTCCATCCAAATGTGTGCGTTTTCATCCTCCGTATAATTTCCATTTATCTTCTGAATAAAATTCTTTTAAAAAGTTTTGAAGCGATTTCCATTAATTAATATTTATGAAATCTTTTTTCTCGCTGCAAACTAGTGTTACACACTATTTTTAGAAAGGGGGAAACACGATGCGCAAAACGATTATCTTACTTTTTATGTTCATGTCTATATTCACAGGATGGCACCACGTAACAGCTGAATCTTCAGCAGATCAAGAAAAAATGCTTATTCAAAAGAGATTAGAGCTGTATAACCAAATGGAAGCCGCTACTACAATTCCTTGGTATTACTTTGCTGGGATTGACCAGTATGAACGAAATATTCGACGCTCTCATAAAGATATTCCAAGAGAAAAAGGTGCGATCGCCATTTATTATCCTCCAGAAAAATGGTCAGGTTCTTTAAATCCAAATTTGGAAGATACAAACCCACTTACTATTTCTCTTCTCGGGGGAATGGGTAAAGATGGGAACGGAGACAAAAAAGCAGACCAATTTAATGATGAAGATATGCTTTTTACCATGGCAGATTATATTCGGACGTTCGGGGTGTCCGAAGACTATATTAAAATTGCGCTTTGGAACTATTATCACCGGGCTAAAGCGGTTGATATTATTTTAGGGAATGCTAAAATTTTTCGCCATTACGGTCGCATTGATTTAAAAGGTTCTTCATTTCCTGTCCCTCTCCGTGCGAACTACAGTTATCGCAGTACATGGGGAGATGCGCGCGGCTGGGGTGGAAAACGAATCCATGAAGGAACAGACATTTTTGCAGATTATGGAGTTCCAGTAAAATCCCCTTGCTATGGCATTATTGAGCTTAAAGGATGGAATAAATATGGAGGCTGGCGAATCGGTATTCGTGACCTTCATAATAACTATCACTATTTAGCTCATTTAAGCGGATTTGCAAAAAATTTAAAAGTAGGACAAATTGTAGAACCAGGAACACTTATTGGCGGAGTAGGAAGTTCAGGTTATGGACCTCCTGGAACTTCTGGGAAATTCCCTCCTCACTTGCATTACGGAATGTATAAAGATAACGGCAAAAATGAGTGGTCGTTTGACCCATATCCTCAGTTAAGAACGTGGGAAAGAAATGATCGTTTAGAACTAAAGAAAAAATAAAAAAACAGGAAGCTAATGCTTCCTGTTTTTTTATCCTGATGGTTTACTTTCTTTTGCTTTTTTCACAGCATGAGCAATACTCGCGGCCAAGCCGCCCCATATGATGACCATCCCTACAACCATCATTGTAATTGAACTTCCATCCATTATTTAGAAACCCCCTTCTCTTTAACTGACAAACGAGTCGCCCCATCTTTCCATCGTGCAAAAGAAAAAGCAATTCCTAAAATAACAGCCAGAGCTGCCACGCCCCAACCAAAAGGACCTACAAAAGTCGTTGCATACTGCTCGTAATTTTCTGAAATATTTTTTCGGAAGTTATCAAACATCATATACCCAAGTACAAGCGGTGTAACTACTCCTAAACATATCTTCCACCATGAACCGATTCGAATATCAGAAACTTCGTTTGCATGCTGCTGAAGGCTGCTCAGCTTTTTAAATACCCAAGCAACTAATACAACTTCTACTAAGCCTGCTAAAGCAACTCCGAAGTTATTAATGAAATAATCGACCACATCTAAGAAATAAAGTCCGCCCTGTGTTGCAAATAATAGGGAGCAAATTGAAGCGATTCCTCCGCCTATTAATACGGATTTTGTACGTGAGATAGTAAATTTATCTTGAATACCTGCTACAAATGTTTCAATAATTGAAATAAGCGACGTTAACCCTGCTAATGTTAAGGAAGCAAAGAATAACATGCTAAACAGCTGTTTAAAGGCTGGAAATTCATTAATAATTTGCGGGAAAACAACAAAGGCTAGTCCTACGCCTCCCTGAACCACCTTATCGATTGGGATACCTTGCTGAGTAGCCATAAAACCAAGTGCGCTAAACACACCGATTCCTGCTAGTAATTCAAAAGCGGAATTACCGAATCCAGTAATAAACGCATTATTAGTTAAATCAGATTTTTTTGGAAGGTAACTGGAATAAGTGATCATAATAGCAAAACCAACAGATAAACTAAAGAAAATTTGACCATATGCTGCAATCCAAACCTTTCCATCTCCAATTGCGCTCCAGTTTGGTTTAAAAAAAGCGTGCAGACCTTCCATCGCTCCGTCCAATGTTACTGCTCGAATGACAATGATTAAAAATAGAACAATTAGTGTTGGTAAAAAGATTTTATTTGCCGCTTCAATTCCTTTTTTGATTCCTTTTAATAACACACCTAACGTCACAATCCATACAAGTACAAGCGGAATTAAAACATGTAATACGATGCTTCCTGTTTGTCCTGGTGCTTCGGCTAACTTTAAGTAATCTCCATATAAAAACGCTTCCGTATCCTTTCCCCAGCTTAACTTAAATGAAAAGATAAAATACGACATCGCCCATGCGATAATAACGGAATAGTAAACTGAAATAAAAAAGGAAATAGCTACTTGCCACCAGCCTAGCCACTCAGCCTTTGGACTTAGTCTCGCTAATGATAAAGGAGAAGAACCTTTATATTTATGACCTATAGCAAACTCCATGATTAAAATAGGAATCCCTGCCGTCAACAAAGCAAATAAATAGGGAAGAAAAAATGCTCCTCCTCCGTTTTCATATGCAGTAGCTGGAAACCTCCATATATTCCCTAGTCCAATTGCTGAACCTGCTGCTGCTAAAATAAACCCTGCTCTTGATCCCCACTGCGGCCTATTTTCCACCGTAATTCCCCCTCTTGTTCTCTCCCTACTCTCTTTTTATCGCAGATCAACGAGAATTTTTATAATTTTTAGATTATTCTTTCTATAACTTCCTATCTCAAATTATAGAAGGGAGAAGATAGTATGTCAAAATATTTTTTATAGAAAATTCAGACAAATTAACCAATGAATAAAAGCAGGTATGAAAGTCTTTTTGAACTTCCGTACCTGCTTTTTCAATAATACTTTATCACGTTAATATAATATTGTTAATTTTTCTTCGGAAGTTCAATCGCCGGAGAAGACGAGTTTCCACCGTTAAAATAGTCAGGAACATTTCCAGGAATAACGGTGCCTCCGACTGGGATTGTAGCCGTAACGGTTGTTTTTTTAGTTGCAAATGGGATAATGATTTGCATGTTTACTTTCACTTTGATAGATACTTCAAGAAACGCATTATTTATTCCATACTCCTCGATTTTTCGCACTACGTCTGTTTGAACGTCACCAATAGCATGAAATTTAACCGGAATCAGCGGACCCAGATTTCCAAGCAGCGCATTATTAGTCGCTTGCCCAAGCGGAACTTGGTAGACAATTCCTTGATTCCGCAACTTTTCATTTTTTTCAATACGAATATCTGTTGGAAGTTCAAGTGCATCTAAATTCCCTTTCTCTGCTTCTTTTAAGTTAGCCTGGACAAATGACGTAGTTTGAGCTCTAACTCGGTTCACAAGCGCTGTGTCAATTTTGGCTACTTGACCGTTAGGTGTAGATTCCACTTTAATGACATCTACGTCGAGCTGATCGAGTACCTGTTTATTCACCGCTTTATTAATAACTAAAGTTGCAATCTCTTTTGTTTGTGCTTCAGCATATTTCATCAACGTTGGTTCAATCCCTCTATTAATTAGCCATAATCCTACCCCTGTGGAAAGCATAAAAAAAAGAAAGGTGAGCAACAGAACGTAACGAAAAGGAAGCGGGCCTTTTCTTGTTAATTTCCGACGAAGTTTAACCAAAAAAAATCCCTCCTTACAAGCTATATGTATGCATGTATAAGGAGGTTCACGCTTCTTTTAAAAAGTTTTATCTTAAATTCTCGACTATATTAAAGCATTTTCAATAAAGCATCTTTGCCAATTGTGCCTTTAAAAATCCCTCTTTTTTCAGCTTCAAGCGTTACAGATTCAAGCGGCGCTTCAAGAAGCTGCTCAATTGTACGTACACCTACAGCTCTTCCAGCTATTATTTGACGATCAGCTAATTTATCATTTAATAGACCTACGTCTAGTGCTCCGCACATAATGTAGCCTTTATCTGATGAAATGGTTAACAAAGTTGTTTTTGGCAGCAATACGGTAACTGCATTAAACGTATGACCTTCAATTACGATAGGCGCTAAGGTAATCATAGTAGCTCACTCCTTTCTTAATCAATTTATGATTTTGAAAGAAAAAAGTGAGGTTTTACATATACTTTTCTACCTATTTAACGTTTAGAGTAATCCTTATACATTTTATAGACCTCGGTGCTAAAATTCGTTAAAAAAATCTAGTTGCTTAGGAGCTAAATTCTCATATTCAATATTTAATAAGCTCATGAGCTGTTTGGCATTATGTACAGCATCTCCGCCGGAGTTATTATTAAATAACAGGTAAATGTCCTTCGTTTGTTTTTGCAGCTTTTCAAGACGTTCTTTCCACTCTAGAAGCTCTTTTTCATTGTAACGATACAAAAACCTTACCGCTCGCCAATTGCCTTCTGCGGGCTTATTCCAACCGTGTACGTTTCGTCCATGAAAACGTATAAGTGTTTTCTGTTTATCTGTAGCATGAATCACAATGGGAATAGATCCTTCTCCTGCCTGCGGTTCATCACAAATACCATGAATCCACTTCTCTTGTTCCATAAACGTTAACGTTTTATCATAGAAAAATGGTTTAAACCAAGATTGATTTCGAAACTCCAGTGCTACTGGCAAATCTCCAAACTTCTCACGGCTATACCTCAAATAGGCTACGTTTTCTTTTGTACAGTCAAACCAAGGCGGCATTTGAAATAAAATCATACCAAGCTTATTTGAACTTACGTACGGCTTCACTGATTCTAAAAATGCATGAAACATTTCTTCTTTGCTATCAAACGGATTTCCTTCTCTCATATGCCCCGTCATGCCTTGATAGGCTTTTACCACAAAACGAAAAGATTCCGGCGTATCATTCATCCACTTTTCTACATTTGACTTAGGTTGAATGGCGTAAAAAGATGAATCGACTTCAACAATTGGAAAATGGCCTGCGTATACGGCAAGCTTGTCTCTTGATGAAACACCCGCTTCATATAATGAATCATGATCTCCCCAGCCTGTAACTCCAATATAAATCATGCCATTCCTCCTCTATTTTCTTAGATTGCTTTTCTTTATTTTAATACAAACGATACAAAAAAACTCGTTTGCTTAAACAGCAAACGAGTTTTTATCTATTATTAACCGATTGAACCTTCCATTTCAAATTTGATTAGACGGTTCATCTCTACTGCATATTCCATTGGAAGCTCTTTTGTAAATGGTTCAATAAAGCCCATTACAATCATTTCTGTCGCTTCTTCTTCAGAAATACCGCGGCTCATTAGATAGAATAATTGTTCTTCAGATACTTTTGATACTTTCGCTTCGTGTTCAAGTGAGATGTTGTCATTTAAAATCTCATTGTACGGAATTGTATCAGAAGTTGATTGGTTATCCATAATTAGCGTATCACACTCAATGTTCGCACGTGCACCTTCTGCTTTACGGCCAAAGTGTACGATACCGCGGTATGTTACTTTACCGCCTTGTTTTGAAATTGATTTTGATACGATCGTTGAAGATGTGTTTGGTGCTAAGTGAATCATTTTTGCACCAGCATCTTGGTGCTGTCCTTTACCAGCGAGGGCAATAGATAATGTCATACCGCGTGCGCCTTCGCCTTTTAAGATAACAGCTGGATATTTCATTGTTAACTTAGAACCGATGTTTCCATCAATCCATTCCATTGTTGCGTTTGCTTCACAAACTGCACGTTTTGTTACAAGGTTGTATACGTTGTTCGCCCAGTTTTGAATTGTTGTATAGCGGCAATACGCGTCTTTTTTGATGATGATTTCTACAACGGCACTGTGAAGAGAGTTTGTTGTATAAACAGGTGCTGTACAGCCCTCTACATAGTGGACGTGTGAGCCTTCATCAGCAATAATTAACGTACGCTCAAACTGTCCCATATTTTCAGAGTTAATACGGAAATAAGCTTGTAATGGTGTATCTACTTTTACGCCTTTTGGTACGTAAATGAATGATCCACCAGACCAAACCGCTGAGTTAAGAGCAGAGAATTTGTTATCCGTTGGCGGGATAACTTTTCCAAAATGCTCGCGGAAAATATCTTCGTTTTCTTTTAGCGCCGTATCTGTATCTTTAAATACGATACCTTGCGCTTCAAGATCTTCTTTCATATTGTGATAAACAACTTCAGATTCGTACTGAGCTGATACACCCGCAAGATATTTTTGCTCTGCTTCAGGAATACCAAGTTTATCAAACGTTTGTTTAATTTCTTCAGGAACTTCATCCCAAGAGCGTTCAGACTTCTCAGATGGTTTTACGTAGTACGTAATTTCATCAAAGTCTAAGCTTGCCATGTCTCCGCCCCACTGTGGCATTGGCATGTTGTAGAAGTGCTCTAGAGATTTCAAACGGAAGTCAAGCATCCATTGTGGTTCCTCTTTCATACGAGAAATTTCTTCTACGATTTCTTTTGTTAAACCGCGTTTAGAGCGGAAAATTGATACGTCTTTATCGGAAAATCCATATTTATAATCGCCGATTTCTGGCATTTTTTTAGCCATCTTTTATTACCCCCTACTTGATAGGATTGGGAATGAATGAAGGTCTTATTTTTGTTCGTTAAGACCTTTTTCCATCGCTTTCCACGCTAGTGTTGCACATTTAATACGCGCAGGAAATTTTGCTACACCTTGAAGTGCTTCAATATCTCCTAAATCTATACTATCATCATACTCTTTACCTTGCATCATGTCAGAGAAGATATGGGCCATTTTAAACGCTTTGTCTACTTCTTGACCTTTAATTGCTTGTGTCATCATTGAAGCTGATGACATTGAAATTGAACATCCTTCACCTTCGAACTTTGCATCCACCACTTTGCCGTCCTCTACTTTTAAAGAAAGTTCAATGCGGTCTCCGCACGTCGGGTTATTCATATGAATGTTCACAGTATCTTCATTCAATGTTCCACGATTACGCGGGTTTTTATAATGGTCCATAATTACTTGACGATAGAGAGTATCTAAATTATTAAAAGCCATTTGTAAAATACTCCTTCGTTTTTATTAATGATGACACCAATTTATCTACTTCTTCTTCCGTGTTATACAGATAGAAGCTTGCACGTGCAGTAGACGATACGTTTAAATATTTCATCAGCGGCTGCGCACAGTGATGACCTGCACGAATCGCAATTCCATCAGCGTCTACTACTGTTGCAACGTCGTGCGGATGCACATCTTCAATATTAAACGTCACAACACCCGCTCGCTCTTTCGGTCCGTAAATCGTAATTCCATCTACTTGCGATAAGCGATCCAGTGCATATTGTGCTAGCTTGTGCTCATGTGCTTGAATGTTATCTAAACCAACTTCTTCTAAGAAATCAATCGCTGCACCTAAACCAATTGCACCTGCAATGATTGGCGTACCTCCTTCAAATTTCCAAGGAAGCTCTTTCCACGTTGATTCGTATAAGTTTACGAAGTCAATCATTTCGCCGCCAAACTCGATTGGTTCCATTTTTTCAAGAAGCTCTTTCTTTCCATAAAGAGCGCCGATTCCAGTCGGTCCGCCCATTTTATGTCCAGAGAAAGCAAAGAAATCACAGTCTAAATCTTGTACATCCACCTTCATGTGAGGCGTACTTTGCGCACCATCCACAACCATTACTGCACCGTTAGCGTGTGCAATTTCTGCAATTTCTTTTACTGGGTTAATTGTACCCAATACGTTAGATACTTGCATAATCGATACAATTTTTGTGTTAGATGTAATCGTGCTTTTTACCTCTTCTAGTGAAAGTGCATGATCTTCTGTTAATGAAATATATTTTAACGTTGCACCTGTTTCCTTGGCAACTTGCTGCCAAGGAATGATGTTACTGTGATGTTCCATATAAGTAATCACAATTTCATCACCAGGTTTAAGATTCGCACGGCCATAGCTTGCAGCTACTGTATTAAGAGCTGTCGTTGTACCGCGCGTAAAGATAATCTCTTCCGTTGATTTTGCATTAATAAACTTACGAACCTTTTCACGAGCGCCTTCGTATCCGTCTGTTGCTCTTGTACCAAGCGTGTGAACACCTCGGTGTACGTTTGAGTTATATTCTTTGTAATACTTCTCAATTGCTTCAATTACAGCAAGCGGCTTTTGTGAAGTTGCTGCACTGTCTAAATAAACGAGTGGGCTGCCATTTACCTCTTGGTCTAAAATAGGAAATTGTTTACGAATATCAGAGATATTCATTATCGAACTTTCCTTTCAATTAAATCCGTTAATTGTTTTTTAACCGTTTCGATTGGCAACTCGTTTACCACTGGTGCTAAGAACCCGTGAATAACTAGACGTTCTGCTTCTGTTTGCGGAATACCGCGGCTCATTAAGTAGTAAAGCTGAATTGGATCTACGCGCCCAACAGATGCAGCGTGTCCTGCTGTTACATCATCTTCATCAATTAGAAGAATTGGGTTTGCGTCTCCACGTGCTTTTTCACTTAACATTAACACACGGGATTCTTGCTCAGCGTTTGATTTAGATGCACCGTGTTCAATTTTACCGATACCGTTAAAGATTGAAGACGCGCTTTCTTTCATAACGCCGTGTTTTAAAATGTAGCCTTCAGAATGTTTTCCGAAGTGTACGATACTTGTTGTTAAGTTTTGAGACTGCTCTCCACGTCCAACTGTTACCGTTTTTGTATCTCCATATGAACCGTCGCCCATTAGATACGTTGTATTTTCTGAAACTGTATTTCCTTCACTCATTAAGCCTAAAGCCCACTCAATGCGACCATCTTTGCCCGCTACGCCGCGGCGGTTCACATAAGTAGTTGTACCTTTAGCTAAGTAGTCAACAGCTCCAAACGTTACTTTTGCATTGCTGTTAGCGAATACTTCCGTCACGATATTGACAACACCGCGTGACTCTTCAGCAGTAGCAATGTAGTTTTCTACATATGTTACTGAGCTGTTGTCTTCAGCTACAACAATAACATGGTTGAATAAAGCTGCTTCTTCATCTTCACGGACAAATACAGCTTGAAGAGGCTCTTGTACTTCTACATTTTTAGGAACGTATACAAATACACCCCCGTTTAATAACGCTGCGTTTAATGCAGTTAAACGGTGCTCATCTACTTTAACTCCGTCTTTCATGAAGTACTTCTCAACAAGGTCGCTATGCTCTTTAGCAGCTGTTTGAATATCTGTAAAGATAACGCCTTGAGATTTTAGCTCTTCTGTTAACGTTGAGTATGCAGCTGTTTGGTCACGCTGAACATATAGATTTTTAACCGCTTCTGTATCAATCAGTGCTTTAACCACTTCTGGAAGCTCGTCTACAGATGAGATTGTGCTTGCCTGTGAAGTGTGCTTGTCAAAAGCAGTAAAGTTCCATTTCGAAATGTTTGTTTTATCTGGCTTTGGAAGTGCAAGATCTTCTGCTTTCGCAAGAGCTTGTAAGCGAAGATCTAGCAGCCAACTTGGTTCATTAGCTTCTTTTGAAAAGCTGCTGATGTACTCTTGATCAAATGGTAATTTCGTATCAATAGTCATAGAGATCCTCCTAACTCTTAAGCTTCTTGCTCTACAGTTTCGTCTTCAATACCTAATTCTTGTTTGATCCAGTCATAACCTTCTGCTTCTAGACGCTGCGCTAATTCTGGTCCGCCTGATTTTACAACACGACCTTGCATCATAACGTGAACTTTATCTGGTGTAATGTAGTTTAATAAACGTTGGTAGTGAGTGATCATTAAGCAACCAAACTCGCTGCCGCGCAGTTCATTAATACCTTTTGATACAACTTTTAACGCATCGATATCTAAACCAGAGTCGATTTCATCTAAAATTGCAATTCCTGGTTGAAGCATCATTAATTGAAGAATTTCGTTACGCTTCTTCTCACCGCCAGAGAAACCTTCGTTTAGGTAACGCTGAGCCATGTCTTGATCCATTTCTAAGAAATCCATGTTTTTGTCTAATTGACGGATGAATTTCATTAGTGAAATTTCTTCGCCTTCTTCACGACGAGCATTAATTGCTGAACGTAGGAAGTCTGCGTTTGTTACCCCGCTGATTTCACTTGGATATTGCATCGCTAGGAATAGACCTGCACGAGCGCGCTCATCTACTTCCATCTCAAGTACATCTTCGCCGTCTAGCGTGATGCTTCCTTGTGTAACCTCGTATTTAGGATGTCCCATGATTGCTGAAGATAATGTTGATTTACCAGTACCGTTTGGTCCCATGATTGCATGGATTTCGCCGCCCTTAACTTCTAAATTAACACCTTTTAAAATTTCTTTACCTTCAATTGCAACATGAAGATCTTTAATTGTTAAAGTTGACCCTGCCATATTAAAACCTCCAGTTATAGACGTATATAGTAAAAAACGATATACCTATATCTTTTTAATTATTCTCATTTTATTCTCATTACAATCTTATAACAAATGAAAACTTATAGCAACCTTTTGACCCAAAAGGTTTTAAACCATTATGTACGTTTTTTAAGACTAAATCCACTCATAAAAAAGTTGCCTTAAAAGACTCGATAGAGCCTTCTAAGACAAGCTTTTTACCCACTTTATTTACTTAGTGCGTGTGGCTAGTCAGTTCTGAAACACACTCTTGGACAAGCGTAACGGACTGACTCATCGCTGCGCCTCCGCCAAATGCCGCTGATACTCCGCATGCTTCTAAAATTTCTTGCTCAGTTGCACCTTGATCAATGCAGCCTTTTGTATGATAAATCATACAGTACTCGTCTTGAGCTACTACGCTGATTCCTAGCGCGATTAACTGCTTTTCTTTTTTAGAAAGAGAACCTTCTCCAAAACATGCTTCAGTAAACGCATTAAACGTTTTTGTTACTTCCGGCAATTTTTCGCTAAATTTCCCAACACCCATTTTATAATCATGAAGTGCTTGCTCAGTTGAATGACGTGCTTCTTGCTGCATAACGTCAGCTCCCATCATCAGTAAAGTTTTCACGGTTAGTATGCGTGAGAAAAATAAGAGTTATTCGTTTTGATGCATACAAAAAAGCACTTGCCCAGAGTGGGCAAGCGCTTTTCTTCTATTATTTATTTACCGGCAATACTCCGCCTTTGTATTTTTCTTTAATGTAGTCTTGAATTTCTTTAGAGTGAAGAACTTTTACTAAAGCTTTCACTGTATCTTTATTTTCGTCACCTTTGTGAACCGTAATGATGTTTGCATATGGGTTGTTTTCTTTGCTTTCCACTGCGATTGGATCTTTTACTGGATCTAAACCAGCATCGATAGCATAGTTAGCATTGATAACAACAGCGTCACCTTCATTGTTTTTGTACATTTGAGGTAACAATCCGCCTTCAACATCGGCTTTAAATTTTAAATTCTTAGGGTTTTCTACAATATCTTTAATTTGTGCGTCTGTTTTCTTTACGCCTGGTTTTAATTTGATCACGCCAGCTTTTTCAAAAATCGATAAAATACGTCCTTGCTCTGCTACTGCATCACGCATAATAACTGTGCCGTTTTTCGGAAGATCTTTTAAGCTTTTGTATTTTTTAGAGTAGATACCAATTGGTTCAATGTGAATGGCACCGGCACTTACGAAATCATACCCTTTTTCACCTTTATGATCTTTTAGCACTGAATTCATATAAGGAACGTGCTGGAAGTAGTTGGCATCAATTTCATTGTTTGCAAGAGCTGTGTTCGGTAAGATGTAATCTTGGAATTTTTTAATCTCTAAATCAATTCCTTGTTTTTCCAAAATAGGTTTTGCTTGTTCTAAAATTTCAGCATGAGGCGTATTAGATGCACCCACGACAATTTTCTTTTCATCTTTTGATCCATTGTTAGATCCACACGCCGCTAATCCTACTACTAGCGCAGATGTTAATGCTAAAGCTGAAAGCCATTTTTTCATAATAAATAATCCTCCCTTTATCTTTTATCAATTTTTGCAGTAATCGCATCTCCAATAAGTTGGATAATAAATACAATAATCAAAATTAAGATCGTAGCGGCTAGCGTTACGTCATTATGACTGCGCTGGAATCCTTCTAAATATGCAAGGTTTCCAAGACCTCCAGCTCCAATCACACCCGCCATTGCCGTATAGCCGACTAACGCAATGGTTGTTACTGTCAAACCGGAAATCAAAGCTGGCAGCGATTCAGGTAACAGCACTTTAAAGATAATAGTGCTTGTTGTGGCTCCCATTGATTTAGCAGCTTCAATAACACCTTTATCAATTTCACGCAGACCAATTTCTACAAGACGCGCATAAAATGGTGCTGCTCCAACAATTAAAGCCGGTAACGCTGCATTAGCGCCTAAAATACTTCCTACCAATGCTTTGGTAAATGGAATCAGTAAAACAATTAAAATAATGAATGGAATGGAACGAAAGATATTTACAACCGCCGACACAATGGCATATAAAGGTTTGTTTTGCCAAAGCTGTCCTTTGGACGTTAAAAATAAAAGCAAGCCCAATAAAATACCTAGAACAAATGTGGCTACAACTGAAATAGCCGTCATATATAGTGTTTCATTTGTCGCTTGAATAAAATCATCTAAAATAACGTTTGGAAATAGTTTCTCAAGCATTTGTCATTACCTCCACTTCTACCTGCTGCTCATGAATGTATGCAATGACTTTTTCAACTTCTGTTAATTCTCCGTCTAAATGAACGAACAACGTCCCGTATGAACCTGTTTGTGTATGAGAAATCTTTCCTTGCAAAATATTAATCGTTACATCAAACTGTTTTAAAATCGTTGTAATGAGCGGTTGCTCTGCTTTTCCGCCAACAAACGTCAGCTGAATAATTTGCCCGCTTGGATACAGCTCTTTTACTTGTTCAATCGTTTCAAACGTTTCCTCTGGTTCAGAAATCTGTTGAACGAATCGTTTTGTAATCGGCTGCTTAGGTTTTCTGAATACTTCTAGCACTTGTCCTTCTTCTACTACTGCCCCATTTTCCATAACGGCTACTCGATGACAAATTTTACGAATGACGTGCATTTCATGAGTAATTAATACAATGGTTAACCCTAGCTTCTCATTAATATCTACTAACAAATCTAAAATAGAATCTGTCGTTTGAGGATCAAGCGCTGATGTTGCTTCATCACAAAGCAATACTTTTGGATTGTTCGCTAGCGCTCGAGCAATCCCAACACGCTGCTTTTGTCCGCCGCTAAGCTGTGATGGATAAGCATCTTCACGCCCTTCAAGCCCGACTAGCTTAATAAGTTCGTCTACTCGTTTCATTCTTTTTTCTTTTGAAATCCCTGCTATTTCTAACGGAAAGGCAATATTTTCTCGTACCGTACGCGACCACAAGATATTAAAGTGCTGAAATACCATACTAATTTCTTGTCTAGCTTTTCTGAGTTTTCCGCCTTTAATTTTTCCAATATCATTACCTGCTACTTCGACCGTTCCTGTCGTTGGTGTTTCTAATCCGTTTAGCAAGCGAATCAAAGAACTTTTCCCCGCTCCGCTATAACCAATAATTCCGTAAATTTCACCTTGGTTAACGGTTAGATTCACATTATCAACAGCTGTTACTTGACCGCTTTTGGCCTGATAAATTTTTGTAACGTCTGTTAATGTAATCATATTTCTTCACCTTCTTTAATAAAAACTTAATTATGTTAGGTTGCCCTATAGGATGAAAAAGCCGTAAAACAATTTTCCCCATTAAAAAAGCCTCTCTGCGCATGACAGAAAGGCTCGATATTTAATCCTTTCTCTCATCTTTCAAAGCGCATAGCTTTGCAGGAATTGGCACCATTTCAGTTAGTCTGACGGTTGCCGGGTTTCACAGGGCTCAGTCCCTCCACCTCTCTTGATAAGAGTTCGCAACAATTATTTTGTTTTTGGGAAATATTCATTCATTTATGAACATTCATGAGTGTGATTTTAGCATGTGTCAGATAGGCTGTCAACAGATTTTGTTCTTGGGATAATATCCCAAGATTTCAACAGCCCCAACGGTTCGCTCTCTTTCCACTTCTTCATTTTAAACAAACGTTTGATTATCGAAGCTCCTCGAGTACGTGCTCGATGGAATGAAACGCGTAGAGTTTTTTTACCATTTCACCATTTTCCACTTCAATCAAACAAGGTACGCTTTCAATAGAAAATAATTCTGCTTTTGAAGGCATATAATTTAAATTGCTCATTCCGATGGTTACATCCGGCAGCATCGCTTCTGCCACGGTTAACATTTTTTTTGCCAGCTGACATGTCCCGCAAAAAGGCGTATGGAAAAAGATAAAGGCTCTTTCTCCTTCTTTTAACTGATCATCCAGCTGTTTTTCGCTCCATTCTTGCATGTTGCTCATTCCTTTTATGTTAAAAATTCTGCATTAACATCGATATTGGCACTCAGCAATACTGTTGCTATGTGATGTCTAGGGGCGGCAGCAACTTCTCGGTACATTTTATCAATATATAGATGCTCTGCTTCCGGAAGCTCTCGTTTAAATTGTTTTCTCAGCTTATTCCCTGAATCATCAGAGTCAACGAGTATGTATACCTCTTTGTTAAACGTACAGTCAATAATTTCATCCAGCTTTGATAAACTAATCGTACCGTTTGTACAAATAATTTCAATTGGTTCTCGAATGATATCTTGAATACGCTTTTTATCTGACTTTCCTTCGACAATAATTACTTTTTCAATTTCAATTAGCCCCATTTTCATCACCCATAATCGTCAGTTGTATAGTAACATCATTTCTTTATGCTATACAATATTCGTTAATGTATCACAGTTCACCTGTTTTTTAAAAGAAATTTGCAAGAAAGAACTCTTTTAAAAGGCAGTTTAGGCCATATTATCTCTATAAAACAAGAAAAACAGCGGCAGTTGCCACTGTTTAGCACCATCCTGCTTCTTCATCGCAGTCTGTATATTTTTGCGTTTCACCTTGTTTTTGTACGTCCGCGTATTGATAGAACTTATTATTTTCTTGCGAATATCCTTCTTCAAAGCGGTATTCATTGCCGCTTGTTCCGTAGCTAACTTCACCAATTGGCTGCTTATCAACGTATAATTTCATACCGCCGTCATGAAATTTAGCTGTAACGCGATCTGTAACGTCCATTTTTTGTTTTTCAAACATAAAAAGACACTCCTTTAGCTTGTTTACTAATAGAGTGTCCAGTCAAAAACTTTTCATAAAGACAATTTATGGAGGAATATTATCCTTCGTTTGTCATTTCTTCGTATTGCTCTGCTGTCATCAGCTTGTCTACTTGAGAAGCATCAGATGGTTTGATTGTAATCATCCATGCTTCTTCGTATGGAGATTCATTAACAAGTTCAGGACTATCGCCTAAGTTGTCGTTTACTGCTACAACTTCACCGCTAATTGGTGCGTAAAGCTCAGAAACTGTTTTTACTGATTCAACGCTACCAAACGGTTCGTCAGCTTCTACTGTTGCTCCTACTTCTGGCAGTTCAACGAATACGATGTCTCCAAGCTCAGCTTGAGCGAAATGTGTAATACCTACGCGGACAACGTCTCCTTCTGTTTTTACCCATTCATGCTCTTCAGAATAACGCAAATCTTTTGGTGTACTCATCTTAATCCCTCCAAAATATGTATCGTAATTTGTTTATATAAAAAGCGCCTTCAACGTGGAGAACACTTTCTACAACCTAAAATAACTTCCTATTAACAGTGTAACGTAAAAGGTAAAAATTTTCTATTTGAAAACTTACTTCCACACGTCCTCAAACTGCTCTTCTTTGAAACCAAGCGTTACTTTTTGTCCATCTGTTAGCAGCGGACGCTTAATTAACATGCCATCTGACGCAAGAATAGACAGAAGTTCGTCTTCACTCGCACTGCTTACTTTATCTTTAAGACCTAACTCGCGATATTTTTTACCGCTTGTATTAAAGAATTTTTTTAATTCTAGGCCGCTGTTCTGATAGTAAGCTTGCAGCTGCTCTTTTGTTGGCGGATTTTCTACAATATGAATTTCTTCATATGCTACTCCGTTATCATCGAGCCACTTCTTTGCTTTTCGGCACGTACCGCACTTTGGATATGAATAAAAAAATAATGACATTTCGTCAACCACCCTTTATTTTAAGCTTTTTTCGTATTTTAACACATCCTTTATCATTTACCTAGATAGAGGCTTCTTAAACAAAAAGGAGCTCGCAAAACGAGCTCCTTTTTCCTTAAACTGTGAACTTCTCTACTTCTAGAAGCGTTTTTGCAACCTCGCGCTTTACGCTAATTACATTGATTGGTGTATAGCGAGTTAATTTGCGAAGAGACGAAAGCATGACTCTAAGCGTATCACCTTGTTCAACGCCAATTAACGTTTCTTTTGCATCTGCTTCGATTCGATTAAATGCTTCTTGGCAGAATACTTGCGTGTATTTTAATTTTAAGCTGTTTTGATCTACTCCTGTTTTGGAAATGGCTTTTTCAGTACGTAAAACAGTAGATTCCATTGCATATACGTTACTAATCATATCAGAAATATTAACGAGAATTTCTTGTTCTTTTTCTAATTCTTTGCCATACTTTTGTGCAGCTAATCCCAAAAGCAAGAGCGCAATTTTCTTCCCGTTTTGCACAAGCATTTTTTCTTGATCTAAGGGCTCATTTCCTACTTCCTGCGGCATAAGCATCATCAATTCTTCTTGAAGCGTTTGTGCTTTTTGAAGCAGTGGAAGCTCTCCTTTTAACGCTTTGCGTAAATATGTGCCTGGTACTAAAAGACGGTTAATCTCATTTGTTCCCTCAAAAATACGATTAATGCGAGAATCGCGATACAGACGCTCAATTTCATACTCGCTCATAAAACCGTAGCCTCCATGAAGCTGCACGCCTTCATCTACAATGTAGTCAAGAGCTTCCGTGGCAAACACTTTATTTAATGAACATTCGATAGCATATTCAGCAATAGAAGCAGCAATTTGTTTTCCGTCTTTTTGCTGTTCTTCTGAAAGCTGGCCCATATGGTCTTCAAAAAGTCCTACCGTACGATATACGGAGCTTTCAGTTGCATACAATTTAGAAGCCATTGTGGCTAACTTTTCTTGTGTTAATGAGAATTTAGCAATTGGCGTTTTAAACTGCTGACGCTGGTTAACGTATTGAGACGTAATTTCTAACGCACGTTTCCCTGCTCCAACTGCTCCAACTCCAAGCTTATAGCGCCCAATATTTAAAATGTTAAAGGCAATCACATGGCCTTTTCCAATTTCACCTAGCACGTTTTCTTTTGGAACAAGCGCATCTTCAAGAATCAACGTTCTGGTTGATGAGCTTTTGATTCCCATTTTCTTCTCTTCCGGGCCAACCGAAACGCCTGGAAATTCGCGCTCAACGATAAAAGCAGAAAATTTATCGCCGTCAATTTTTGCGTACACCACGAATACATCAGCAAATCCAGCATTCGTAATCCACTGCTTTTCTCCATTTAACACATAGTGTGTACCTTCTGCGTTAAGGCGAGCTGTTGTTCGAGCACCGAGAGCATCCGAACCAGAACCCGGTTCAGTCAGCGCATAAGCCGCTATTTTTTCCCCTACCGCTAAAGCAGGTAAATATGCTTGTTTTTGCTCTTCTGTTCCAAATAAGACGATTGGCAATGACCCAATTCCTACATGAGCACCATGAGTGATGGAAAATCCGCCTGCTCGAGACATTTTTTCAGCAATTAAAGCCGAGGTAATCTTATCTAAACCAAGCCCACCGTATTCTTCCGGTACATCTGCACCAAGCAAGCCTAATTCACCAGCTTGTTTTAATAGCTTTACAGAACGGTCAAATTCATGCTTTTCTAAATATTCCACTTGCGGAAGGACTTCATTTTCTACAAATTCATCTGTCGTCTTGGCAATCATCTTTTGTTCAGATGTATAATCCTCCGGCGTGTAGACGCGGCTTGCATCGCCTTCTTCAATTAAAAAACTTCCACCTTTAATCATTTGTTTTGTTTTATTTGACATGTTCATATCCCCCTTTGAAATGATTATGCTAACAATTCAAATACACCAGCAGCTCCCATTCCTCCACCAATACACATGGTGACAATTCCAAACTGCTCATTTCGACGCTGCATTTCGTGCATTAAGCTAAGAGTCAGCTTAGCTCCAGTACAGCCTAATGGATGACCTAAGGCAATAGCGCCTCCGTTTACATTTACTTTATCTTCATTAATATTTAATTCACGAATAACGCCAAGTGCTTGAGAAGCAAATGCTTCATTTAATTCAAACAATCCGATATCAGAAAGCTCCAGCCCTGCTAGTTTAAGAGCTTTAGGGATGGCAGCTACCGGGCCAATCCCCATTACTTCAGGCGGAACTCCTCCAACTGCAAATGAGCGAAACTTAAGCAAAGGCTTTAAGCCTTCTGCTTCAGCTTGTTCTTTATCCATTAGAAAAACGGATGCAGCTCCGTCACTTGTCTGCGAAGAGTTTCCAGCTGTGACGGATCCTTTAATCGAAAAGGCTGGACGAAGTTTACCTAATACGTCCGCAGTTGTGCCAGGACGAACTCCTTCATCTTGAGAGAACATCAGCTTTTGTTCACGTAGCTTATTGTTTTCATCGATTTTCCGAAGCGTCACTTCCACGGGAACAATTTCGTCGTTAAACTTCCCTTCTTGAAGTGCTTTTGCTGCTTTTTGATGGCTGCGTACGGCAAATGCATCCTGGTCTTCACGTGAAATGCCGTATTTCATCGCCACTTGTTCTGCTGTATGTCCCATGCCCATATAATACTCCGGCGCATTTTCAACCAGCTGAACATTCGGACGCGCTACGTTTCCAAACATCGGAACAAAACTCATTGATTCTGCTCCTCCAGCTAACACTGCTTTGGCTTGCCCTAGCATAATTCGTTCTGCACCGTAGGCAATACTTTGCAAACCTGATGAACAATAACGATTAATCGTTATTGCTGGCACCGTATAAGGCAAACCTGCAAGAGCGCCAATATTTCGAGCCATATTCAAACCTTGTTCTGCCTCAGGCATCGCACAACCAATAATTAAATCATCAATCGGCCCTTCGTATCCGCCTGCTCGGCGAAGAGTTTCTTTAACCGCAATAGCTCCCAAATCATCAG
Source organism: Priestia sp. 3CA3 (assembly GCF_056836725.1). Taxonomy (NCBI): domain Bacteria; kingdom Bacillati; phylum Bacillota; class Bacilli; order Caryophanales; family Bacillaceae; genus Priestia; species Priestia sp. 3CA3. Next base: position 72,849 of record NZ_JBXENJ010000007.1, read on the forward strand.
GTCTAACACTTGCCAATGAACCTTTTTTTGCTTTTCCGACCGGTGTCCTAGCACCTGCTACAATAACTGCTTCTCTCATTTTTTCTCCCCCTTAATTGCGCAGTGGCTTTCCTTTAACTAACATGTGCTGCATACGTTCTTGAGACTTCGCTTCTCCAACAAGGCTTAAAAATGCTTCTCTCTCTAAATCAAGCAAATACTCTTCATCCACTTCGGAACCAAACGCTACGCGTCCTCCAGCTAATACAAATGCTAACTTACTAGCAATTTTGTAATCATGTTCTGATATATATCCTGAATATTTCATGGATTGAGCTCCTAGCAGTAACGTTGCATATCCTGTTTCTCCAACGACAGGAACTTTAGTTTTTACAGGCGGTTTATAGCCCGTGTCGTGTAAAGCAAGGACTGAGTTCTTTGCATCATTCAGCAAGTGATCTCCGTTTACACTGATAGCATCATGGCGGTTTAAAAAGTTTAGCTGCCTAGCTTCTGCAGCAGAAGTAGATACTTTTGCAGTAGCAATTGTTTCAAATGTTTTATTGGCAATTTGCTGAAGATCGAGCGTTACACCGTTCGGTAAACCATTTAGCTGTTTGATATAAAGCTCCTTGTTACCTCCTCCGCCAGGAATTAACCCGACTCCTACTTCTACAAGGCCCATGTAAGTTTCAGCAGAAGCTTGGATTTTAGCTGACGGTAAGCAAATTTCTGCTCCGCCTCCAAGAGTCATCGCAAATGGAGCTGCAACAACCGGCTTTTCGTTATATTTCACCTTCATCATTGCCTGTTGAAATTGTTTAATGACAAGCTCAACTTCAAAATAATTGTCATCTTGTGCTTCCATCAAAATCATAGCTAAGTTAGCGCCAACGCAGAAATTTTTTCCTTGGTTTCCTATGACCAGCCCCTTATAATTCTTGTTCACTTCTTCAAGAGACTGATTCAATAAGCTGATAATATCTAGCCCAATCGCATTGTTAGGAGAAGTAAACTGCAGGCATGCCACATCATCTCCTAAATCAATTAAGCTCGCTCCGCTGTTTTCTAAAATGACATTATTTTGAGAGCGTAAAGATGACAGGTGGATCACCTTTTTATTTTCTTTTACTGCTTTATACTCATCCTCTTCGTAGTAAAGCGTTTGACCTTCCATTTCTTTATAAAAGCTTGTAAATCCATTTTCCTGCATTTGTTTTACCCACTGCGGGATGGCTAAGCCAGACTGCTCCATCTTCTCAATTGATTTTTCTAAACCAATTGCATCCCACGTCTCAAAAGGACCCATTTTCCAGCCAAATCCCCACTTCATAGCTTGATCAATGGCGACGATATCGTCGGCGATTTCATTTTTCAACTGTGCTGCATACACAAGAACGGGGCTGATAATGTTCCAAAGAAGCTGTCCAGCACGATCATCAGAATATATAAGCGCTTTCATTTTGTTTTGCAGCCCTTTTGCCTGCTTACTTAATTCGGTAGAAGCTGTTTTTAACTTCTTTCTTTCGACGTATTGAAGTGTATTAGGATCAAGTTCTAAAATTTCCTTGCCTTTCTTTAAAAAGAAGCCTTGCCCCGACTTGCTTCCCAGCCAGCCATTTTCCTGCATTTGTTTCATAAATAAAGGCACGTCGAATACCTCTTTTTCTTTGCCTTCCACTTTGTCAAACACATTGTTGGCCACATGAATAAATGTGTCTAGTCCCACTACGTCTAACGTTCGAAACGTTGCGCTTTTTGGTCTTCCAATTAAGGGACCCGTCACAGAGTCAACTTCTCCCACGCTGTAATTACCTTTTAACATTTCTTGAACGGTCACAAGTAAACCGTACGTACCGATACGGTTGGCGATAAAGTTAGGCGTATCTTTTGCAATAACTACTCCTTTACCCAATACATCTTCACCAAACGTTTTCATATATTCAACAATTTCTGATTTTGTGTCATGAGTTGGAATAATTTCTAATAACTTTAAATAACGAGGTGGATTAAAAAAGTGCGTTCCTAAGAAATGCGCTTTAAAATCTTCTGAGCGTCCTTTAGCCATTTCGTGGATCGATATTCCTGAAGTATTTGAACTTACAATACTTCCTTTTTTTCGTACGCCGTCAATTTTTTCAAACAACTGCTGTTTAATATCAAGACGTTCCACTACTACTTCAATGATCCAATCGCAGTCGCTTAACTGCTGTAAATGATCTTCAAGGTTTCCCGGCGTAATTAACGATAGTGACGACTTCGACGTTAAAGGTGCCGGTTTTTGCTTCGTTAATTTAGCTAAAGCAGTTGTGCTCAACCGATTTCTGACTTGCCTATCTTCAAGCGTTAGCTGTTTTTTTTCCTCGTCTGGTGTTAATGAAGCTGGAACCACATCTAGCAAAAGCGTTGGAATTCCTACATTCGCTAAATGAGCTGCAATTCCAGAGCCCATAACTCCTGAACCTAAAACGGCGGCTTTTTTTATGTTCATAATTATCCCCACATCCCCTTTGATATATTGAATGAATGGTCATTCATTTTATGTGTAAAAAAAGAGAGTCACTGTTAATCTCTGTTTTTACTATAAAGCATTTTTTAAATTTTCGCAATATATTCATAATATTATCTCTAACTATTTTTAATGTGTTTGGTTATCTTAATACACAGGAGGTGATTTTGTGAGTAAATTAAAGAAAGATCCATCTTCAGCAGGCGTAAGCGCAGCAAGCGTTAAAGGAAATGCTGGACCGGTTAATGAACCGCACGGACGCGGCAAAAAGACATCTCAAAACCAGCAGTACACAAAGCATAATACACAAGGACATTAACCTCAAAATCGAACATGAGTAATCGAATCATGTTCGATTTTTGACTATTTCTTATTCTGTCATCACGACCATTTCATGGTTATTTTTTTACGATTCCTTTTAAGACAAATGCGACATTTGCAGGTCTTTCTGCAAGGCGCCTCATAAAGTACCCATACCAGTCCGTTCCATAAGGAACGTACACTCTCATTTGATATTGTTCTGCTACGAGCTGAACCTGCCTTTCTGGTCGAATACCGTATAGCATCTGGAATTCAAACTGATTCATTGAAATTCCATGCTTTTTAACAAACTCTTTTGTATACTGAATGATTCGTTCATCATGAGTAGCAACTGCTGTGTAGTGACCGTTTAATAAATGAAGTCCAATTATGTTTTTGAAGTTTTCGTCTACGTCTTCTTTATCAGGAAAAGCCACGTCTGCCGCTTCTTTGTACGCTCCTTTTACTAACCTTAATTTAGGGGCATAAGCATCTAATTCGCGAACGTCACTTTCTGTTCGATATAAGTATGCCTGAAGTACCGTCCCTACGTGGTCATACTCACTTTTTAATTGTTTAAACAGCTTAATCGTCTTGCTGCATCGCTTATAATCTTCCATATCAATCGTCACGAACACGCTATATTTTTCCGCTTCATTTAGAATATGACGCATATGATGAAGCGCCAGATCTTCAGAAATATCAAGTCCCATAGACGTTAATTTCAAAGAAATTTCTGAATCTAACCTTTCTTTGTGTATAAGATGGATGGCCTTTATGCATTGAGCCACAGCATTATTGACTTCAGCTTCACTTTCCACAAACTCTCCGAGATAATCAATCGTTACTTTTAATCCCTGTTCATTTAGCTTTTTTATCACACTAACAGCTTCATCGATAGTTTCCCCTGCAACAAACCTTGCTGCCCCAAAACGTAAACCATAGCGCTTAGCCAGCTTTGTTAACTTTTTGCTTTTTGATAACAATAAAAAAAAGTTTCTTATCGTTTGTTCCAAAGCAACCCCCCGCCTTCACTTGTCATGCACCTCACAAATTTTATCTAATTATCATTAATTTTACCATTTTATCAACCAGATAGATAGGCACCCTTCATTAACATATGCACACTAGATCAAAAAGCTACCTGGAGCTTTTTTGATAAAAAAACATTCATCAGCTTCGTGATGAATGTTTTTATTCTGGTTTTCGCTGTGACGCTCGATGCGCTTCATTCAGCTCTTTTATTTCCTTCACAATTTCAATCATTTCCGCTTTTGCGTCTGGATATAATTGATTCCAATGCTTTGTTAAAGGCGGCATAGATTTTGAGATATGGTTGTAAAGTGCCCACATTTTCACTTTTTCCTGCAGCTGTTCATCACTTTCTCCAACCATTAGTTCCGTATACTTTTCAATCAAACCGTCGAATTGCTCTTGAAAGGTTTTACTCATGCGCAGTCACTCCTTTCTTTGGTTTACAAATAACCGGACACGTTCGACAATAAGTCTCTTTGGCTCCTGTTTGGTAGGACAAACAGCACGTTTTTCGTACTCTTATCTCCTGCTTTTGTTTCTCTATATATTGAGGAGGTGAACTGTACCGAGCAAGCGGATTGTTATGATATGAACCAAAGTGACGTCCCTCAGCTTCTTCTAACACGTATCGTAAATTCTTTTGCACTTTCACATTGTCTATTTCTTCGTTTGCTAAAAGCAAATCATAAAGCCAGTGAATATAAACAGCTACGTTTTCCCACAGCGTCAGCTTTGAGATTTTTGTCACTTTACGCAGTACTGACCACATCGGCTCAATTTGATGAGCAAACAATTCATCAAGAAGTTCATCAAGAAGAATTTCGCGATTATCCTCTGTTACTTCTGTCGTCTCAATTTCTGAGATAAACACTTTTGGAAGCCACATCGTTTCAACTTGTTCGGTATGCAAAGATACATTTTTAGTCGATGCATTTATCTTTTTTTGAAACACAATAAATGAATACAAAGCCGCAACCACAACAAAACTATACCGCTTTGCTAACATTGAAGCAGCTGCTCTCAAACTAGCGGCCTCCATCGTCTCTTGAATCCATAATAGCTGCACCTTCACCTTATTTTCATCCATGCAGCTGGCAGGAGAAAACCTGTACAGCGAGTTATCTTTAAACGTACAGCGGAATTTTTCTGCTAACTCGCTTTGCTCATTCCTACTGAGCATGCTGCGTTTCAACTCGCAGCTTATTCACAATACATCGTCCGCGCCCATGGGGAATACAAAGAGGCGTTCCAAATAACGGATCAACCGTCACTTCACAGTTCATATTAAAGACTCGCTGTACTAAATCGCAGTTAATGACTTCTTCTGGTCTTCCCTGTGCATAGATTTTTTTATCTTGAAGCGCCACAATATGATGAGCATAGCGGCAAGCTAAGTTTAAATCATGCAGCACCATTACGATGGTACGATTTTCTTTTTCATTCAGTTCAAACAACAAGTCCAAGATCTCAATTTGATGCGTCATATCTAAATATGTTGTCGGTTCATCAAGTAAAATAATATCTGTATCTTGCGCTAGTGTCATGGCAATCCATGCGCGCTGACGCTGTCCCCCAGAAAGCGAATCAACTTGACGATCTGCCAAGTCTGCTAAGCCTGTTGCTTCCAGTGCATTTTGCACTTTTTCTTCATCCTCTTGAGACCACTGGCGGAACCAGTTTTGATACGGATAGCGCCCTTGTTTAACAAGCTGCAGCACAGTCAGACCTTCAGGTGCAACAGGACCTTGAGGAAGGATTGCTAGCTGCTTTGCAATTTCCTTGGTAGGAAGAGAAGAAATCTTAGAACCTTCTAGTAAAATAGAGCCTGCATGTGGCTTCAATAACCTTGCCAGTGAACGCAGCAGCGTAGATTTTCCGCATCCATTACTGCCGATAAAAACCGTAATCTCACCCTTTGGGATGGTAACGTCAAGCTCATCTATAATCATCGCTTCTCCATATGATAATGTTAGCGACTTTGTTTCTAACGAATGCATGCGAATCGCTCCTTCTACAAAGAATGCTATACGTTTCTTTGTTTGTATAGTAAATAAATGAAGTATGGTGCGCCAATTGCAGCTGTAAATACACCTGCTGGCACTTCGATTGGCAAGAAGAATGTTCGGCCAATTAAATCTGCTGCTGTGATTAAAATCGCTCCGATTAGTGCCGATAGCGGTATTAAAGCGCCGAATGACGAACCTACAAGCTTTCGGGCAATATGTGGAGCAAGTAACCCTACAAAGCTAATTCCACCGGCAAATGCAACGGCGCTCCCGGTTAAAGCTGTGCTCATCAGCAATAGTGCCAATCGATTTTTTTGAACGCGACTTCCAACGTTAGTCGCAATTTCTTCACCTAATTCTTGAACATTTAAATTTCGAATCATTAAAATCGTAATTATAACCAGCCCTGCAGTAACTGGAACTAGTACGGAAACACTGGCCCAATTTGAACCATACACCGTTCCGGTAATCCAAATATTTGCCTGGCTAGCGCGGTAGATAGGACCCATAATCATAAACAGCGTGGTCATAGCTTTCGTTAACGCTGTTAATCCAATTCCTATTAATACTAGTGTAATAGGAGAGACACCATTTTTCCAGGCAAACACATAAAGTAAAAGCGCCACTGCCACGGCACCTAAAAATGCGCTAACAGGCATCCAATTAATACTTACGGTTAACGAGTTGCTTTTATCACTAAATAGTGTCAAAAATAACACTACACCAACTGACGCTCCTCCTGTTAATCCAATTAAGTCTGGTGAAGCAAGCGGATTTCTCACAAGCCCCTGCAAGATAGCGCCCGCAATAGCTAGACAAATACCAGCACAAATGGCAACAATAATACGCGGCAGTCTAAAAGATGTAACAACTAATCGTTCAAACTCCAACCCATGACCCGCTAAAATTTTAATTACACGAAATGGATTAATAAATAAGTCACCCGTACCTGCACTTAACAAAAAGAGTGCAACAAGGACAGCTGAAAATCCGGTAATGATTAGAGCAGCTTTTATATTAACTAAAAATGAAATTCTCTTTAAGCGAAGAGATAAGTATGTTTTCATGACGTCTTCGCCCCTTTCCTTGCCATATAGATAAAGAAAGGTGTACCAATAACAGCAGTCATGACTCCAACAGGGATTTCTTGAGGCATAATGACGTACCTTGCGCCAACATCAGCTAATAAAATTAAAATCCCGCCGACAACCGCACTATAAGGAAATACCCAGCGATAATCTTGTCCTACGATTGCTCTTACAACGTGAGGAACAATGATTCCTACAAAGCTAATGGGACCGGCTACTGCAACGGCTCCCCCCGCTAAAATCGCAATAATGATGCCGCTTATAATTTTGACAAGAGCTGTTCTTTGACCCAATCCTTTGGCTACGTCTTCACCAATCGTTAAAATATTAATTTTTGAAGCGATAAAAAAAGTAACAATAATTGCTGGCACTACATAAGGCAGTATGCCATACAACATTTCAACCTTGCGTCCTTGCACAGACCCTGCCAGCCAAAAGAGGACTTGATCAAGCGAAGATTCATCCACAGCTAACAGTCCTTGTGTTAAAGAAGAGAAAAAGGCTGCAATAGCCGCTCCTGCGAGCGTCAGTTTGATAGGCGTTAGCCCTTCTTTTCCAATGGACCCAAGAAAATAGACAACCACTACGGTTAGTGCCGCTCCTACAAATGCAATCCATGTAAAAGCTTGAAGTGAATTGACCGAAAAAATCATCACTGCAACAACAATAAAAAAGCTGGCCCCAGCGTTCACACCGATAATATCCGGTGAAGCAAGTGGGTTTTTCGTTAACGCCTGCATCATTGCTCCTGCAATTCCTAAACAAATACCTACCACAGCACCGATTATAGCGCGCGGCAATCGAATATTTTGAATAACTATGTGCTCATTCGAACCGTTAAACGCTTGAAAAGCTTCAAATGCTGTTTTGATACTTGTATCTGTGTATCCGAGTACGATACTTAATCCAATACAGATTAAAAGCAGCATGATTCCAATGATGAGCCCCATTACTTTCATTTGAACACTGCGTAGCATCATTTTCATTGCTCTCCTCTAAGATGATTCCTATATATATCTAACCTTTAGTTTAGGAAACATTGAAAAAAGTGTCAATGATTTTGAGAATCATTTTCAATTTTTAATTGACACCGCTTAAAAGTTAGAATATTATCTTAATTGTTAATGAAAATCATTATCACTTACGAGGGGGAAAAGATGTGAATACATATTCTAAAGGCAAGTTGTCATATTTGTTGTCCATTCTTACCATTATGACACTGCTTGTGCTGGCAGCCTGCGGTAATTCAAACGGCGCTGATAGCGATAAAAAAGAAAAAACTGAGGGTTCTGGCGAAACTTACACAGTAAAACACGCAATGGATAAAACCGATATTAAAGGAACGCCTAAACGAGTGGTTGTTTTAACGAACGAAGGTACTGAAGCTCTTCTTGCAATGGGTGTAAAGCCTGTGGGCGCTGTTCAATCATGGTTAGGAAACCCGTGGTATGACCATATTAAAGGTCAGATGAAAGGCGTTAAAAGTGTGGGTACAGAAAGCGAGCCAAGCTTAGAAGCAATCGCTGCTTTAAAGCCTGACTTGATTATCGGAAATAAAATGCGACAAGAAAAAGTATACGATCAGCTTAGTCAAATTGCTCCGACTGTATTCTCTCAGGAGCTGCGCGGAGATTGGAAATCAAACTTTAAGCTATATGCAAAAGCTGTAAACAAAGAAGAAAAAGGTAAAGAAGTATTAGCTGACTATGACAATCGCGTAGCAGATTTAAAGAAACGCCTTGGAGATCAGTTAAAACAAAAAATCTCAGTTGTACGCTTTACAGCTGGAGACGTTCGTATCTATCATAAAGATTCATTCTCAGGTGTTATTTTAGATCAGCTTGGATTTGCTCGCCCTGAGTCTCAAGACAAGGATGATTTTGCTGAAATGAATGCAACAAAAGAACGCATTCCGGCAATGGACGGCGATCAGCTATTTTACTTCTCTTATGAAACGGGAGACGGTGAAGCAACAAAGCTTGAAAAAGAATGGATAAACGATCCTCTCTTTAAAAAGCTAAAAGTGGCTCAAGAAAATCATGTTCATAAAGTAGATGACGCTACTTGGAATACAGCAGGCGGTGTGTTAGCAGCTAATATCGTCCTTGATGATATTGAAAAAATCTTCTTAGATAAAAAACAATAATAATATGAAAGAAAGAGCTTCGACGAATCGAAGCTCTTTCTTTCATGTATAATGTATTTCCTTTCATCGCACACTAACCGTGGTCTCACTTTATTAAATAGGAGTGGTGAAAATGAATTCAAAAAAACAGCCTAAAAAGCAGCCAGATACAAATGAAATGGCTGACCGTCAGTTCGAAACAGAAGATTATAACCGACAAGATGCACTCCCACAAGGTCTAGCAGAAACACATGAGCAAATAAGCGACGCCTATCAAGAAGGATCATTTGAAGATACAGATCGTTAATAAAAAAAGAGCTGACTCTAAGTCAGCTCTTTTTTATTTTGAATGCTGCCATGCCGTTTTAGGCAATGACATGGACATCCACTGCTGGCGCTTTGATTTATCAATCGTCACTTTCTTTGCTTTAATTCCTTGTTGAATCAGCTGTTTCATTAGTTTATCAATTGACTTCATCGCTATTCACCTCAAAAGCGGAAATTTGTCTTGCTTCTACTCTTTTACTTTTTTGCGCTTAAACTTCATAAAAAACTCATAGACAATTGGAACGATAATGAGCGTAAGCAGCGTAGAACTTGTTAGTCCTCCAATCACGGTAACCCCTAGCCCTTTTGAGATAAGGCCTCCACCTTCAAATCCAAAAGCTAATGGAAGCAGTGCACCAATCGTTGCAATAGCTGTCATTAAGATCGGGCGAAGACGTGTCATTCCAGCTTCTAGTAAAGCTTCACGCGTTGAAAGACCCTCTTGCTCTTTATGAATCACGCGGTCAATCAGAACAATCGCATTGGTTACCACAATTCCAACCAACATAAGAGCTCCAATCATCGAAGAAATACTAATCGTTTCCCCAGAGATTAAAAGTGCCACTAGCGCACCAATGAGTGTAAATGGAAGTGAGAATAAGATAGCAAATGGCGCTAAACCTCCACCAAATGTCAGTACAAGTACGAAGTACACGATACCAATGGCTGCGAGCATGGCAATTCCTAATTGACTAAATGAGTCATTAATTTGCTCTGATGCTCCGCCAAAGTTAATGTCCATATCACTTGGCAAATCAATTTTCTTCACTTCTTTTTGGACGTTAGAAGAAACACCGCCTACATCGTCACTCTTAATATCGGCACTTACCTCTGCATAAATTTTATTATCACGGCGAGTTACCGTATTCGACGTTTTACCTTTTTTAATATCGACAACTTCATTTAATGTAACTTCCTGTCCAGTTTGAGAGGTCACTTTTGTGCTTGAAAGTTCGGCAAAAGTAGAGAAATCCTCTTTTTCTTTTGGAAGGTATACGTTAATTTCGTTTCCGTCTTTTTGGATAGTTGTTAATACTTCACGCTGTCCAAGGTTGGAAATTTGCATTCCGATTTGACTAGCAGACAAGCCGAGTTCAGCGGCTTTCTTTTGGTTCGGTACTAGCGTATATTCATCAAACGTATCTGAAAGCGTAGAATCGACATTTTTCAGTTCTTTATGCTGTTCTAAAACGCGCTGAACTTTGTCAGCATAAGGTTTGATTTCGTCTAAGCTATCTCCGTAAATAAGGACGTTTAATGAATTATTGCTGCCGCTAGACGCCGTATTCATGGAGCCCCATTCACCTTGATTCGCTTGTTTATTAAGAGCTTTTAATACTTTATCCTGCTCTTTATCAAAGTTTTGTGTATCCTCGTCATATTGCACAAATGTTAAAACGTTATTTTTGCTTCCCGGATTAAAAGAGTTACCTTCACCGAACGAATACTGAACCGTTTTGACACCATCTCGCTTCATCAAGTACGCTTCTGCGCGATTCGCTGCTTTTTCCACGTCGCTTTGAGACTGTCCGGCTTTCGGTGTATACGTAAGCGTCAGCGTTTTTTCTTGATCGGATGATAAAAAGCTAACCCCAATAGAAGGAACTAAAAATAAACTTCCTACTAACAGTAGTACGGCTAATCCAAAGGAAATAAGCTTATGGTTTAGCGTCCAGTTCAAAATTCGCTTATATCCGTGCGCTAGTTTGCTTGGCTTTTCTTCTTTGACTTTTACATTTGTTTTAAATAACGAATGAGCAAGCATTGGCACGAGTGTTACCGCTACTAGCAGTGATGCTAACAGTGCAAAAACAACCGTTAACGCAAACGGTAAGAATAGCTCTCCTACCGGTCCTTCTACGAGACCTAACGGTAAGAATACGGCCACGGTTACGACTGTAGAAGAAAAAATTGGAACAAACATTTCTTTCGTCGCCGCGACAATTAAATCTTTTCCTGTAAGCTTTTCTTCCTGATAAGCCATGCGGCGGTAAATATTTTCAATAACGACAATGGAATCATCTACAACCCTTCCGATGGCTACAGTCATCGCTCCAAGCGTCATAATATTTAAAGAGATATCCATTGATTTGAGCGCCAAAATGGCGATTAATAGCGAAAGTGGAATTGAAATAACGGCAATAATCGTTGAACGAATATCACGTAAAAATAAAAGAATAATAATAACCGCAAAGACCGCACCGATAATAGCTTTATTTAGCATCGTATGAACAGAATCTTCAATCGGTTTACCTTGATCAAAAATATTGTCAACGTGAAGGTCTTTATTTTTCTTTTCTAGGCTATTCATTTTTTCTTTAATATCATTTACAACATTTACTGTGTTCGCATCCTTCGCTTTGACAACTTGTACAGCAATTGAAGGTTTTCCGTTCGTGCGAGAAATGGATTCTGCTTTCCCCGTCACTTTAACATCCGCAATTTCTTTTAATTTCACAGTTGGAATCGAAGCTGCGGACGGCGCCTGCTGCACGGCTCCTTGTGTTTGCTGCTGGCTCATTCCTTGTTGCTGACCTTGAGCAGCTCCTTGACTAGGCACAGCTGGAATCTCTAAGTTTTCCAAATCTTTTTCTGTTGTCATCTTTCCGTCTACCACAACAGATTTTTGAGATCCATCCATCGTATACGTACCAGCCGGCACTTTTGCATCGGATGCTTGGATCAGCTTTTTCACCGTATCTTCATCGAGTCCCAGCTGCTTGAGCTTGTCTTGTTTGAATACAAGTTCTGCTTCTTCAACTTGTTCTCCTGACACGCTGACCGAAGAAATGCCTTGCACTTTTTCAACTTGTGGAACAACGGTATTTTTTACATACTTCGTTAAGTCTTCTAATGATTTTTTATCATCTGAAACACTTAATGAAATAATCGGAAAATCACTGATGCTTTGTCTTGAAACATTTGGTTCCTCTACATCATCTGGCAGATCCACGTTTGAAAGAGCTCGTCTGACTTCGTCTTCTGCCTTCTCCATATTTTTACTAAAGCCATATTCAACTTGAATGGTAGCCATATTTTCATAAGAAGACGAGCTAACTGTGTCAACGCCGCTCAGTCCCTGAAGCTTTTGTTCAATTGGCTTACTCACCTTGTCTGCCACTTGTTCCGGAGTGGCGCCCGGATAAGTTGCACTGACTGTTACAACAGGCGTTGATATATCAGGAATAGTCTCTAGCTTCATATTAAATCCTGAATACAGCCCTGCAATAATGACAAAGAGTGTTAACAGCCATACTGCAAATTTATTTTTCAATGAAAATTTAATAAACTTCCCCAATGCATATCCTCCTTCAAATATATGTATACTAATAAAATTGACTGATCGGTCACAACAACTTAAAATATAAATGACTAACTGGTCAGTGTCAACCCTAAGCAGTCTCTCTCCTAATATGTTCATAATAAAGACATATTTACGATAAATCTTTTTTAGAGGAACTGACTCCCGTTCTTAACTTTGATATATACCTTTATCTTTTTTAGTGTATGATACTATTATCTAACGAAATGAATGGTCAAATTGTTCAATAAAGGAGGTAGAATACTTGAAAGAAAAAGAAAAAAGAATAATTGAAGCTTCGATTAAGCTTTTTGCAAAAAAAGGATTTAATGCTACCTCTGTGCAAGAAATTGTAGATGAATGCAACATTTCAAAAGGTGCATTTTACCTGCACTTCAAATCTAAGGATGCACTTTTATTATCAATTCTAAACTTTTACTATGAAAAGCTCTTTAGCTCTGTTTATGCTCTCGACGAGGAAGTAAACGATGCCCGCAGCCGCTATATGAATCAGCTCATCTATTTCTATGAATTTATTACAGAGCACAGAGATTTTATTATCATGCAAATCCGTGAAAAATCGATTCCATTTAACAAAGAAGTGGAGACCTTTGTTCATAAAATGCAGCGAGAAACGTTTTACTTTCATCGCAAAAGCCTCGTTAGCGTATACGGAGAAGACGTAACTCCTTATATCTCCGATTTAACGAAAATGATTGAAGGTATTCATCATTCCTTTTTAGAAATTATTATCTTCAATCAATACGAGCTTACCTTTAAAGAAGTCGCGCAGTACATAATGGAACGAGTTGATGTATTAGTAGAAGATTTATTAGCTAGAAAACCTCGTCCCCTTATTCCCGCTTCTTTTGGTGAAGATATATACGGAAAGGAACGAACGACTTTTCTAAGTAAAAATGAGCAGGTAAAACAAGCTCTTGAGGAAATTAAACATCTGCTAGACACCAGTGATCATATTTCTGATGAACACGCAGACAGCTTTCACATTTTACAAACGGAGCTAAAAAAAGATAAGCCTACCGCTGCTATTGTAAAAGGCATGGTTGGAAATTTAACGGAACTTAAACCGTTGGAAGAACCGCTTAATCTTTTAACAGCTTTACTCCAACAAAAATAACAGAAGGCTTGAAGCCTTCTGTTATTTTTCTGCTTTTGAACTAGATACTCCCCCAGATAACACGAACTTCATTGCTTCTTCCGGCTTAATATCTAACCATTCAATTTCTTCTTTTGGAATCAAAAAAGTAAAACCGGCTACTTGAAAAGTTTGTGGAACATAGACAGCGACATGGTCTTTTAACGAGTGAATAACCTCTTCTACTTCTTCAGAGGTCACAAACCCTATGACTTTCATTGACGTGCCGGGCATTGGCACTAAAGCTACTTTTGAAAAAGACTTTTTCTCTCCAAGAAAAGATTGAAATGTATCTTTAATGACACTATATAGCGTTTTAACAAGCGGTATTTTTTCTAACAATCGATCAATTAAGTTAATAATTTTCCCAGCGAAAAAACGGGTAGATAACCACCCTAAGAACGTAATTAAGACAAGCGTTGCTAAGATTCCAATACCAGGTATATAATCCTGCTTCATATAGGGCTTCAATACGTTCCCTAAAATGCTGTCTAAAAAATTAAATACTCTTACCAAAATATAAATAACAAGGATAATAGGGACAATCGTTAAGAGTCCATTGATAAAACTTTTTATGATTGCTTTCATGCAAACACCTCATTTTTCCTGACATACTGCTGTTCATTATACAATGGATTTGTTTTGCTGCGTCTTTTTATTTCTATTCACATACGTATAAACTAGCGACGTTTTATCAAAATAATAGATGGGTACATGAACATACATACTTATATATTTATTTTTTCGGAGGGATACAATTGGGACGTTTAGAATCAAAAATTGCTGTTATTACAGGGTCAAGCTCTGGTATAGGAAAAGCAACTGCTGAGCGCTTTGCGAAAGAAGGAGCGGTTGTTATTTGTGCCGATATTAATTTGGACAGGGTAAAAAAAGTAGCAAAAGAAATTAAAGACGCTGGCGGTGAAGCATACGCCTACTATATCGATGTAGCTGAAGAAGAAAAAGTAAAAGAGTTCACAGCGGAAATTGAAAAGAAATTTGGAAAAGTGGATATTCTTTTTAATAATGCGGGGACAGACACAGAAGGCGGCAAGCTTCACGAATACCCTGTAGAACTTTGGGATCGCTTAATGTCGGTAGATTTACGTGGAACATTTCTTGTAAGCAAATACGTTATTCCGCTGATGTTAGAAAATGGCGGGTCGATTATTAATAATTCATCCGTATCCGGACTGGCAGCAGACTTAGACCGTTCTGGCTATAACGCGGCGAAAGGTGCTATTACCAACTTAACAAGAACCATGGCAATTGACTACGCTCGTGAAGGTATTCGCGTTAACTCAATTGCTCCTGGAACAATTGAAACGCCTCTTCTTGATGATTTATCAGGCGCTGAAGAAGGAAAAAAATTCAGAAAAGCATATGAATGGGTCGATCCCATGGGCCGTTTAGGCAAACCAGAAGAAGTAGCCGGTGCCGTATTATTTTTAGCATCCGATGACAGCTCATATGTAACGGGTGACTGCATTACGGTAGATGGCGGTCATATGGCGTATACATGGCCTGGAAAAATGCTTTACGATAAAATGTGAGAATACAATTAGCTCTATACCTTAATGTATAGAGCTTTTCCGTTTGCATTTTTTCTTTAAAATAGACGTGACATTATGTCAAGACAGGTGTAAACTTAAAGCAAAATTCTTTGCTTCTAGGAGGAAGACATGAAAACAAAACAATTATCAGAACGTCAGCTTCTTGGCATCGCAGGGCTAGGATGGCTCTTCGATGCAATGGATGTTGGCATTTTGTCTTTTATCATTGCAGCTCTTCACGCTGAATGGGGACTTTCCCCTACTGAAATGAGTTGGATAGGCAGCGTTAACTCGATCGGGATGGCCGTTGGAGCTCTCGTGTTCGGGCTGCTGGCTGATCGAATTGGGCGAAAAACCGTTTTTATTGTGACTCTTGTTCTTTTTTCAGTGGCAAGCGGACTTTCGGCTCTTACTACTACCCTTGCTGCTTTTTTAGTATTTCGATTTTTAATTGGAATGGGTTTAGGAGGAGAGCTGCCTGTTGCTTCTACCCTTGTGTCTGAGACCGTGGCGCCGGAAAAACGCGGTAAAGTGGTCGTCTTGTTAGAAAGTTTTTGGGCGTTCGGCTGGCTACTGGCAGCGCTTATTTCTTACTTTGTAATCCCAGCTTACGGGTGGCAGCTAGCTCTTATCCTAACGGCTATACCAGCATTTTATGCCATTTATTTGCGCATCAAACTGCCAGATTCTCCTCAATTTTTAGAGGCGACAAAGGAAAAGAAACCGTCTATTGCGGACAATGTAAGAAGCGTGTGGTCTAAGCCTTATCGTCAATCTACCGTTATGCTGTGGGTTCTGTGGTTTTGCGTTGTATTTTCATATTACGGCATGTTTTTATGGCTACCTAGCGTCATGGTCATTAAAGGATTTAGCTTAATCAAAAGCTTTGAATATGTATTGATTATGACATTAGCTCAACTGCCTGGCTATTATACGGCTGCTTGGTTTATTGAACGCATGGGCCGAAAATTCGTATTGGTCACATATCTGTTAGGTACGGCTGCCAGCGCATATATCTTCGGAAATGCAGAGTCACTTTGGCTGCTGCTAACAGCAGGTATGCTGTTGTCTTTCTTCAACTTAGGCGCTTGGGGAGCTTTATACGCGTATACACCTGAGCAATATCCGACATCTATTCGAGGCACAGGGGCTGGAATGGCAGCTTCTTTTGGACGAATTGGAGGAATTTTAGGACCGCTGTTAGTTGGGTATATGTCAACCCAAGGTGCGTCTTTAACGATTACGTTCTCCATCTTTTGTGCAGCTATTTTAATCGGTGTTGGTTCGGTTGTTTTTCTAGGAAAAGAAACCAAACAAAAGCAGCTCGCATAAAAAAAAGACGCTCTTTTAGAGCGTCTTTTTTTTTGCTTATTATTTATTTTCTACTAGCTCTTTTTCGCCTGTATCTACTTCCACGTCACGCTGAGCGAATACTTTCTTGGCTACGCTTAAAGCATTTAACACGCGAGGGAAACCCGTATATGGAATTAATTGAATGATGCTCTCCACAATCTCATTCGGCTCTAGTCCAGCTGTTAAACCTGTGTTTAAATGCAGCTCAAGCTGAGGCTCTGTACCCTGAGTAACCAATGACGAAATGGTAACTAAAGCTCGCTGCTTATTCGTTAAACCTGGTCGTGAATAAATGTCTCCATAGGCAAATTCAATAATATATTTCCCAACGTCAGGAGCTAGGTCTTTTAAGTCTTCCGTAATTTTTAAATGAGTCGAAATATCATCGTTACTCGTTAACGTATATTCCATTAATTTATCTAAACCTTTTTGATAACTATTTTGTGCCATGTAAAATCAGCCTCCGTATTTTTTACTGACACCGCGCGGAATCAATGTTTGTTTTCGTGTATGTTTTCTACACTATCTACTTTAACGCACATTCTTTCTTTCGTAAAATACATATATTCAATACAACATATGCATTTTATCTATATAAAACAGAATGCTGTTCATTCATATAGTGAAGGAATTGTTTAGAGGCATATGAAATATATTTATCTTTTTTTAAAATCAATCCTAAATCCCATGAAATTGAAGGATTGGTAATAGGAATTGCTTTTACAACAGCAGAATCCACTTTTGCTGCAATGGACTGTGGAAAGATAGATACACCTAAGTTTTCCGCAATCATTTCACCAATAAAATCCCATTGAGAGCTCTCGTAAGCTACGTTAGGTTCAAATCCTGCTTGTTGACACGCCTGAATAAGCCGGTCGTGAAGCGTAAAATCTTCATTAAATAAAATAAATTTCTCTTGGGCTAGTTCATTAATTTCCACATGAGTTTTAGAGGCCAAAGGATGAGAATGGTGAACATATAAAAGCATTTTTTCAGAGATAAAAGGATTAATATCAAAAAGATGTTCATTTACTGGAAGCACCGCTACACCTAAGTCTAACTCTCCTTTTTCTACTGCTTTTTGAACACGATTGGCTCCGTATTCAATAAGTTTAATTGTGATATCTGGATAGAGCTGCTGAAACCCTTTAATAATCTTTGGAAAGAACAGGACTCCAATCAATGGAGGAATTCCAATTTTAATCATGCCTTTTTTCAGATTCATCACATCATATAGATAAGTCGATAGCTCATCAATGGATGCCATAACTTTTTGTCCTTGCGCATACACAACTTCCCCGGCATCCGTTAAATCAATCTGTCTTGCGGACCGATCAATTAATTCTACTTCCAATTCTTCTTCTAAGTTTTTCACCATTTTGCTCAAGGTCGGCTGTGAAATATGAAGACTTTGAGATGCTTTAGTAAAGCTCCTTAATTTAGCGACTTCTAAAAAATAATTAAGCTGACGAATATCCATCTCTGCTCCTCCTATAGATAAAGCGAATATATTTTATCTTATTTATTCATTTTACCTATTATTTTTTAAGATATACAGATAAAAAATATAAAGAAAAGATGGACACATAATAAATCAATTTACTCTAAATAAGGACAAATGGGATAAAGGCGCTAGTATGGACCGCTTGTGACACGGCTGTTGATTTCCGTGCAAGGCTTCGCTTTCCGCGGGCGGGCGCTGAGCCTCCTCGTCACTTGCGCTCCTGCGGGGTCTCACCTGTTCCGCTTTTCCCGCAGGAGTCTTCGCCTTGCCCTCCAATCAACACCTAAAAGCTACTACATGCACGAAACCTACGCTTACCATAACATCAAAAAATCCGAACGATTTATCGTTCGGATATACCTTCACCTAAAATACTTTTGTCCTGTCCTTTTTTACTACGGTTATTTAAAATATTTTGGCTGCTTGTGCTGCTTGTTCTAAGCCACTTTCAATAATTTCTTGAGCACGATCCGGAAACTGATTATGTCCTTCAATAATAACGGAGTTCACGTCCGTGATTCCAAAGAATTGAAGTACGCTGCTAACATATTTAACAGCCATTTCGACCTCAGCTGCTGGACCTTCTGAATATACTCCGCCACGCGCGTTTAATAACATCACCTTTTTATCGCCCAGTAATCCCACAGGACCTTCTGGCGTATACTTAAACGTTTTGCCTGCTTGATTTAAATAATCAAAGTACGTATGAAGCACGGCCGGCACAGTAAAATTCCAAAGAGGAAAGGCAATGACAATTTTATCAGCTTTCACAAATTGTTCTAGGTAACGATTAGCAATTTCTGCTGCTTTGTTTTCCGCTGCCGTCACTTCTAGCCCTCTTGCTAATTTAAACTGACCGTTTATCATGTCAGCACCTAAATAAGGAAGTTCTTCTTTGAACAAATTTAGCTCCATTATTTCTTCACCTTGGTGCGATTGTTGATAGCTTTCTAAAAACGCATCATATAATTTTACGCTGACCGCTTCACTTGCCGATCTGTCATTTGCTTTTATAAAAAGAGTATAACTCATACTAAAACCTCCACTGATTGTTGATACTCTTATTTTATTCGCTTTGTCCTTGCGTTTCGCACGACTTTATAATGAAATACTTTCATACTTTAGTCTGAGAAAAATGAAAAGATCCAAACGATTTATCGTTCGGATCTTCCTTCCCCTAAACTAATTTTTTCTAATCTCCTCATTTTACAGATGAAACGGGAAGATGAATCACAACTTCCGTTCCTTGTTTTTCTTCACTTTTAATAAAAATCTCGCCTTTATGCTGACGGACAATAGTTTGTGCAATCGATAGTCCAAGCCCCGTTCCTCCCGTAGCTCTGCTTCTAGCTTTATCCACTCGGTAGAAACGTTCAAAAATATGTGCAAGATCTTCTTTTGGAATACCAATTCCATAGTCTTTCACTTTGATAATGACATCTTCCTGCTTTTTTTCCACGGTCACTTCAATTTTATTCGTACTGTATTTAATTGCATTATCAAGCAAAATAATCAGCACTTGCTTCATTTTCAGTTCATCCACTTGAATCATAATGGGCGTTTGATCATAATGAAGAACTAATTCTCTTTTGTATACCTGCTGCAGCTGCTTAACGATTTGTTCAAAAATAAGAACAAGATCTGTTTGCTTCATATCAAGCGTTTGTTCTTTTTCCACACTTGCCAGATCAAGCAGCGTTTCAATCATTTTTTGCATTTTGGTTGCTTCCGCATAGATGGTGTCGATCGCATCCAGCGTAATTTCTTCATTTTTAATCCCTCTTCTTCTTAATAAATTAGAATAACTGCGAATAACGGTTAGAGGGGTTTTTAATTCGTGAGAAGCATCAGAAACAAACTGATTTTGCTTTTCAATATTTTCTCGCAAGCGGTCAATCATATGATTAAACGTAACGGTCATACCCTGCAGTTCATCTCTCGTCTCCGTTTGAATGAGAACTTTTTTAGGAACACCGCTCTCTTCAATCTCTTTCATCGTTGTGACCATATTTTTAATAGGATGCATAATGACGCGTGATAACCATCTTCCTCCTAAAAGCGACAGTAAAATGGACACAAGAGAACAAAAAATCAAAATTGATAGCAAAATATCTTTGCGGGTTTCAAAACCAGTCAGGAGCTCACCAATCTCAAGCGTTTCAACGACTTGATTATTGACTTTGACAGGCATGCGAATAACCAATACTTGTTTTTCTCTAATTTTGCGAAGCTTCACTTTTTTTTTCTTTGAAAATTCGGGCTTAATTTTCACCAGATGAGGATCATTTGATACTTGATTAATGACCGTAGAATTTTCTGAGACTGTTCGGATAAATGAATGGTTGGTCAAATAAAATTTTAGTAACTCTGGCGAAAGCTCCACGGAATGATCTTGCTGACCTTTTTGAATAATCTCGCGTGCTTTTTCGAATAAAATGTCCTGTTCCATATTCACCGTAGATTTAGTGAAGGAGAAAAAAACAACGATGTTCATGATTAATAAAATAACCACTAGCCATGCTGTTGTCAGCAAATTAATCTTCGTCGTGATCTTCATGTTTCTCCTCTTTCATCATATATCCTACGCCCCGCACCGTATGAATGAGAGAAGTAGAAAAACCTTCATCTACTTTTTTTCTTAAGTGGCGAATATACACATCAATTACGTTTGTTTCTCCTTCATATTCATATCCCCAAACGTTTGTGAGAATCCCTTCTCTCGTGACAATTTTATTTTTATTCGTAAGCAAATACACGACTAAATCATACTCTTTCGGTGTCAACGTAATGGATTCATTGTTTCTTAGGACTTCCCTTGTTTCAAGATTAATGGTCAAATCACTGATCGTTAAGAGCTCTGCTTCAGCTTCTTTCGTTCCTGATGCTTCTACGAGCGAACGATAGCGAATACAAGAGCGAACTCGTGCTAACAGCTCTTCAATTTCAAACGGTTTTGTAACATAATCATTAGCCCCTTGGTCTAACCCCATTACCTTATCTAACGTCGTATTTCGGGCAGTTAATAAAATAACTGGCGTAAACACTTCCGCTTTCCGAAGTCTTCTTAACACCTCAATACCGCTCAGACTTGGAAGCATCACGTCGAGCAAAATGAGGTCATATTGAGCGGATATTGCCGTCTCTAAACCCGCTTTCCCGTCGTACTCAACATCTACTTCATAATCTTCAAATTCCAATTCAATCTTTAGCACTTTCGCAATTTGCGCTTCATCTTCCACAATTAAAATTTTCTCTTTCATATTATGCACCTCTCACCACATGTCTTAAGTGAAAGAATAGCTTCTTTAGATAAAAAAACAACACCTTTTTCAAAAGATGTTTGTTTTTTTATCTAAACCCTACTTTTTCAACATACTTGTTCTTTAGCTTATCCTTATTGTTTGTAAACATGAATGTTTTACGCATGAAGACCAATCGTTTGCTTTTCACCTAGAATCCAATTGACTACTGCTAAAAGTTCTTCAGGCGTTTGTGCTTCGATTCCTTTATGGTAAGCAGCAATCGCGTTATACAATGTGCTCATTTTATCAGCATCCTGCAGCACTGTCTGCAGCTGACTTTCTAACGATTGATCCGCCTTTAGTTCTTGAACTAAGTTTCGCTCTGTTAAATAGCGTAAATTCACCTCTTCTTGACCCGGTAAAGCAGAATGAACAAAAATCGGTAAATTTTTGCGAAGAGCTTCACTGACCGTGATACCACCTGGTTTTGTTACAATAGCATCCACTCGCTCATACAGTTCATTCATTTCTGTGCGTGATGAAATGTACGGAATTGGTGTAACGTGTTGTAGTTCCCACCCTTTGATTTCTTCATATAACTTTTGATTTTTGCCGCATAAGACAAAGTAATGAAAATGGCGCGCGTCTTTTAAATCATTGTAAAAATCCATAATATTGCCTAGACCGCTGCTGCCTCCGGCAATTAAAATATTTCGGTTACCATGATGCTTAACAGTTCTTGTTTTTGTTATTTCTTCATGTACCGGTATCCCTGTGACCATCATATTTTGAAGTGGAATTTCACTTTGAGCACGAAGCCCTCTTTTTACTTCTTCACTAGGAAGAAAGTGAAAGTCAATCTCTTCTTTTCCCCATAAATTATTAATAAAGAAATCCGTGTAGACATTTATAATAGGAACATTGCACTTGCCTTTTGCTTTTAATTGGCTGAGCAAATAAGAAGGAAATCCATGTGTGCATATAATTAAATCCGGATTTTCTTCTTTAACTAAGTGCTCCATTTTTTTTGCGAATACGTGATGATACCATTTGAATGAATGAACAGGCGGTTCATAAAAGAGATGTTTGTATGCCATATTGTATGTTTCTGGAGCATAACGAATCCATTTCAAATATGTGCCTGTAACCACTTTTTCTAATAGTTCGTTTGTATAACTTAATAAATCTATTTTTTTATAACAAATATTTGTTGTTCTTCTTTCCAATATATCCATTAACGCCTCTGCCACTTGATGATGGCCAGAAGGCATTTTTAGAAGAGGTAAAAATAAAACCTTTTTCAACTGTTTCATCTCCTATTCTAAAAGCAGTTTCTTCCTCTCCTTTTTATATCATTAAATGCCCTTGAATTTCGGATTTTAATTGATTTTTAATGTGAAATTCATCGTTTTTTTAGAGTGTCAATCTAAACTAAGAGTGAAAAGTACTGCATAAGGAGAAAACAAATGAACCTCAATTACGAAGTATTTCAATGGATTAACTCGTTTGCTGGTAAATCCAGCGCAATGGATTCTGTCATGGTTATCATTACGAATAGCGTTCCTTATTTTATAATGGCCTGTTTGCTTTTGCTTTGGTTTAGCGGAAAAACAGAAAGAACAATTTATCACCGTTATACGGCTTTATACATGTTGTTTACAATTGTCCTTTCTCTTTGTATCAATGAAGTCATTCACCTGGTGTATTACCACCCGCGTCCGTTTGTGACTCATCATGTTCATAAGCTGATTCCGCACCCGGCTAATTCATCTTTTGTCAGTGATCATTCGATTTTAGTCTTTTCTGCTGCTTGGATCATGTGGTTACGAAAAAACAAATGGAGAAGCGTCATTTTTATATGGGCTGCCATCTCAGGCCTTTCACGCATTTACGTAGGTGTCCACTATCCAGCAGATGTACTTGGAGGCATGGTAATTGCGGGAGCTATCAGCTGCTTTGTTATCTATCTTTCAGATAAAACAGCTCCTCTTATCCAGCGATTATTCTGGATTCACGATGTGATTATCAAGCGTATTCCGTTTCTGTCTCCTTACACGCATGAACAAATTAGTAAAAAAAATCATTCAGCTTAAAGACGCTGAGACAAAAATAGTATAGTTGAAGTGAAAAACGAACCACTAATCAAACCGTTTGATCAGTGGTTCGTTTTTTTTGGTTACAATGAACGTAGATTTTATCTGTTTCGTTCCTTCTGGCAGTTGATTGGAGGACAAAGCGAAGTCTTGCACGGAAATCAACTACCGTGTCACAAGCGGTCCATACGAGCTCATTTATCCGATTTGTTCGTCTTTAGATTGCATTGATTTCGTTATATCTCAATCTCTTTTTATTATTTATAAAAAAAAGATTGTTCACTTTCTTGACTTTCACTTTTATTTACTTTATATTAGTTGATGTATCAAACATTGATGTATCAAATATTAATCCATCAATAAATATCATAGAAAAAAGGGAGCGACTTTCTTGTCACATTCATGTTCTGAAAAAGCAAATGTTCTGTATGCTCTGCAAGAAGTTAATAAACAAATTAATCAAAAGTTTGAGCATTGTACCGGTGTTAGCCAATCACGTCTTGATATTTTACATCAGCTTTATGAAACAGGTGAAATGAGTCAAAAGGCGCTTCAACAGCAAGTAAACATTGATAATGCTGCAATTACAAGGCATTTAAAGCAGCTAGAAGAAAGAGATGTTGTATCACGCCGTAAAAATCCTGATGACAACCGCGTAACATTTGTAAAGCTTACGAAAAGCGGACATGAAAAAATCGGTGCATTTCGAAACGAAAAAGCTCGCTTTATTGATGAAGCATTTAAAGATTTCAGCGAAGAAGAACAGCTGCTGCTTTCAAAAATGCTTGAGCGTTTAAAAGTAAACATTTCGGCCATTGAACGGTCATAACATTTTTAACATAAAGGAGAGTTCATCATGACACAAACAAAAACACTAAACAATGATTTCCAAGATATTATTACAGGGCGCAGATCTATTCGTTATTACGATCCATCTGTCAAAATCAGCCGTGAAGAAATGAAAGAAATTTTAACAGAAGCGACGCTAGCTCCATCTTCTGTTAATGCACAGCCTTGGCGCTTTCTAGTAATTGATAGCCCTGAAGGAAAAGCAACACTAGCTCCGCTTGCTAAATTTAATCAATCACAAGTAGAAACATCGGCAGCTGTTATTGCGATATTCGGCGATTTAAAAAGCGAAGAAAATTTAGATGAAATTTACGATAAAGCTGTTGAACTAGGCTATATGCCACAAGAAATTAGAGATATGCAAATTCCAAAAATCAAAGCGCACTACGCAGCTGCTTCTGAAGAATTAAATAAAGAAACGGTATTAATTGACGGCGGTTTAGTATCTATGCAGTTAATGCTTGCTGCACGTGCTCACGGTTATGATACGAATGCTATTGGCGGTTATGAAAAAGATCAAATTGCCGAAGCATTCGGTTTAGACAAAGAACGCTATGCACCGGTTATGTTACTTTCAATCGGCAAAGCAGCAAATAGCGGTTACCCTTCTGTACGTTTACCAATTGAAAAAGTAGCTCAATTTAGATAATAAAAAAGGTGCTGTGTATTCAGCACCTTTTTTTATCCTCCACTAACGGGTGGAATAAATGCAACGGTATCTCCCGTTCCAATGATTTCTTCATCTGTTACAAACTCTTCGTTGACTGCCGTCATCGTTTGATTCAGAGAGGACAGCTTATATGTTTTTTGTACATATTCCTTTAATTCCTTCACTGTTATATCTTGCTTATCAACTGTTACTTGTTCCACTCCAGCCTCTTCACGTATAGCAGCGAAAAATAAGACGTTAATCATTTTTACATCTCCTTCAATGGCTTTCCTTCAGGATATTCTTTTGTTTCTAACTGATCGCCAATCCATTTTGTTCCATCTTCCCAAAATTCCTTTTTCCAAATTGGCACAATTTGCTTAATACGTTCAATAGCATACTCATTTGCTTCATAAGCTGTTTTGCGATGCGGAGAAGAAACCGCAATAACTACTGCGACTTCTGTTATATCAAGCTTTCCGATTCGATGAGTAATAGCTGTCAAAGCATCCGGCCACTTTTCCTGAATTTCGTCACCAATTTGGCTGAGCATTTTCACTGCCATTGGCACATAGGCTTGATATTCAAGAGAGAGCGTCTTTTTGCCTTTTGTAAATTCTCTTACCGTTCCAATAAATGTCGTAATAGCTCCCGCGTCTCTTCTAGAAACTTTTTTAATTATTTCATCTACCGCAATTGGCTGATTTACTACTTCAAATAAGTGCTGGTTCATCTTCTTTCCCCCACTTCTTTCAATAAAAAATTAAGATAAAGCTCGTCTTCTTGTAAGTGAAACATTGGACATGCTCGCTGCACTTCGTTTTTAAGCGGAATGTGACTAATCACGCATATGATATTGGTTAGAGAGGAAAGCAGAACAAGATCTTCTTCACTTCGAATCAAGACTGCTTTTGGATAGGATTCTTTTTTATATCCTTCAACAAAAATGACATCTGGCGAGAAAAATTGATAAAAATCAATCAGCTTTTTTAGGCTCCAGTCTTTACTGTTTGCCGTAAGCTGAAGGATCCCACCTCCTTCTACACCTGCCACATCGGCACCTGCTTGCTGGTGGCGATGACTGTCTTTTAGCTCACTGCTGCTATCTGGAGGTCCGCCGTGTCCATGGTGCTTAATAGAACCTACACGTAGATCGAATTGTTTCGCTTTTTTAATTAGCTTTTCCACTAAAGTCGTTTTTCCGCTGTTTTGAAATCCAACTACTTGTAAAACGGTGCAACTTGCTGCCAAGGCCATTCACTTCCCTGCACGTCATCTAGCAATAAGACGTCAACCAGCATTCCTTCTTTGTACCCTCTCGTCCCTCCGGGAAATATAATTAACGTATCCGCATGAGCTAAAGAAGAAACAGCACTAGATTTTGTAAAGCTTAATGGAGAAGCAATCAGCTGTCCTTCCCTGTATGAAAGCCTGCCAGATACAAATCGCATAAAAGGATTTGGCTTTAAGAAGTCTTTTCCTAACAAAGCTTTTTCTTTCCGGAGGTGAGGGGTTCTTTTCCCCGCATATATACTGATGACCGGACGAGCTAGCAGTTCAAAACCAACGTAGCAGGCCGTAGGGTTTCCCGATAGACCAAATAAAAGCTTGTCTTCCATACGTGCAACTGTTGTGACACTGCCTGGTCTCATCGCTATTTTATTAAAAAGAACTTCGGCCTGTAATTGCTTATACACCTCTGGTAGATAATCATAATCTCCTACTGAAACGCCCCCCGTTGTAATCAGCATGTCCACTTCTGATAGCGCAGATTTTACCGCGCTGTAGCACTGACTTAAATCATCGGGCATAATACCAAAATAGTTTACTTCTCCTCCAGCTTTTTCAATTTGGGCACGAAGCATATGAGCATTGCTATTACGAATTTTCCCTCGCTGAACAGGATCACGTACTTCCACTAGTTCACTTCCCGTTGCAAGTAATCCAACTACAGGCTTTTTGAAGACAGCTACGTTACTATAACCAAATGTGGCTAGAAGAGCAGCTACTCCCGGAGTGATATACGTTCCTTTTGAAACTAACATAGTGCCTTTTTTTGTTTCTTCTCCTTGAAACGAAATGTTATCTCCGCTGTTAAACGACCGCTTGATTTGAACGACGGGCTGGTTGTCTTTTGTATATTCTTTTGTTACTTCAAGCATTGCCACCGCATCGCAGCCTTTTGGAATAGGAGCTCCTGTCATAATACGCACAGCCTGCATCGCGTTGACTGTATGTTCAAAAACAGAACCCGCTCCTATCTCTCCTCGAACATCCAGTTCTACTGGATGAAGTGATGATGCTTTTTTCGTATCTTGTGACCGAATAGCAAAACCATCATATGGAGAACGATTAAAAGCAGGAACATCATGATCTGCCATTAAATCTTCTGCTAAAAATCTGCCGTGAGCTTCTTCAAGCGCAATGATTTCTTGCTTTCCGCTTTTGACATACTGCATCACTCGCCCAACGCATTCTCCGACAGGGATAGGAGTTCGCTTTTCTCTCATTTTTTCACTCCTTTACTCATCCTAATAAACGATAATATAAACTTCTCGCAAATTGAATATCATTCGTTCCATGAATAAATACACGGCCATCTTGAAAAATAACAAAGCGCTGCTCTGGAAGCTGACATGACAGAAGATATGGGTTGCGGTCTACTTTCCCTTGGTTTTTTAAACGCTTTTCCAATTCATCAAAGTTGTGTAAATGCTGCTGCGAGGGTCTGATCTGAACCGTCTCTCTGCCGCAAAGAACTTCTGTTTTAAGCTGATTTTCATACGCTAAGTACGGATATGTGCGTGCCGATCCGCAAGAAGAACATTCATAACTTTTCATTTTACCCGTCTTAAATTCAGCGTGCTGATTATGCCAGACGTCAAAAGTTAGAAATGTGTGTCGCAAAGCTTCAACGTCTCCCACTAAAATTTTTAATGCTTCGGTTATTTGATAGGCTGCCACAATTTGAACGGCTGGACTGATAATTCCTGCTGTCTCACACGTCGCTCCTCCCACAGGCACTTTTTTCAATATGCAGTGCAGACAAGGGGTTACGTTTGGGATAACGGTATAAGTGGTGCCATAACTCCCTACACATGAGCCGTAGATCCAAGGAACTTCATACTTATGTGACAAATCATTTAAAATAAAGCGAATGTCGAAATTGTCTGTCGCATCGATAATCAAATCAGCTGTTTGGACGATACTTTCTAAATTAGCAGGCTGAGCATCCATCACCAGCGCTTCGATTTTCACTTCTGTGTTTATTTGACGCAAACGATTTTTGGCTGCTACAGCTTTAGGCAGTTTGTTTTGCGCATCTTGTTCTGTATAAAGCTGCTGACGCTGCAGATTGCTCCATTCTACATAATCACGATCTACAAGAGTCAATTTTCCAATTCCAGCACGCACGAGAGCTTCTGCACTAGCGCTGCCTAGAGCCCCTGCGCCTACAACTAAAACATGCTTACTTCTAATTTGCTGCTGCCCTTTGTTTCCAATGGGCTGGAAAAGCTGCTGACGTGAATAACGTTCTGTCACTCTTTTCTCTCCCTTTCTCGTTCAATCTATGACTTCACTATCTATTCCTTCGTCAAAGATATTTCTTTAAAAACATGCTATTATACACATAAAGCTAAGCTGCTTTACGGACGCTTATGTGCATAAATATACAAATATATTTTGATGGAGGTATTTAATAAATGTCCATTGCCGGCATTGTATTAGCAGGAGGAAAATCTTCTCGCTACGGTCAACCAAAAATGTTTGAAACCTATAACAAGAAATCATTTTACGAATATAGTATAGATGCATTAAAAGAAAATTACGTCACACCTATACTTGTGTCTACCAACCAAGATTTACTTCCTTATTTTCAAAGAAAAGATGTTTCATTTGCAGTTGAAAAATGCCCGTATCAAGGACCTTTGTATGCAATTCATCATGCTTTAACTGCAATTGATTGCCGTGCTGAATGGTTCTTTATTCTTTCGTGTGACATTCCTTTTGTTAATGCTGAGTTTGTTCATAATATGATTACCCTAACTCAGGCGAACTCAGCTGATATTGTTCTTCCTGTTCAGCCAAATCACATGCACCCGCTTCTAGCCCTCTATCACCGTAGAACGCTTCCTCTTATTGACCAACTCGTTACACAAGGTGAAAGAAGGCTTACAGGATTGTTGAATCAGGCAAACGTCCTTCGCGTGCCTTTTTCAGCAGAAGATCCTACTTTTATAAATGTGAATCATCGCAGTGATTGGCATTCATAAGGCTTTTTTTGAATTATCCACCAATATGAGACATTTCCACTTTCTCAGCGCCTTGGACCTGTCTTCCGTTAGCCCGCTCATCTGAGTAACGATCTTTCCGATGATTCCAGATATCAGAAATGGTGTCACAAACAGTATGATCAGATGCTTGTGATCGTATCAGTTTCCGGAGGTCGTACCCTTTTGACGCAAACAAGCAGGTATAGAGCTTTCCTTCAGCCGATACTCTTGCGCGTGAACAAGTCGAACAGAATGAATCTGTCACGGATGAAATGATACCAATTTCCTCTTCTGTCCCAACATACCGATACCTGGTAGCTACTTCTCCCGTGTAATGAGGCGGAATTTCTTCAAGAGGCATTTCTTGTCCAACTATATCAAGAATTTGTTTCTTTGTTATAACCTCATCCATTTTCCATCCGTTTGAATTTCCAACATCCATGTATTCAATAAAGCGCAGCGTATGTTTTTTGCCTTTAAAATATTGGGCCATCGGAAGGATATCCTGCTCGTTCTTGCCTTTTTGGACAACCATGTTTATTTTGACTGAAATCCCCGCAAGAGCTGCTGCCTCTATTCCTTCTAACACTCGTTTGACGCTTCCTCGATTTCCGTTCAGCTCTTGAAATCTCACTTCATCAAGCGAGTCTAAGCTGACGGTTACTCTTGATAATCCCGCTTTTGATAAGGCTTCTGCATGCTTCTTTAACAGTGAGCCGTTTGTTGTTATGGCAATATCATCTATACCCTCAATTTGCTTCAGACGATTGATTAGATCTGGCAAGCCTTTTCTTAGCAGTGGCTCTCCTCCCGTTATACGCACTTTTTTTACTCCTAGCGATGCGAATAATCTCGTGAGTCTCTCTAATTCATCAAACGAAAGAATATTTTCGGCAGGTAAAAATGGATAGTCTGCCCCAAAAATTTCTTCAGGCATACAATATCGACAGCGAAAGTTACAGCGATCTGTTACGGACAAACGCAAGTCTCGTAAAGGGCGCTTTAACGTATCAACTATAGTGTATGACATCTGCCTCATCTCTCCTCTCTAGCTGTCAGCTTCTCCACAGCAGATTAACTTTCTCTTAAAATTCTTTCCGGGCATGTATAAATATTCAACGAATCACTTCGGATAAACCCTACCGTTGTAATTCTCAATTCTTCTGCTAGATTTAAAGCAAGTTCAGTCGGAGCGGATTTTGAAAGAACCACTTCACACCCGATCTTCGCTACTTTCAACAAAATTTCTGAAGAAATACGGCCGCTGAAAACGACTACTTTATCCCTAATTGAAATATGGTGTTTTAAGCAATACCCATATAGTTTATCTAGAGCATTATGCCTGCCAATGTCCATTCTGCTAAGCATGAAACCATTTTTATCACAAATGGCAGCGTTATGAACGCCACCCGTTTCTTGAAACGTAGCAGCAGATTGCTGCAGCTTATTCATGAGTTGAAAACAATCCTTAATTGAAAGTTCTACCGATATATCATTCATTTTTTTAGCAGTCAGCGCATCATTTATAAAGACAAACCCTTGTCTGCTCGCCCCGCAGCAAGACGTGATATATCGTTTATTTTGAAGGTTTTGAAAATACGGGTTTAATTTATCTATTGTAACATGAACATACCCTTCTTTTTCTTGAACCCATATGTTTTTAATGTCTTTGTATTCTCGAATAACCCCTTCAGATGCTAAATAGCCAATTACCATATCTTCAATGTATTGAGGGCTACATACCATCGTGACAAACTCTTCTTCATTAATTTTCACAGTCACAGGAAACTCCGTTACAATTTTATCTTCCACGCTTTCCATTTCACCATTTTTAAATCTAAGAACTGTACGCTTCTTAACGGTCGAATTCATGTGATGTCTCCTTTTTTAAATAATGTTTTTATCAAAAACAAATACGGAAACCGCTATATTTTCTTTTATTTTCATATCTGAAAATAAATTAACCAGCTTTGCTCCTACCAATTCTTCTAGCCCTTCCGGCGGATTCGATGCATATACATCTTGAATCATTTTTGTTCGAGCTAAATGAACCATGTCACACCCTTCAGAAGTGCTTGCAATAAATGTTTCTGTCGGAGTTAAATTTCCATACAGTGTTGAGACAGCCATATTTTCAACAAAAACCGTATGTATTCTTTCCGGTCCTTTTCCAAATAAATCTTTTCGAAGCTTCCGAATAATATCATTAAATTCATGAATTGTTTTTGACATAATCAACGCTCTCCCACCGATTAAAATTAAATTGTGCATTTTATTCCTACAGTTTTTTTATCATAAATCAACACTTCAAAAAATAAAAGCCTAAAATCTTTGCAGCAAAACTTTTGAAGAGAGTTGGGTATTTAAAAAAGTTGTGCATTTAAAAACGTAGCGATATAATTATAAATAACCGAGATGGAATAATAATAATAATAATGAATTGTTATTACTCTATCACTTTTTCTTAACGATATAAATGGGCCGGATTGGCATATTAGTAAGACCTGCTAGTAAACTATTCCACCATGATTGCACTTCCCTTATTTAATTAGGCATGTGTATTCATGGTGGTTTTTTGTTTTATATAAAGGAGGAAAACAAATGAGTCGTGAAATCATCACTGTTCATATAAATGGCAACGAATACAAGGCAGCTTCAGGTTCTACCATACTCGAAATTATTAACCAGCAAAACATCGAGCATCCTCAGATTTGTTATGTGCCTGAAGTAGACCCTATTCAAACTTGTGACACATGTATTGTTGAAATGAATGGCGAGTTAGTTCGTTCTTGTTCTACAAAAGCTGAAAACGGCATGAAGATTGAATTACAATCAGCACCCGCAAAAGCGGCACAGACGGAAGCAATGGATCGCTTATTAGAAAATCATTTGCTATACTGCACCGTTTGCGATAATAACAACGGAAACTGTAAATTACATAATACAGCCGAAATGATGGAGATTGAACATCAAAAATACCCCTATACGCCAAAGGCCTCAGAGGATGAAGTCGATATGTCTCATCCATTTTACCGTTATGACCCTAATCAATGCATTGCTTGTGGACAATGTGTAGAGGTTTGTCAAAATCTTCAAGTTAATGAAACGCTCTCTATCGACTGGGAAGCGAAACGTCCCCGCGTTCTCTGGGATGATGGTGTAGCAATCAATGAATCTTCTTGTGTGAGCTGCGGTCAATGTGTAACAGTATGTCCTTGTAATGCCTTAATGGAAAAATCTATGCTCGGAGAAGCTGGATTCATGACCGGACTTCCAAAAAGCGTTTTGAATCCAATGATTGATTTAGTTAAAGAAGTGGAACCAGGGTACAGCGGAATTTTTGCTGTTTCAGAGGTGGAAGCAGCTATGCGTGAAACTCGGACGAAAAAAACAAAAACCGTCTGTACATTTTGCGGAGTTGGATGTTCATTTGAAGTGTGGACAAAAGGCCGCGAAATCCTTAAAGTTCAACCTAGCTCAGATGCTCCCGCAAACGCTATTTCAACCTGTGTGAAAGGAAAATTCGGCTGGGATTTTGTAAACTCTGAAAAACGTATTACTAAGCCTTTAATCCGAAAAAATGGCGCATTTGTAGAGTCGTCATGGGAAGAAGCGCTCGATTTAGTAGCAAGCAGGTTAAACTCCATCAATCAGCAGTACGGACATGGATCCGTTGGTTTTATCTCTTCTTCTAAGATTACAAACGAAGAAAACTATGTTATTCAAAAGCTGGCTCGCCAAATGTTTGAAACAAATGACGTAGACAACTGTTCTCGCTACTGTCAGTCTCCTGCAACCGATGGATTATTTCGAACAGTCGGAATGGGAGGCGATGCCGGCACGATAAAAGACATCGCAAAAGCTGGACTGGTTATCATCGTCGGAGCTAACCCTGCCGAAGGTCACCCTGTATTAGCAACTCGTATCAAACGCGCGCATAAGCTTCATGACCAAAAACTAATCGTCGCAGATTTGCGCAAAAACGAAATGGCTGAACGCTCTGACATTTTTATCAGTCCAAAACAAGGTACGGACCAAGTATGGCTAATGGCTGTAACAAAATACATGATTGATCAAGGATGGCACAACGAAAAATTTATCCAAGAAAACGTCAACTATTTTGAAGACTTTAACTCTTTACTTGAAAAGTACACGCTTGAATATGCTGAACAAATTACGGGTATTTCAGCAGCAACACTCATTCAAATAGCTGAAATGATTCGAGACGCCGATGGAACCTGTGTGCTGTGGGGTATGGGCGTGACGCAAAATACAGGAGGCTCTGATACATCAGCGGCTATCTCAAACCTGTTGCTTGCTACTGGAAACTATCGACGCCCTGGTGCAGGCGCTTATCCACTCCGAGGCCACAATAACGTGCAAGGCGCATGCGATATGGGAACTCTTCCCGCTTGGCTTCCAGGTTATCAGCACGTCACGGACTCAGTCGCTCGAGAAAAATTTGAAAAAGCATACGGCGTGAAAATTAAAGACAAGCCGGGTCTTGATAATATCCAAATGCTTCATTCAATTGATGAAGGAAAAATGAAAGCTATGTACCTTGTAGGAGAAGATATGGCTCTTGTCGATTCGAACGCTAATCACGTACACGAAATATTATCAAATCTAGATTTTTTTGTTGTCCAAGACATTTTCCTTTCAAGAACGGCTCAATATGCTGATGTTGTACTCCCTGCTGTTCCTTCTCTTGAAAAAGACGGAACGTTTACTAATACGGAGCGACGCGTACAAAGATTGTATCAAGCATTGCCAACGCTTGGTGATTCGAAGCCGGATTGGTGGATTGTTCAAGAGATTGCAAACCGCTTAGGTGCAAATTGGACGTATACACACCCTGGTGACATCTTTTCAGAAATGGCTAGTCTATCACCTCTGTTCAGCCAAGCCAGCTACGAAAACCTTGAAGGCTGGGATAGCTTCTTATGGGGGAGCTTAGAGGGGAAAAGCACGCCTTTACTTTACGTCGATGGGTTTAATTTCCCAGATAAAAAAGCGCGCTTTGCTTTATCAGATTGGGTTCTTCCTGCTGAATTTCCAGAGGAATATGATTTGCACATTAATAACGGACGAATGTTAGAACATTTTCATGAAGGGAATATGACCAATAAATCGAGCGGTATTCAATCAAAGGTACCGGAAGTATTTGTAGAAATTTCACCTCAGCTTGCCAAGGAGCGTGAAATTGAAGACGGTTCGCTTGTCAGATTAATCTCACCGTTTGGAGCAGTAAAAGTACAGGCATTAATTACAGAGCGAGTAAAAGCAAATGAGCTGTATCTTCCGATGCACTCCGTTCATAAAGATTCGGCTATTAACTTCTTGACGGGACCTGCAGTCGACCAACGAACAAATACGCCGGCTTACAAACAAACAAAAGTACGGATGGAAGTATTAAGCAAAGGTGGAAAAACGCCTTTACCGTCTACAAATCCGCGTAACAAAAAACGTCATCCTCAAAATGGGGTCGAGGTTCAGCGTAAATGGAGTCGTCCTGGCTACGTCCATTTAACAAGTAAATAGGAGGAGAAAAGATGGCACAACCTATTACAGAAATTAAAAAGCCTCTTCTAAGCGAGGAAGAAAAAAAACAGCGAAAATTAGAAGACTTGACTTCTCTGCTGGCAGATAATGAAGAAGCGCTGAATCGTATTCTCGGTATTGTCGGAGAACTTAACGACATGGGTGTTCTTGAAGCTGCTGATTCAATGATTCAAGCAAAAGAAAAAATCTCAAAAATTGCGCTTCATCAAATTTCTAGAGAACCCGTAACCAATTTAATTAATACCCTTATGGGTGCAAGCAGCGGTTTGATGAAGGCAGACCCAGAGGTAACTGCTAAACTTGTTAACAGTGCAACAGCTGGTATGAACGAAGCAAATGAATATGTAAAAACAGGAAAAAAAGTAAGTGCGTTAGCTCTTATAAAAGCGCTAAATGATCCAGATGTTAATCGTGCAATTGGATTTGGACTTCACTTTTTAAAAGGAATGGGCAAAGCGTTGGAAGAGTAAATAAGGCAGCGACTTGAAAGTTTTTCCCTTTCAAGTCGCTGTTTTCTTTTTAGGAAGTCCTTTTCTAAGTGAACGTGATATAGTTATACTAAATTGCTCTACTAAAACTAATTGAGGTGACACGATGCAACAATACTTTAAACCCTTATTCGCACTATTATTTTTAATTATGTTTACTGCTGCTTGTTCGAACGGAACAAATACGAGTCAATCAGCGGCTCAGCACCAAAACGTCAGCTTAACGATATCCGCTGCAGCCAGCTTAAAAGATGCGCTTACCGATATTCAAAAGCAATATGAAACAAAGCATCCGAATGTCGACTTAAAATTTAATTTTGGGGCTTCAGGCTCGCTGCAACAGCAAATCGAAAACGGCGCACCGGCTGATTTGTTTTTTTCAGCAGCGGAAGATAAGTTTGATGCACTGGTAAAGTCAGGAGTTATTTCTAAAGAAAATGGAACTGACTTGGTTGGCAACGATCTTGTGCTTATCGTCCCAAAGAATAATTCGGCTGCCATCAAAAATTTTGAAGATCTATCAAAGCCTGCTGTTCAAAAAATTTCACTTGGCATACCGGAATCCGTTCCTGCCGGACAGTATGCAAAAGAGACTTTTGAACACATGAATCTGTGGACAAACATTGAGCCTAAAACCGTCTATGCAAAAGACGTACGCCAGGTGCTTTCCTATGTGGAGACAGGAAACGTTGAAGCTGGAGTTGTTTATAAAACCGATGCGTTGATTTCAAAAAAAGTGAAGATTGTCGCCACTGCAGATCATAGCACTCACAAACCAATTGTATATCCTGTAGGCGTTATTAAGGATTCGAAACATCCACAAGAAGCAAAGGATTTTTATCAATTTTTACAAAGTAAGACGGCTCTTAACACGTTTAAAAAATACGGTTTCACTGCGAATTGAGATTGCTATGATTCAAGAGTTTTTATCTCCTCTTCAGCTATCGCTTAAAATTGCATTAGTAGCGGGATTTGTCGTGATTATTCTAGGCACTGTTATAGGAAAACTGTTATCAAGGAAACACTTTAAGGGAAAAGTGATGGTTGAAACGGTGTTGATGCTACCATTGGTCCTGCCTCCGTCCGTTGTTGGATTTTTATTGATTGTCATATTCGGAAAACACAGCCTACTCGGCCGAGCAATTGAATGGGTCTTTCAACAACCCGTTATTTTTACGTGGTGGGCAGCTGTTATTGCATCCGTTGTCGTTGCGTTTCCCCTTATGTATCAATCTGCCAAAACGGGCTTCCAAGGCGTTGATCATGAAATTGAAGACGCAGCTCGAGTAGATGGTGCAAGCGAATGGAAAGTCTTTTTCTTTATTTCCATTCCTTTAGCTTCTAAAGCTATCGTAACAGGAGGTGTGTTAAGTCTGGCAAGAGCACTCGGAGAATTTGGAGCCACTTTGATGTTTGCTGGCAATATTCCAGGTGAAACTCAAACTGTTCCTACCGCTATCTACGTCGCGATTGACTCTGGAAACATGAATCTCGCTTGGCTATGGGTTATCTCGATCGTCTTTCTTTCCTTTCTTATGCTGCTTTTTGTTCAGCTTAAACAAAAGTAAAAGGATGCCTCTTACACAAAGAGGCATCCTTTTATTTTTGTACCGCTTTTTCAATTTTACATACATCATAAATTAAAAAGGAGCTAATCAAATGTAGATCATACATTTGATTAGCTCCTGTTATAAGTAAGGTAAGCCACCAAAAATATGTATTTGGTGGAGACGGTGGGAGTCGAACCCACGTCCAGAAATATCGCCACTTAAGCGTCTACGAGTGTAGTTGGCATATTGATCATTCGCGAGCTGTTCTGCCTACCAACAGGCGTCCCAGTCGCTAGTCTGATTATTCTCTTCCTTCGTCCTCAGACGGCGAACTCCGGCGTAGCCCACTTAAAGTGAGTCCCTTACCCTACCACATGGGCGATGGAGGGAGGAACCGCTAAGCTACTATTATGCAGCTAAAGCGAAGTTATTGTTAGATTTGCCAGTTATTATTGGCGTTGATGTTTTAACGAGGCCATCTCCTCGACTCGCAACCTAAGCTCGAACTATCCCTGTCGAATCCGTAACGTCCCCATATAAAAGGGAGTCGGAATGTGTAAGAAAAATTCTTACATCAGATAGCGACTTCAGTGTGCAAAATGAAATCTAACTGATAACAATATTTATTATATCACAAAATGAGCATTTTGCAATTGTAAGATTTTGTAATTTTACATCTTTTGACGATCACGAAATGCTCGTTCGATATCACGCTTGGCTTCTTTACGCTTTAAGTCTTCACGCTTATCATATTTCTTTTTACCCTTACCAAGCCCTAGTAAAACCTTTGCGTATCCATTTTTCAAATACACTTTTAACGGAACTAGTGAATAACCTGTTTCTTTTGAATAGCCAATTAGCTTGCTGATTTCGCGTTTATGCAGCAATAGCTTTCGTGTACGAAGTGGCTCATGATTGTATCGATTTCCTTGTTCGTAAGGACTAACGTGCATATTGTGTAAAAATACTTCTCCGTTTTGCACACGAGCAAAAGAGTCCTTTAAATTCACACGACCATTACGAATTGATTTAATTTCCGTTCCTTGTAGAACAATACCCGTCTCATATGTTTCTTCAATAAAAAAGTCGTGGCGGGCTTTTTTGTTTTGTGCAATTAATTTCCCTTCACCTTTTGGCATAAAACGTTCCTTCCCTTCAGCCGTACTTACGTATATGTATGATATTATGTATCATTTTACTGTATGGAAATCTAAACAACAACTAAAACGTTTAATAGAGCTGTTTTGAAGCAGAAGGTCTATCCTTCTGCTTCACTGCTGTCGATTATTTGCGCTTTTTCTTTTTGCGCTTAACGTTTGGAGCGCCTTCGAAGAATCTTTTTTTCTTTTTCTTCTTTGGTTTTTGAGTAGACCACTCTTCATTTTTGCTTCGGCTGCCCTCTCGACCTTTTCCTTTATCGTCTTTGCGTGACTTTTGTTTTGCCTTAATCACTTTAGGACGATCTTTAGATAAGCGTTTGCGGCCTTCTTTCATTCCCACAATAACAAAGTCCACTGAACGCTCGTCTTTATTCACATCGGCAACTTTCACTTCAATTTCGTCTCCAATTCGGAAGACGTTGCCCGTTCTTTCTCCAATCATCGCATAATGACGTTCGTCGTAACGATAATAGTCATCCGTTAAGTCACTAACATGAACTAACCCTTCAATCGTATTTTCCAGCTCCACGAACATCCCAAAGTTTGTAACAGAGCTAATAATACCATTGAATACTTCCCCAACTTTATCAGCCATAAACTCAGCTTTTTTCATATCGTCCGTTTCTCGCTCAGCGTCAACTGAACGACGTTCCATATTAGAAGAATGCTCAGCAACATCAGGCAGAAGCTCGCGCCATTTTTCTTGCGTTTGCTGATCTGTTTTTCCTTCAATTAAATACGTACGAATGAGACGATGAACGATTAAATCCGGATAACGACGGATTGGAGACGTAAAATGCGTATAGAATTCAGCTGATAAACCAAAGTGGCCTAAACTTTCTGCTTCATATTTCGCTTGTTTCATCGAACGAAGCATAACAGTTGAAATAACCATCTCTTCAGGCGTACCCTTTACTTCTTCTAAAATATCTTGCAGCGCACGCGGATGAATATCGTTGCCTGTCCCTTTCACTGTATAACCAAAGTTTGTAATAAACTCTAAGAAACGAGTAAGCTTCTCTGCATCTGGATCTTCATGAATACGATAAATAAACGGTACGTTCATCCAGTGAAAATGTTCTGCTACTGTTTCATTCGCCGCCAGCATAAATTCTTCGATTAGCTTTTCAGCAACTGAACGTTCACGCAAAATAACATCGTGAGGATGTCCATCATCATCTACCAATACTTTTGCTTCTTTGAAATCAAAATCAATGGCACCGCGATCCATTCTCTTTTTACGAAGAATAGCTGCCAGCTTTTCCATACGCTCAAACATCGGAACGATTGGCTCGTAGCGTTCTAACACTTCTTCATCTTTATCCACTAAGATTTTGTTCACATCTGAATACGTCATTCGTTCTGTCGTTTTGATGACACTTTCAAAAATCTCATGTTTTACTACTTCACCTTGTGGATTAATTTCCATCTCACAAGAAAGTGTAAAACGGTTAACTTTTGGATTTAATGAGCAGATTCCGTTAGATAAACGGTGAGGAATCATCGGAATAACTCGGTCTACTAAATAGACGCTTGTTCCGCGCTCTGCTGCTTCTACATCAATCGGAGAACCTTCTTTAACGTAGTGACTTACATCTGCAATATGAACACCTAATTTGTAGTTTCCGTTTTCAAGCTCTGTAACCGTTACAGCGTCATCCAAATCTTTTGCATCTGCTCCGTCAATGGTTACAATAACTTGATCCCGAAGATCGCGACGGTTACCGATATCTTTTTCATCAATCGTCTCAGGTGTATCAATTGCTTGCGTTAAAGCGTCAGCAGGAAATTCTTGAGGAAGACCGTGCTTATGGATAACAGAAATGATATCGATCCCCGGATCGTTTTTATGTCCAAGAATTTGAACAACTTTTCCTTCTGCATTCATGCGGCCTTCCGGATAGGTTGTGAGCTCTACTACTACTTTATGGCCTTCAACTGCACCGTTTCTTGCTGCTTTGGGAATAAAGATATCACCTGCAATTTTTTTGTCATCCGCAATCACAAAGCCGAAATTCTTGCTTTGCGTATACGTACCTACAATTTGCTGGGTACCTCGTTCTAAGATTTTTACAATGGTTCCTTCACGACGAGCACCTGATGATTCTGATAACACTCTTGCAAGCACAATATCTCCGTGCATAGCATTGTTTGTTTCAGTAGGGGGAATAAATACATCACCCGCATCTTTTTCTTCAGGAACTACGAACGCAAACCCTTTTGCATGTCCGCTTACTTTCCCTTTGACAAAATTCATTTGTTCCGGCAGCCCGTAGCGGTCATTTCTTGCTCGGATAATTAAACCCTTCTCTTCCATAATAACAAGTGCCTTAACAAACTCTTTGAATGACTCTGCATCCTCCGTATTAAATTCTTTTGCAAGCTCTTGGACAGTCAAAGGTTTGTAATTATCCCTTTTCATAAAATCCAATATTTCATTCATATAGGGCTGATTTTCTTCTTTCACATCATGTCCCTCCTTTTTCCTTATTCGTATTATCTCTATTACCAATCAAGTGATTCCAAAAATGCATATACATCCTCGTGAAGCTGATCTCGCTCTTTATCAAAGGTAATGGTATGACCAGATTCTTCGTACCACTTTATATCTTTTGTAGGAGACTCGACGCTATTATAAATAATATTGGCGCTGTCTGTATTAATCATATGATCATGACGACCTTGTACAACAAATGTCGGTGCATAAATCATATCAACTGAATTTCGCACTTCAGCGATTAATTCCTGTAAAGACTTTAACGTGTTCATTGGTGTTTGTTTGAACTCTTCCATTTCTTGTTCAATCTGTTCAGACGATTTACCTTCACGCTTTTTATATTCGCGTGCATACGCTAAAACACCTTCATACATGACTTCTTCACTCTTTATATACATAGGCGCGCACATAGGCACAATACCCTTTATAGGTACAGTGTAACCTAATTTCAGTGAAAATACGCCACCTAGTGAAAGACCTACAGCGGCAATACTTTCATGGCCTTTACTTTTCAAAAACTCATAGCCTTCCATGACATCTTTCCACCAATCTTTTGGACCAGTATGAACAAGCTCTTCAGGCGCTACACCGTGTCCTTTATAGTGAGGTGCGTGGCATGTGTATCCTTTTTTCTCTAAAAAACGACCTAACATACGAACATCAGCAGAATTTCCGGTAAAACCGTGAAGTAATAAAACAGCCTTTTCGCCGCCTTCAAATGTAAATGGCTTTGGTTGTGCAATTTTCATATATCATTTAACTCCTTTTAGTTATAATATCTGCAGTCATAATAGAAAAAAACATGTATTTATGTGACGGTCATCACATAACAAGAGATGTGTCCGTCAACTTTTACGCTTTTATACTATATTTAGTACTTTTTTCTAAAGCTATATTATATCATTACTTAAAAATGAAATTAAAGTATTCAACACGCCCATTAAAAAAGCCACCTAATACATAAGTTGGTATACACCAAGTACGTATGCATTAGGTGGCAGTCTATCCAGTAACATATTAAAGTTTGAAATAAGATACAGCAAGTGTTAACGCAAAGAATAAGATAGATAACACTACTGTCAAACGGTGTAAAACTAAGTCAATTCCACGTGCTTTTTGTTTTCCAAATAACGTTTCAGCTCCACCGGAAATAGCTCCAGATAATCCAGTAGTTTTGCTTGATTGTAAAACGACCACAACAATCAATGCAATTGAAACAATCACTAGCAAAGTAATCAGCAATGTATGCACTAAGACACACCTCCTACACCAAGTAATAGTCAATCAGCGGGGTTTCTTCATCCCTTCTGATTGGCATTACCGGGGATAAAGTACGCGCACTACGCTAAGGTTAATTTATCATAAAAAACCCTCTCATACAAGTAATGACAGCGAAATACACCGGATTTTAACATAAAAAAACGGATGACAATCGTCATCCGTTTTTTATGATTTCAACTTATTTTTTTAAGTTGTAGAAAGATTTAGCGCCATCGTATACAGCTAGAACACCTAGCTCGTCTTCGATGCGTAGTAATTGGTTGTATTTCGCAATACGGTCTGTACGGCTCATAGAACCAGTTTTGATTTGACCAGCATTTGTTGCAACAGCGATATCAGCGATTGTTGCATCTTCAGTTTCACCAGAACGGTGAGAAACTACTGCTGTGTAACCAGCACGTTTAGCCATTTCAATAGCTTCGAACGTTTCAGTTAATGTACCGATTTGGTTAACTTTGATAAGGATAGAGTTACCTACGCCTTGTTCGATACCTTGAGAAAGTTTTTTCGTGTTTGTTACGAATAAATCGTCACCAACAAGCTGTACTTTGCCGCCAATGCGCTCAGTTAATAGCTTGTGACCATCCCAGTCATTTTCGTCTAAACCGTCTTCGATTGAAACGATTGGGAATTCGTTAACTAACTGCTCGTAGAAATCTACCATTTCAGCAGAAGTTACGCCTGTACGACCTTCGCCTGCTAAGTCATATTTACCAGTTTCTTTGTTGAAGAATTCAGAAGAAGCAACGTCCATACCTAATTGGATGTCTTGACCAGCTTTGTAGCCAGCTTTTTCGATTGCTTCAACAATTACTTCTAATGCTTCACGGTTAGAACCAAGGTTTGGAGCGAATCCACCTTCGTCACCTACAGCTGTATTTAAGCCTTTTGCAGATAAAACAGATTTTAACGCGTGGAATACTTCAGCACCCATACGGATTGCTTCTTTGAATGTAGGAGCTCCTACAGGTAAAATCATGAACTCTTGGAAGTCAACGTTGTTATCAGCATGAGAACCACCGTTGATGATGTTCATCATTGGAGTTGGTAATTGCTTCGCGTTGAATCCACCAAGGTAACGATATAATGGAAGACCTACGAAATCAGCTGCTGCGTGAGCTACTGCCATAGATACACCAAGGATAGCGTTAGCACCTAATTTACCTTTGTTTTCCGTACCATCTAGCTCAATCATAAGGCGGTCGATACCGATTTGATCAGTTGCGTCCATACCTACTAATTCAGGAGCGATAATTTCGTTTACGTTTTCTACTGCTTTTAATACACCTTTACCTAGGTAGCGAGATTTGTCACCATCGCGTAATTCTACTGCTTCGTGTTCACCAGTAGAAGCACCACTTGGTACGATTGCGCGTCCGAAAGCGCCTGATTCAGTATATACTTCTACTTCAACTGTTGGGTTACCGCGAGAATCTAATACTTCGCGTGCATAAATGTCAAGAATTGTTGGCATTTTAAAACTCTCCTTTATAATTAATTATTTAATTAATGTTTTACCTGTCATTTCTTTTGGCTGTGCTACATCTAGAAGAGTAAGCATTGTAGGAGCTAGATCCCCTAGAATACCGTCTTCACGAAGCTCTAAGCCTTGTTTTGTTACAATTACCGGAACAGGATTCGTTGTATGAGCCGTCATTGGATTACCTTCAAGTGTAATCACTTCATCAGCATTACCATGGTCTGCTGTGATAATTGCTGTACCGCCTTTAGCTAAAATTGCATCTACAATTTTGCCTAAGCACTCATCTACTGTTTCAATCGCTTTTACCGTTGGTTCTAACATACCTGAATGACCTACCATATCAGGGTTTGCAAAGTTTAATAAAATAGCGTCCTGCTTGTCGCCCTCGATTTCTGCAAGCAACGCGTCCGTCACTTCATAAGCACT
The DNA here is from genome assembly GCF_056836725.1 of Priestia sp. 3CA3. Classification (NCBI taxonomy): domain Bacteria; kingdom Bacillati; phylum Bacillota; class Bacilli; order Caryophanales; family Bacillaceae; genus Priestia; species Priestia sp. 3CA3. Next base: position 116,639 of record NZ_JBXENJ010000007.1, read on the forward strand.
CATCTCAGGTTTCAAGTCATATGTTGCTACTTTTGGTGAATCGATTAAGATACGTGTTTCACCAGGAAACTCTGCTTCACGTCCACCGCTCATAAAGAACGTTACGTGAGGATATTTTTCCGTTTCAGCAATACGAAGCTGCTTTAAGTTATTTTGAGATAATACTTCACCAAGCGTATTATCTAAGTTAATTGGCTTAAAGGCTACATATCCGTCAACTGTTTCGCTGAAGTGAGTTAGACATACAAAATGTAAGTTTTTCGGATGTTTCTCACCGCGATCAAATGAGCGGAAATCTTCGTTTGCGAACGTATTTGAAATTTGAATTGCGCGATCGGGACGGAAGTTGTAGAAAATGACTGCATCTTCGTCTTGAATTGTCGCAACTGGCGATCCGTCTTCCTTTGTAATAACAGAAGGTAAAACGAATTCGTCATAGATTCCATTTTCATATGAATCTTTTACGCACTCTTCAGCGCTTGTATATGATGGACCTTCACCGTACACCATTGCGCGGTATGATTTCTCTACGCGCTCCCAGCGTTTGTCGCGGTCCATTGAGTAGTAACGTCCTGAAAGTGTTGCAATTTCACCAACGCCGTACTCTTCAATTTTTTCATTAAGTTCTTTTAAATACGTTTCAGCAGATTGAGGTGCTACGTCACGACCATCTAAGAAGCCATGAATGTAGACTTTTTCTAAGCCTTCACTCTTAGCTAGACGCAATAATGCATAAAGATGTTCGATATGACTGTGTACACCGCCATCAGATAAAAGTCCGAAAAGATGAAGGTTTGTACCCTTTTCTTTTGCGTGCTTTACAGCTGCTACAAGCGTTTCGTTTTGTTCAAACTCGCCTTCACGAATTGCTACGTTTACACGAGTTAAGCTTTGGTACACAATTCGGCCTGCACCGATGTTTAAGTGACCTACTTCAGAGTTACCCATTTGGCCTTCCGGTAAGCCTACAGCTTCTCCAGACGCCTGAAGTGTAGCATGAGGATACTCGTTCCAGAAACGGTCGAAGTTTGGTTTTTTTGCATGTGTTACCGCATTACCTTTATCTTCATCGCGTAATGCAAAACCATCTAAGATGATTAATGCTACTGGCTTTTTACTCATTACTTACCAGCCTCCAAAAGCTGTAAGAAAGAATCTGCTTCTAAGCTTGCTCCACCTACTAAAGCTCCGTCAATGTCTGATTGAGACATATATTCTTTAATATTAGCAGGTTTTACGCTACCGCCGTATTGAATACGTACAGCATCTGCAACATCTTGAGAGAATTGTTCTGCAACAACGCTACGGATGTATGCACAAACTTCGTTTGCACCTTCAGCAGTTGAAGATTTACCTGTACCGATTGCCCAGATTGGCTCATATGCGATAACCGTTTGTTTTACTTGCTCATCAGTTAGACCAGCTAATGCTTTTTGTACTTGATTAGCTACAACTGTTTTTGTTTGGTCTTGTTCATACTCTTCGTTTGTTTCACCGCAGCAAACGATTGGTGTTAAACCGTGTTTGAATGCAGCAATTGTTTTTTGGTTTACTGTTTCGTCCGTTTCAGCAAACATTTCACGACGTTCAGAGTGTCCTAAAATTACGTAGTTCACACCTAGGTCTGCTAATGCAACAGGGCTCACTTCTCCAGTGAACGCACCGTTTTCTTCGAAGTGCATGTTTTGTGCACCAATTTTTAAGTCTGTGCCTTTAGTCGCTTCTACTAAACGATCTAAAAATAGTGCAGGTGCACATACTACTGAATCTACGCTTTCAGGAGATGGTACTGCTCCTTTTACTTCTTCAACAAAGCTAGTTGCTTCAGAAAGTACTTTATTCATTTTCCAGTTTCCTGCAATAATTGGTTTACGCATGTGTAACACCGTCCTTTGTTTATTGTGGGTTTTCACTTCACGCGTTAGATGTCCAAGAGGGTGCTGTTAAAAGTGATTCGGTCCCTTTTATCTCTTGGTCATCCTTCTTCGCTGCTTGATAATTATTTATATTATCAGTCGTCAGGTCGGTCCTCCGTCTTACTGAAATATAAACTTACTTATCGTTTAGTGCAACTACGCCTGGAAGTTCTTTACCTTCCATAAACTCTAGTGACGCACCGCCACCTGTAGAAATATGGCTCATTTTATCAGCTAGGTTGAATTTTTCAACAGCTGCTGCAGAGTCTCCTCCGCCGATTACTGAATATGTGTCAGTTGCTTCTGCTAAAGCTTCAGCTACTGCTTTTGTTCCATTAGCAAATGCGTCTAATTCAAATACACCCATTGGTCCATTCCAAATAACTAACTTAGAGTTTTTGATTACGTCAGCATAGATTTCACGCGTTTTCGGTCCTGCGTCTAAGCCTTCCCAATCGCTTGGAATGTTTTCAATTGATACAACTTGAATATTAGCATCATTTGAGAAGTCATCTGCTACTACCACGTCCACTGGCATGTAGAAGTTTACTCCGTTTTTCTTAGCTTTTTCCATGAAAGATTTTGCAAGTTCAATCTTGTCTTCTTCAAGAAGTGATTTACCTACTTCATGGCCTAGTGCCTTAATAAATGTGTAAGAAAGTCCTCCACCGATGATTAAGTTATCTACTTTATCAAGTAAGTGGTCAATTACACCGATTTTGTCTTTAACTTTTGCTCCACCAACGATTGCAGTAAATGGACGTTCTGGGTTCGATAATGCTTTTGAAAGCACATCAAGCTCTTTTTCCATTAAGAAACCTGCTACTGCTGGAATGTGTTGAGCAATTCCTTCTGTTGAAGCGTGCGCACGGTGAGCTGCACCGAATGCATCGTTTACGTATACATCTGCTAATTCAGCAAACGCTTTTGCTAATTCAGGATCGTTTTTCTCTTCGCCTGGGTAAAAACGTACGTTTTCAAGTACTAAAACATCGCCTTCGCTCATGCCGTCGATTGTTTTCTTTACTTCTTCACCAAAAGCTTCGTCAGCTTTTGCAACGTCTTTACCAAGAAGAGCTTGTAAACGTTCTGCAACAGCATTTAGACGTAACTCTTCAACAACTTCGCCTTTTGGACGTCCAAGATGGCTAGCTAAAATTACTTTTGCACCTTGTTCTACTAAATATTGAATAGTAGGAATAGCTGCACGAATACGAGTTTCGTCTGTTACTTTTCCGTCTTTCATTGGTACGTTAAAGTCTACGCGACAAAATACTCGCTTTCCTTTTACATCGATGTCTTTCAACGTTTTTTTGTTCATCGTTAAAAGGCCTCCTTAAGTATTTATGGTACTAAGCAAGTAGGCTTCTATGTAATCATCAATCCACAAACCACCGTAGATTTCATTTTATATATTGGCGCCTTTCTATATAAAGTGAAACTCCAGTTAGCTGCTTATGACGCTTTTTCATGTAGAAGCCAATACATAAATCAAGGAAGAGGGGGTATGCCCCTCTCTTCCTTAGCAAGTCTTATTATAGTCGTTCTATTTTCAGATATCCAATAAAAAAGGAAAGTCTAGTCGATTTCTGTCTTATTGAATAAAATAGAAGCGAATTTTAAGTTATTCTTATAGTCCTTTAGCAGCGATGTATTGAGCAAGGTCTACTACACGGTTAGAATATCCGCTCTCGTTATCGTACCAAGAGATAACTTTAACCATGTTACCTTCCATTACCATTGTAGATAATGCATCGATTGTAGAAGAGTTGATGTTACCATTGTAGTCACCAGATACTAGTGGCTCTTCGCTGTAACCAAGGATGCCTTTAAGATCGCCTTCAGCAGCTTCTTTAAGAGCGTTGTTTACATCTTCAACAGTTACTTCTTTATCAAGTTCAGCAACTAAGTCTACTAAAGAAACGTTTGGAGTTGGAACACGCATAGCTCCACCGTTTAATTTACCTTTTAATTCAGGTAATACTAGAGATACAGCTTTAGCAGCACCAGTTGAAGTTGGGATGATGTTTTCAGCAGCTGCACGAGCACGACGGTAATCTTTGTGTGGTAAGTCTAAGATTTGTTGGTCGTTTGTGTAAGAGTGAACTGTTGTCATCATTCCGCGTTTAAGACCGAACTTGTCGTTTAACACTTTAGCAAATGGCGCTAAGCAGTTAGTTGTACAAGAAGCATTTGAAATTACGTTGTGGTTAGCTGCATCGTATTTGTCTTCGTTAACACCCATTACGATTGTGATGTCTTCATCAGATGCTGGAGCAGAGATAATTACTTTTTTAGCTCCTGCTTCTAAGTGTTTTGCAGCGTCAGCGCGTTTTGTGAAGAATCCAGTAGATTCAACAACAACTTCTACGCCTTGTTTGCCCCAAGATAATTGAGCTGGGTCGCGTTCAGCAGAGATTTCGATTGTTTTACCGTTTACTACTAAGTTGCTACCATCTACTACTACTTCTGCATCTAATTTTCCGTGTACAGAATCATATTTTAAAAGGTGAGCAAGCATGTTAGCATCTGTTAAGTCGTTGATTGCTACTACTTCAACGTTATCATTTTTTAAAGCTGCGCGGAATACATTACGGCCGATACGACCAAATCCGTTAATACCAATTTTTACTGCCATGGGTATTTCCTCCTTGAATGTAAAAAGTATTTTTTTATATGAGGGATTAATTAAAATCCCTTACTAACTCTTTTGCGGCGCCTTCATCTGTAATGAGAATCGAATCATGCGCTTGTTGCATAAACGCTTTAATTGCCTTTGCTTTTGATGAACCTCCTGCAACAGCAATAACACATTTATTGTTCTTTAAATCATCGAGTTGTATGCCAACTGTTTTAACTTTATGAACAACTTCGCCTTGATGATTAAAATAGTATCCAAATGCCTCACCTACAGCATGTCCATTTTTCACTTTTTCTAAGTCAGCTTGTGGTGTTTTACGGCGTTCTGCCATTGTCATAGCGTCTCCTATTCCGTGAACAACCATACCAGCGGACTTGATTAAATGAAGCATGTCTTTAATAGATGGCTCACCGATAATGGATCGGTATGCTTCATCACTAAGCTGATCTGGAACATGAAGCAAGCGATAGTGACTCATGGACTTTTCAGCCATCTTAGCACAAATCGTGTTTGCTTGGTTTTGTACATTTTCACCTAGCCCTCCGCGAGCAGGTACAAAAAGTACATCAGGGTGTTTTGAATCAGGTGTCATCATTTCGGCAACGGCGGCAAGCGTTGTACCACCTGTAACAGCAACGGTATTTTTTTCACCAACAAGGCGCTCCTTGATACACGAAACAGATGCTCGACCCATTTCATTTTTGACCCAAGGAGACTGATCACTATCTCCAGATACAACAACAACTTCTGATAAAGAAAACGCCTCTTTTAATGTTGTTTCCAATAATCGAAGTCCTGAAACTTCCTTCATTACTTCTTCTAACTCAGCTAGAAGTAGTTCTCCCTCGTTTGTAAGCGTCATCCCACTAGGGTAAATGTCAATCAAATCTTGTTCTTTTAAGAATGTTACTTCGCTTCGTAACACACGCTCTGTTAGCCCAAGGCTTACAGCTAAGTTTCTGCGGCCAATCGGCTGCATTAAACGTATGTATTGCAAGATTTGATAGCGCTTTTGCATAACTGAGAGAAGTTCAGGTAATAATTTTCGTTGTACTTCTATTAAAGAACGCATGTTAAAATCCCCTTAAGGCATAAACTTGCTGGACATATTTTGTCCCATATAGACATATTATGTCCCACCTTGCGCAAAAAAAATTCACCCTGCTACAAAATCTATTCTAACAGGAGTGAATCCTTTATTCAACTCATGTGTTGCCTATTTTTAAAAGTAAGCGTTTTCTTAATGGAATACCTGTTATTTTTCCATATTCCACTTCTTCTCCATCCATTTCTACTACAGGAATCGCAAGGTGATACTTTTCCAGCCACTCATCGTTTTTGTAAATATCTCGTTCCATAAGCTGAAAGGGAAACTCAGACTGCATCTCTGCAAGCAGCTTCTTTGCATCATCGCATAAATGACAGCCATTTTTGGTATATAGTACGACTTCCACATTCCCACTCCTTTACTGCGTGACAAAAAGTTTTCGTTGACTGGATGGTAGAACGTTTAATTGGTCTCGATATTTGGCTACCGTTCTTCTTGAAATAGTAACGTTATAATTGCTTTGCAAGACGTTAGCCAACTGCTGATCTGAAAGCGGACGCTGTTTGTTTTCTTCTGATACTAGCTTTTTAAGCAGTTCTTTTACGTGAGTTGTAGAAGTCGCTTCGTTGTTGCCCAGTTGAATACTAGTTGAGAAAAAAGATTTCATTGAAAAGGTGCCAAAAGGCGTTTGAATATATTTGTGCCGAGTAGCACGGCTAATCGTTGATTCATGCACAGAGGTTTGTTCCGCTACTTCCTTCATCGTTAACGGCTTCAAATACGAAGGGCCCTTTTTAAAAAATGCTTCTTGTTCAACGAGTAAAGTATTCATTAATGCGTTTAATGTGTCTTTGCGTGTGTGTAAACTTTTCATAATCCATTGAAATTCACGATATTTCTCTTGCAAATAAGAAAACATTTCTTGGTTCTGCTTATTTTTCAGCTGAAGTTTGTATTGTTCGTTCACTGAAAGACGAGGTTCCAAATCCTCATTTGCATAAGCAACGACATTTCCATCTTCAATTTTCACAATAAAATCCGGTACAATGAATCGTTCATTGGACTTCATATAAAATGATCCAGGACGAGGATTTAATTTCTTAATCTGTTCATGTAATTGTTGAAGAGCTTCAAGTGAGATTTGACATAACTTTGAGATTTTCATCCATTTTTTATAAGCAAATTCCTCAAAGTGATGTGTCAAAATTTGCTCTATTTTTTCTGTCCATTGATTACTTCTTTTTAATTGGAGCATTAAGCACTCCTGTAAACTTCTCGCCCCTACTCCTGCCGGGTCCATCTGCTGCACAAGTTGAAGAGCCTTTTCAACCTGCTCTTGATCTTGGCCAAGCTGGTTAGCAAGTATGATTAACTCATCGTGCAAATAGCCAGCATCATCCAGACTATGAATAACAAACTCAACGGCTGCCTGCTCACATTCATCTAATTTTAATAATGCGGATTGATTCATTAAATGTTCGTACAGCGTTTCTTTAGGAGCTGGTATACTGCTCATATAATCTGTTGAATCAGAAGTTGCATGATTTTTTTGATTGTGAGATGTATTGACGGGCAGCTCTGAAAAATCTATAAGCGGATTTTGAAGCGCCTGCTCATGTAAAAACGCTACAATATCCATCGATGAATATTGTAAAAGAGAAATAGCTTGTGATAATTCTTTTGACATCGTCAGTTTTAACGACTGCTGCTGAAATAATCCAATCTCCATTATTTCTCCCCTCCCCTTCATCTATTTTACTATAAAAACGCTTTCAAAGAGCATGTAACTATTTTTTATATGTAATTTTTTCATCAAAAAATCTCCGTCAACCTTTGTTAACGAAGCATTTCATCCTATTTTTAGTTACTAACCATCAAAAAAGTAATAGAGCTATACACCTTTATAACTTTTCATTATAATTCGCGCCTACTACATGATCCCAGTACTAATTCGACATGACGTTTTCTTCGTCATGTCGAATTTTCTGCATTTGTATAATATATAGAAGAATTGCTTATTGAATAGTTTGTGCCATTTGCATAAACTTGTCTAAGTTTTCTGCGTCATTTTTCGTAAAAATGGTTAGCTTCATTGGTTTCTTTCCTTTAACCAACACGGCGTTTACCGTATGATCGCCAGATGTGGCTTCATACCAAACAGAATCTTTGAAGATTCCATTCTCTTCAAGATTCTTTTTCTCTGCTGCATTTTTATTAACTGCTGTTGCCGTTTGTTTAACAGATTGAGCAGCGTCATCCAGCGATGCTTCTGATGAAAGCATTTCAATACGCATAAATTGAGAATCATCTGAAGTTAACACTAACGCATCTTTTCCAGGTTCTTCACCCGTTAGTTTATAGCCGTCCATTACTTGAATAGAATAATCTTGTTCTGGGCTTTTTGTTAGTTTTGTTTCTGAAGAAGACCTTGACTGTCCACCTTCCGCCGTTTCGCTAGTCGATGATTGACTTCCTGAAGGTTCGGCTGAGACCTCAGCAGAATCCGCATCTTTTTTCGACTCTTCTTTTGCAGCGCCTGATGTTTGATCAGATTTAGAAGCTGTATCCTGCTGAACATTTTCTGCTTGATCATTAGACTTCGGCTGAGCAGAATCTTCGTTCGTCCCGCATGCAGATAGTAATAGGGCTACCGATGCACTGACAATGAAAAGTTTGTTCATGTATTTCATATTTATTCCTCCTCCGTTTTTCTTTTCCTTATATACTGTTTTATAGTATTCTGACAAATTCCGCAACCGGTACAATGGAATTAATTTCTTGCTTCCTTACGCGTATAAAGGGTTATAGAAGGAAAATAAATATTATTTTTTGAGAAGATGAGCCTTTTTACTCAAAATAAAAAACGTTGCGTAATCCGCAACGTTTTAAGACGCCCTCGACAGGATTCGAACCCACCCTAAGAGAACCGGAATCTCTTGTGCTATCCACTACACTACGAGGGCATATTTGTCACAACTTCCATTATAGGAGAGAAAACTTCTCTTTTCAATAGAATACTACGTTTATTTTTTTTAGAAGGGGGAAAAATTTTAATAATGTCAAAGAGGAATACATAGTCTTTTAAGCGAATATGTGTAGTAGAGGTTCTTTTGTTTGACCTTTATTGACCATACGTGTATTATAGGTACATAACAAATTATTCTTGTTAAGGAGGAATTTAATATGAACTTAATTCCTACAGTTATTGAACAAACAAACCGTGGTGAACGTGCTTATGACATTTATTCACGTTTATTAAAAGACCGCATTATTATTTTAGGTAGTGCTATTGATGATAATGTAGCTAACTCGATCGTTTCTCAGCTTCTATTCTTAGCTGCTGAAGACCCAGAAAAAGATATCTCACTTTATATCAACAGCCCAGGTGGCTCTATTACAGCTGGAATGGCTATCTATGATACGATGCAATTCATTAAGCCAAAAGTTTCTACAATTTGTATCGGTATGGCTGCATCAATGGGTGCTTTCTTACTGGCTGCTGGTGAAAAGGGCAAACGTTTTGCTCTTCCAAACAGCGAAGTAATGATTCATCAACCTCTTGGTGGTGCTCAAGGACAAGCTACTGAAATCGAAATTGCGGCAAAACGTATTCTATTCTTACGTGAAAAACTAAATTCAATTTTAGCTGAGCGTACAGGTCAACCGTTAGAAGTGCTACAACGTGATACAGATCGTGATAATTTCATGACTGCTGAACGCGCTTTAGAATACGGTCTAATTGACAAAGTATTAGAAAACGACCCTAAATAAGAAAAAAGCCTTTCCCACTTTGGGAAAGGCTTTTTTATGCATCGTTCTCTACGTAAGCGACTAACGCATCCATTGCTTCTTTTTCATCTACCCCTTCAACAATGAGCGTAATAAGAGAACCGTTATTAATCGCTAAGCTCATTAACCCCATGATACTTTTAGCGTTGACTACTTTCTCATCTTTCTTCAAGTACACATCAGATGTAAAACGAGTTGCTTCTTGCACGAATAGTGCCGCAACACGAGCTTGTAATCCCGTTTTTAATTTTACTTCTACTTGTTTTTCCATGATAAAATCCTCCCCCTTGCAATTCCCCTTATGTGACTGGCTGACCGGCGCGAAGCTTGTCTGCTATTTGGTCAATTTTACGCAATCGATGGTTAATGCCTGATTTGCTAATTTGACCTCCAGATACCATCTCACCAAGCTCCTTTAACGTAACGTCTTGATATTCCACACGCAAACGAGCAATTTCTCTCAGCTTTTCTGGTAAGATATCTAATCCAGCTGTTTCATCAATATAACGAATGTTTTCCACTTGACGAATGGCCGCTCCGATTGTTTTGTTTAAGTTAGCTGTTTCACAATTAACTAAGCGATTAACGGAATTTCGCATATCTCGGACAATTCTTACATCCTCAAACCGTAAAAGAGCGTTATGGGCTCCAATGATATTTAGAAACTCCGTAATTTTTTCAGCTTCTTTCAAATAGTTAATATAGCCTTTTTTTCGTTCTAATGTTTTACTATTCAATTGAAATTCGTTCATTAAATTGCATAAAGCTTCGTTGTGCTCTTCATACAATGAAAAGATTTCAAGATGGTACGATGATGTCTCCGGGTTATTAATAGAGCCGCCGGCTAAAAATGCGCCTCTTAAGTAGGATCGCTTACAGCATTTCTTTTGTACTAGCTCTGGTGAAATACGATGTGTAAACGTGAATCCTTCTTCTACAATTTTTAAGTCTTCCAAAAGCATTCTTGTTTTCTCTACTAATCGAACAATATACACATTGTTTTTCTTCAGCCGCATTTTCTTACGTACAAGCAGTTCTACTGACACATCATAATTTTTCTTAAGCAGGACATAAATGCGTCGAGCAATCGCTGCATTTTCAGTTTGGACATCAACTGTGAATTTTTTATTCGAAAAAGAAAGTGAACCATTCATTCGAATTAATGCAGAGAGCTCTGCTTTTGCACAGCAATCCTTGACTTCTAAATTCGTTAACTCTTTTTTTGTTTCTGATGCAAATGACATAACTTCACCTCCAATCTACATACGGAAATAGTGTTAAACACCAGTATTCGCTTTACCTTGCAGCGATGTCAGCATAGAATACACAAGCTTTGCTACTTTTTTTGTATCATGCCTAATTACGCTGCCGTCATACTGAATAATTTGATCTTCAATCACTTCTAAACCTAATTTTAGCAATACTTCACGGTCATATTCTACAGGCTGAGCCTGCTCTACTTGATATTTCTTTTTTAAAGGTGCCGGAATAGGTGCATTATTGACAATAATCGCATCTAAAAACGCACACGGCATATGGTTGTAAAGCGCTTTAATATGATCACTTGCCTTAAAACCCAATGTCTCACCCGGCTGCGTCATCACGTTGCACACGTACACTTTCTTTGCTTTTGTCGAACAAAGCTCATTACAAATATCTTGCACCAGTAAATTCGGCAAAATACTTGTATAAAGACTTCCCGGCCCCAATACAATTAAATCAGCGCGTCGAATAGCTTTTATTGTCTCGACAAGCGGTTTCACATCGGCAGGCGATAAAAACACTTTATTAATTTTTTTATTAACTTCTGGAATTTTAGATTCACCTGTTACGATGGATCCATCTTGCATCTCCGCATGCAGCACAACACTTTGATTAGCTGCCGGAAGCACTTTCCCTCTGACGTTTAGTACTTTGCTCATTTCTCGTATAGCATGCACAAAATCGCCAGTAATAGACGTCATAGCTGCAAGCAACAAATTGCCAAGAGAATGGCCTGTAAGCTCATTTCCTGTATCAAATCGATGTTGAAAAAGCTCTTCAACTAGTGGCTCTACATCAGATAAAGCAGCTAGCACATTTCGAATATCACCAGGAGCAGGGATTTCAAGTTCATCGCGCAATCGGCCAGAACTTCCCCCGTCGTCTGCTACGGTTACGATGGCTGTAAGATCAAGAGGGTATTCCTTCAACCCTCTTAACAGCACTGGTAAACCCGTTCCTCCCCCAATGACGACAACTTTTGGAAGCTGTTCACTGCTCATCTATGATTTTCCTTTCTCCTCTCAATGTCACGATGAGAAATATGAGTTTTGTATTCATTCTGGAAATGGTGACCTAAATATTCAGCTAATGTGACGGAGCGATGCTGTCCCCCTGTACACCCTATAGCGATGACCAGCTGGCTTTTACCTTCTCGCTTGTACTGCGGAAGCATAAACGAAAGTAGGTCTACTACTTTTTCAATGAACTTTTGAGTTTCCGTCCATTTTAATACGTAAGAAGAAACCTCTTCTTCAAGCCCTGTTTTAGGACGCATATGGTCAATATAGTGAGGGTTTGGCAAAAAGCGCACATCAAAGACTAAATCAGCGTCAATAGGCACCCCGTATTTAAAACCAAATGACATCACATTAACAGTAAAAACTTGTGAAGCGTGCGAAGAAAACTGAGTTAAAATCTTTTCTCTAAGCTCTCTTGGCTTTAACTCTGATGTCTCATAAATAAGCTGAGCTCTTCCTTTTAACTCCTCAAGCAGCTCCCGTTCCATACCAATTCCTTCTAACGGTAAACCCGAAGGAGCTAGCGGATGTGAACGTCTCGTTTCTTTGTAGCGCGTCACCAGTACAGAATCTTTTGCATCTAAAAATAAAATTTGTGGCGTGACCCACGTTGTTTCACTCATGTTATCTAATGCTTCAAATAGGCTTTCAAAAAACTCTCTGCCTCGCAAATCCATAACAAGAGCAACTTTATTCATTTTATTCCCTGACTCTTTCATGAGTTCCAAAAATTTCGGTAGCAATGTAGGGGGTAAATTATCTACACAAAAGAACCCTAAATCTTCAAAACTCTGAATTGCTACTGTTTTTCCTGCACCTGACATTCCAGTAATAATCACTAATTGAATATCGCTTACAGACCCAGTACTCATTTTTCATCCCCCTCAATCTATGCATACATGTCTATTTATCATTAACAAGGATCAATTCGATAAGATAATAACTCGAAATCCGTTGTATACGTAAAGTTGCCATAAATAACACCCGACCCTTTTGCTACATAATCGATAATGTGATGATCTCCCGGGGCCATCGGCAATTCACTTACTTCACTCAAATTATGCCAACCGAGTTTGCCTTCTTCTGATTCTAGCACATTTGTCCCATCAAAATCTGTAGCAAAAAAAGTAAACATCATCCACTCAGATGAAATTTGATCGTTTTCTTTCATCGTAAATGTAAAAATACCTTTTACAGTGGGATTTTTCAAATAAATTCCTGTTTCTTCACGAAATTCTCTTACAACAGAGTCTTTTACAGATTCTCCTTGCTCCATTTTCCCACCCGGGGCCACCCACCAGTTTCTTCGTGGCTTTTGAAGCAACAATACTTTATCGTCTTTCATTAATACACAATTTGTGACCCTTTGCATGTTTTCCACCTCATCATATGTATACTGACATTTTCTTTTATTATACTACGAAACAAACTTCTCTCACAACGGAGATGAACTAACTATTACTAAATTTTCTGAAAATAAACGCTTGCTGTTATATACGTAAATTCAATCTGTTATAGTCAAAAAAAAGAGGCATAGGAACACGTCCTATGCCCGACATACATATATTTTATAAAAGGGGGTCAATTACTATCTATATAGTACCCCATCAATGTTTCACAGGTGTTACAGAACAGTTAAAACCGAATTACGTTTTGTAAACGATTGATTTCAGCCTTATTGCTGAATAGCTTTTAACTTTTCTTTTAACTCTTCTACATAGTGCTGAGCCGTTTGAGCAGCAATGCTGCCATCACCTGTAGCTGTTACAATTTGACGAAGAGCCTTTTCACGAACGTCTCCAGCTGCGAACACACCTGGTACTTTTGTTTCCATTTGCTCGTTCGTTTCAATATATCCTTCTTTATTCGTGATGTTTAGGCTTTCGAATGGTTTTGTTAGTGGAACCATTCCAACATAAATGAATACGCCGTCCGCACCAAACTCGCGCTCTTCACCTGTTTTTGTGTCTACTAACGTTACGCTGCCTACTTTACCGTCTTTTTCATTTACTTCTTTGACTGTTGTATTCCAGATAAAATCAACTTTTTCGTTGTCAAATGCACGCTGCTGTAGGATTTTCTGCGCGCGAAGCTCATCGCGTCGGTGAATAATTGTTACTTTTGTTGCGAAGCGTGTTAAATATACGCCTTCCTCAACCGCAGAGTCTCCACCGCCTACAACGACTAGCTCTTTACCTTTAAAGAATGCACCGTCACATACAGCACAATAAGATACGCCGCGGCCGCCTAGTTCTTTTTCTCCTGGCGCACCTAATTTTTTATATTCAGCACCAGTAGCAACGATTACTGAACGTGTTTTATATTCTTTGCTGCCTGCACGAACTGTCTTGTATTCTTCTCCGTCGATGATTTCTTTAATATCACCGTACGCATATTCCGCACCGAATTTTTTTGCATGCTCAAACATTTTGTTAGAAAGGTCAGGACCAAGGATATGATCATAACCTGGATAGTTTTCTACATCTTCCGTATTAGCCATTTGACCGCCTGGAATTCCGCGTTCAATCATTAGTGTTGATAAATCTGCACGAGATGTATATACAGCAGCAGTCATACCTGCTGGACCTGCCCCAATAATAATGACATCATAAATTTTTTCTTCTGTCATTTCTTTACACTCCTTTTAGGAAATTCCTTCGTAGTTGATTCCAAATTTATGGATAATTATTTCGTTACCACTATCCTAATATGTTCTTCCTATTATCGTCTATTTTTTTGCTCAATTTAATAACGTATTCACAATTTTACTGTACTTTCTAACTGTTGCAGCCGAAATGGAATATTGTTTTGCCGCATCGGCTTGAGTAATAGACTGGTTTTGTTCTTTCGCCCATATATATGTGACGGCTGCAGCCCATGCATTTACGTTGACATGCTGAAAATCATAGGATTGTTTATATACCTGTACATATACATAAAACCAAAAGCTTAAAAGATCCTGGGTATCACTTTCAGTCTGCGATTCCATCTCCAGTTCAATAACATCTGCCACCTCAAAAATCACATGTTGTTTATCCTGCCATACATACGTATATACTTCATCCAAAAGTGTACTCATATGTATGGACGATTTGATTTCTTCTAAAAGAAGCAGACGCTGCTGTTCAGGAAGCTTTTTTGCCATATACAAGCTGTAAAGCTGATCGTGAACATTGTTTGTTGCACACTTCTTTTTCGCTGTAACATCCACTTTCGATTGAAAAACCTTCGCAGCTTTTTGACTGATGCGCCAAGGCTCCTCTCCTTCTTTATCAGGAACGTCTTCCAATGCCAGCTTCCACATTTCTTTAGCGAAGGCTTCATGTCCAGTATAGTAAGAGGCGTATGAAAGCCAATAATGAAATGAGTTGTCTCCTTGAAAACCTTGTGTATAAAGCTTTTTTAACCATCTGTATGATAGTTTGTATTGACCAATCAACGCAAATGTTGCTCCAAGCTTATAGCGGTGTTCAAATGACATCGGATAAACGCGGCTAAGCCCGTCTGTAAGCTCCTCAACTTCTTTATGCTTATGGCAATAATAATAGAAAATCAGCTGATTGCATAACGCATGAAGATTTCCAGGGTTTTTCTCCAATACTTCATTCAGCAAATCCATTGCCTCATCAATTTTATTTAAATAAAAATAAGCTAACGCTAAATTATTATATGCAGACCAGAATTCTGGATACTCATCAATTATTTCAGTTAACAAATCCACTGCTTCTTCAAAATTCGTTGCTTCAAGCAGTCGTTTTGCTTGTTCTTGTTTTATAATCAGCATGTCGCCTAGCTGATTTTTAGGCTCTTCATCTTCTTCATCCACATCAATTGATAGTAAATCTAACAGATCTGTAGCCGATCGAAAGAGGTCACCATTTGGAAAATGCTCAATGTAATACATCGCGTATTTTTTTGATTCTTCAAACAGTCCAAGATGCGCATAGCTGTTGGCTATATAGTAGTAACAGCTTCCTAATGTATCGTCCATATGATGAATCACATGGAGAAAAAGCTCGTTGGCATCTTGATAATCTCCCTGCTCCGTTAAAGCTACTCCAACGTTTGTAAGAAGCTGTGGATTACGGGCATTTTCTTTGTTTGCACGCGTTAAATACTTGAGCGCTTTATCTGACTCCTCTTCTTCAAACGCCTGCAGCGCTTTTTCGAAATAGAAGTCACCCGTTTGCGAAAATGGAATTACTTGTGCCATTTTTTGAATTACTTTTGAGTGTTTTTCCATTAAGCCCTCCAAATAAGTTGATAATTTCGACGTTCGTAGTATATCACATTTGCCAAGAAGTTTAATACCTCTATTCAAAAAAGGAGCCTGCAAGCAGTCGTTTCTTGACGCAAATAAGAGAAGGTTTTGCCTCTTTTATCTAAAATGAGACAACTCCTTCTCTCCTTTCACTATGTAGCTATTAGCTAGAGTGACGTTCCTTTAATACTGATAGGACATCGTCCAAAGGCAGCTTTTGCTCACGAAGTAAAACAAGTACGTGGTACAGTAAATCCGCAACTTCCCACTTCAGCTCATCATGGTCACGATTTTTTGCTGCAATAATCACTTCACCTGCTTCTTCTCCTACTTTTTTGAGGATTTTATCTACGCCTTTATCGAATAAGTACGTCGTATAAGCTCCTTCTGGCATTTCAGCTTCACGCTTAGCAATCACTTCTTCTAGCTCATTAATAATAGCAAACCGATTATCATTTTGTTTATTTTCGCCAAGAATTGTTTCATTAAAACAGCTGTAAGCCCCCGTATGACAAGCAGGACCTTGAGGCTCCACTTTTACAACAAGAGAATCAGCATCACAGTCATATGCCATGCTCACAATTTTTTGTGTGTTCCCAGAGGTTGCGCCCTTGTGCCATAACTCTTGTCGAGAACGGCTGTAAAACCATGTTTCACGTGTATCAATTGATTTTTGAAGTGATTCTTCGTTCATATAAGCCAATGTTAAAACTTCTTTGCTCACAGCATCTTGTACAATAGCTGGCACAAGTCCATCACTGTTGAATTTAATGTTTTCAATCGTCATCGAATGCTCACTCCTTGTTGTTTTGCATAGCTTTTAATTTCTTTTACAGATGTTTCTTTATAGTGAAAGATCGAAGCCGCCAAAGCCGCGTCAGCTTCTCCTTTTTCAAACGCATCGACAAAATCTTGACCATTTCCTGCGCCGCCAGAAGCAATAACAGGAACGCTCACCGCTTGGCTGACCGCTTTGGTTAACGCTAAATCAAACCCTGACTTTTCGCCGTCTTTATCCATGCTCGTTAACAAGATCTCACCCGCACCGCGCTTCACTGCTTCTCTTGCCCAGTCGATTACTTCCCAGTCCGTTGCATTGCGGCCTCCGTGTGTATAGACTCGCCATGATTGTAAGCTTTCATCGTACTTAGCATCGATTGCTACCACAATACACTGAGCTCCAAAAAAGTCGGACCCTTCTGTAATCAGTGCTGGATTGAGTACGGCCGCTGTATTTAATGACACTTTGTCTGCACCAGCACGAAGCATTCTCTTCATATCTTCTAATGCATTAATTCCTCCGCCCACCGTAAAAGGAATCGCTAGCTGAGATGCTACTTCTTCTACAACATGTACCATTGTTTTGCGTCCTTCATGAGAAGCAGAAATATCTAAAAAGACTAATTCATCTGCGCCTTCTTCATCATAAAATTTCGCCAACTCTACAGGATCTCCTGCATCTCGAAGTTCCACAAACTGAACTCCTTTTACCACACGGCCGTCCTTTACATCTAAACAAGGAATGATTCGTTTTGTAATCATTACGCTTTCACCTCTTGAAGTGCTTCAGCTACTGTAAACTTATTTGTATAAAGTGCTTTCCCTACAATCGCACCAATAACGCCGTCAGCTTCATATTTCTTTAGTGCATCTAGATCAGCAAGCTTACTAACTCCCCCTGATGCAATCACACCTTTTCCAGTAGCCTTAGCCATTTCAACAATTCCTTCCACATTAGGACCAGACAGCATACCATCTGTAGAAATATCCGTGAAAATAAATGTTTCCGCACCAGCATTAGCCAATTCTTTTCCTAGTTCTGTCGCTTTGATTGTAGATGTTTCCACCCAGCCTTCCGTCGCAACATAGCCATCACGTGCATCAATACCAATAGCAATACGCGCACCATATTCCTTCAACATTTTTTTCACAAATTCAGGATTTGAAATAGCTGCACTTCCTAAAATGACGCGGTCAATTCCGTTTTCTAAATAGTAAGCAACGTCAGCTTCTGAGCGAATGCCTCCTCCAATTTGCACACGTACATTTAATTTCTTTTTCACGCCTAGCACAAATTCATCATTCACGCGCTTAGCCGCTTTTGCGCCGTCTAAATCAACCATGTGAATCCACTGAGCGCCTTCACTTGCGAATTGTGTGGCCATATCTACCGGAGAGTCTCCGTACACCGTTTCTTTTGTGTAATCTCCTTGAAGCAAACGGACGCACTTCCCTCCGCGCATATCAATGGCTGGATATATTTCAAATTTGCTCATACGATGGGCTCCTTTTCTCTACGAAGTTTGCATAATTTTGAAGCATTTGCATTCCGATTGCACTGCTTTTTTCAGGGTGGAATTGAGTGCCAAATACGTGTTCTTTTCCAACAACTGCTGGAACTTCAACATCATAAGGACTTGTTGCTAAAAGCACGTCTTGGTCGTTTGTTTTTACGTAATAAGAGTGAACAAAGTACACGTGACCTGTACTGATTCCATCAAGCAGAGCGGACTGCTGATGAAAATCTAAAGAGTTCCAGCCCATATGCGGAACTTTATATGTCTGTCCTTCCGCAGTAATGCCGGGAATACGCTCGACTCTCCCTTTTAACAGTTCCAGCCCTTTTGTTACACCGTTCTCATCGCTTTCTTCAAATAAAAGCTGCATACCTAAACAAATTCCAAGCAAAGGCATTCCTTTTTCTACTTCTTCTTTAATAAAGTCCGTCAGCTTTGTTTGATTCAGCTGTTCCATCGCATCTTTGAATGCTCCAACTCCAGGAAGAATCAGCCCTTTTGCCTTTCTTAGTTCTGCAGGATCTGCGGAGATGATATAGTCATAGTTTAATCGTTCAAGAGCTTTACTTACGCTGTATAAGTTTCCCATCCCATAGTCAATAATGCCAATCATTTACAACATCCCTTTCGTCGAAGGCACACCTTTGACACGCGGATCAATCGTTGTCGCTTCGTCCAAAGCACGTGCTAATGCCTTAAATACCGCTTCAATAATGTGGTGCGTATTTTTACCGTAGTGTACGATTACATGTACATTCATGCGAGATTCTAATGCAAATTTCCATAAAAATTCATATACAAGCTCTGTATCAAATGTACCGACGCGCGAAGCGGGAATGTCACCTTTAAATTCAAAATGAGGACGATTGCTTAAATCTACTACGACTTGGGCTAACGCGTCATCCATTGGTACAAACGCATTTCCATAGCGTTTAATTCCTTTTTTATCACCGAGCGCTTCTTTGAAGGTTTGACCAAGGCAAATACCGATATCTTCCGTTGTATGGTGATCATCAATCTCCGTGTCTCCATCTGCTTTTACATCAAGGTTAAACTGTCCGTGTTTTGTAAATAAATCGAGCATATGATTTAAAAAAGGAACGCCTGTATCAATGTTCGCTTTTCCTTCTCCATCGATTCCAATCGCTAATGCAATATCCGTTTCGTTTGTTGTACGTTTAATACTTGACTCTCTCATTGTGAAACTCCTTTCAACTGTGCATGTAATAAGTAAAGAAAAGAACATTTCTACTCTTTTTTTTAATCTCCGTCTTATTTTTTAAAGCGTTCTTCAACCGCCCTTGCATGAGCTTCTAGCCCTTCTAAACGAGCAAACGCTGCGATTTTTGAGACATTTTTATGCAGGGCTTGTTGGCTGTATGAAATAATACTAGACTTCTTCACAAATGAATCAACTGATAAAGGACTTGAGAATTTTGCTGTCCCATTGGTTGGAAGAACATGGTTTGGTCCAGCGAAATAATCGCCAACAGGTTCTGAACTGTATCTTCCTAGAAAAATAGCACCGGCATGACGAATGGAACCTAAAAGTTCAAGCGGACTTTCAGTCATAATTTCTAAATGCTCAGGGGCTAATTGATTCACAGCTTCAACCGCTTCTTCTAATGACCCGGTCACATAAATAGCGCCATGGTTATCAATAGAAGGTTTGGCAATTTCTTTACGTGGTAAAGATTCTACTTGCCTTTCCACTTCTTCTTTAACAGCTTCGGCTAACTTCATAGAAGGCGTAACTAAAATACTTGAAGCTAATTTGTCATGTTCTGCTTGAGACAATAAATCAGCGGCCACTTCGTTCGGCTTAGCCGTATCGTCTGCTAGTACGACAATTTCACTAGGTCCAGCAATTGAGTCAATGTCTACTAAGCCATATACTTCTCTCTTCGCCAATGCAACAAAGATATTACCAGGCCCTACAATTTTATCGACGGGTTGAATTGTTTCTGTTCCATAGGCAAGTGCTCCTACTGCCTGAGCTCCCCCTACTTTATAAATCTCTTCGACCCCAAGCTCACTCGCTGCTACAACTACTCCAGCAGGAAGCGCGCCGTCTTTTCCTGGAGGTGAAACCATCACGATACGTTTTACACCTGCCACTTGAGCAGGAATGACATTCATTAAAACGGAAGAAGGATACGCTGCAAGACCTCCCGGTACATAAACACCTACTGCATCTAAAGGCGTTACTTTCTGCCCTAAAATGGTGCCGTCTTCTTTTGTTGTCATCCAAGACTGCTCGACCATTCTTTCGTGGTAATCACGAATGTTGTCAGCAGCTTCACGAATGATTGACAGCATATCTGCATCAACCAGCTCATAAGCACGCTTCTTTTCTTGTTCTGTCACAAGCAAAGAAGAAAGCTCAACGCCGTCAAATTGGGCTGTATATCTTTTTAAAGCTTCGTCTTTTTGCTCTTGCACTTGTTTTAAAATATTTACGACAATTTCTCTTTGGGCACTCGTCCCTTGATCAATCGTACGCTTTAAGCTCACTTGTTCTGTTACACGTGTAATTTTCAATGTATGTCACCTCTTTTATACAGGTTGAACCACTTGGGCTAAACGATTCACTAAATCATCAATTCGTTCGTCTTTTAAACGATAGCTTACAGGGTTCACAATCAAACGCGATGTAATATCTTCAATGTGCTCCAATTCAACAAGTCCGTTCTCTTTTAGTGTTTGTCCTGTTGATACAATATCAACAATCCGATCAGCAAGGCCGATTAAAGGCGCTAATTCAATCGAACCATTCAATTTAATAATCTCTACTTGCTCTCCTTGCTCCCTGAAATAAGTAGATGCTACATTTGGATATTTGGTTGCCACTTTTTGAGCAATTTCTGATTTTTTAGCATTAGGCAAGCCGGCAACGGCCAGATGACATTTACTAATATTTAAATCCAACAGCTCATAGACATCTCGTTCTTCTTCTAACATTACGTCTTTGCCTGCAATACCAAGATCCGCTACTCCGTATTCTACATAAGTAGTAACGTCCATTGGTTTCGCTAAAATAAAGCGCATGTTCTCTTCAGGAATGTCTACAATCAGCTTGCGCGAATCGTCAAATTCTGGCGGCAATTGAAAGTATGCTTGACGCAAAAGTTCAGCTGCTTCTTCAAAAATACGTCCTTTTGGCATTGCAATTGTTAATAGTTCACTCATTATTGTCCCCCCTTGCCTCGTTTTCCAATTAGAAACGTGACTTCTTCAAACTGTGCAGTAAATACATCAACATCATCAACGCCCGCAATTTCCTGAGTCACTACCCGGTATCCTTGCTTGCGCTGTTCAGCAGCTAAAGCTAATGCCTCATCTAAACGCTCTTGACTATATAATATGCCGTACACTACTGAAGGCTCATATACTTCTTCGCCCAGCGCTTCAATTAAGCGGTCGAGCTGAATTCCAAATCCTGTAGCTGGTGTTTTAGACGCGAATTTTTCAAGAAGCTGGTCATAACGTCCTCCATTACCGATATGGAAACCAACGTTTTCAGCAAAAACTTCAAATAAAATACCTGTGTAATAGCTCATATGACTGACTAAGTTAAAATCAATTTTAATTTCATCCGTTACACCGTACGCATCAAGCATATTCCATAGCTTTTTCAAATCACCGGCTGCTTTTTGCCCAGCTTCGTTTTCAACGAGTTCAACCGCTTCTTCAATCTTCTTTTCATCTCCACGCAGGTTAAGCAGCTGAAGGAGACGCTGTTTATCGATAGAAGATAGATTCAAATCTTTTACATGATTACGATAACCCACGTAATTTTTCTCATATAAAAAGCGGCGAAGCACGTTAGCACGTTCTTCATTTCCGACAATCTCTAAAAAAAGCGAATTAACGAACCCGATGTGGCCAATTGCGACTTTAAATGATTTAAGTCCCGCTCTTTTTAATGCGCCGATCATGAGAGCAATGACTTCAGCATCGCTGCTCATCGTAGCATCTCCAATTAGCTCAACGCCTATTTGCTCAAACTCCGCCGGGCGGCCACCCTCACGCTGCTGAGCTCGGAATACATTTGCTTCATAAGCTAAGCGCAAAGGAGAATTATTTAAAAGTTTTGAAGCGGCCACACGTGCAAATGGCGTTGTTACATCCGGTCGCAGCACAAGCGTATGCCCTTCTTTATCTAAAAGTTTAAACAATTGTTGATCTAAAATAGCTGATGCGCTTCCTACCGTCTCGTAGTATTCCACAGTAGGTGTTGCCATATATTGATAGCCCCAGCTGCTGATTTCATCTGCCAGCTGACTGCGAACTTGTTTTTTTCTTTCAAAAAGAGCTGGCAGGGTATCTCTCATTCCAAGGGGTTTTTCAAACATAAATAACTTTGACATTCTGACACGTCCTTTAAGCTTGATTTTATCTATTAAGGAACCATTGATAGGTTGATTTTACTTTATCGCGCTAATGTATTAGCGAAATAACAAATTAAAGTTATTGATAGTTTACACCCGATAAAGTCAGCCGTCAACCGCCAGCTGTTCAAATTTACAAAAAAAACCACAGCTTAGTTCTTGCTAAGTTGTGGCTTTAGGTTCTGCTTCCCTGCGCTTTTCCATTTCTTCTTTTGTATAGATGACACGCATAGGGTTACCTCCAACAAAGAAACCGGGTGCTACATCTTTATGAACCACCGTTCCAGCCGCTACAACCGCTTCGTTGCCGATTGTTACACCTGGAAGGATGGTGCTATTTGCTCCAATCATCACTTCATCCCCAATGATGACATCTCCAAGACGATATTCCGTTATCAGATATTCATGAGCGAGAATAGTGGTATTGTATCCAATGACCGTATTGCGTCCTACTTGTATTTTTTCAGGAAACATAATATCAAGCATCACCATAAGGGCAAAGGATGTTTGAGGTCCTACTTTCATCCCTAAGCACGCTTTATACAGCCAGTTTTTCATCGAAAGAACAGGCGTATAACGAGCGCATTGAATGATGAGGAAGTTGCGCACTACTTTCCAAAAAGGCACGGTCTTATAGACATGCCAAAGGGAGTTAGCTCCTTTAACCGGATAGCGCGTTGTTTTTCTCACTGACGTTCTCCTTTTAATATATTAATTAAATCCGTCATATTTTCTAAAATAATATCAGGGTTATAAGAAGCGATATGATCTCTTCCTTTTGCACTCCAAGCAACTCCAGCTGTTTTCGTGTAAGCTCTTTGGCCGGAAACGATATCGTGATGGTTATCTCCTACCATCAGCGCTTCTTCAGGTTTAGCATCAAGCAGATTCAGCGCTTTTTCGACCGGCTCAGGATGCGGCTTTGCATTTGTTACGTCTTCAATTGCGACAATCGTATTAAAGAACTGATCTAACTTTGTTAACTTAAGCCCCATCATGACCGTATTTCTTTGCTTAGTTGTGACAATACCTAATTTATAATTCTGCTCGTGCAGCCATTTAACTGTTTCAAGTACGCCTTCAAATTCTTTCACAAGCAAATCATGATTGGCTAGATTATGCGTGCGATACATCTCAATCATTTCGTTTACTTTCGTTTTATCCATTTCTACAAACGTGTCGTATAAAGGCGGACCCATGAACTGTAAAATATCTTCACGAGTGTATTGTTCAGGATAATAGTGATTAAGCGTATGAGTAAACGAAGCAATAATTAATTCATTTGTATCAATTAACGTACCGTCTAAATCAAACAAAACCGTATTAATCGTCATTATTCATTTCCTTCCCTTGCGTCAAATCAAGTTTGTCTAAACCTTGTAGCTTTTCTTCATTTACGCCTTAGATTGTGTTTCTTCATTCTCTAAGTATTTCTGTTTACTCATTCCCGTCACGCGGCGGATAATAATTAAAATAATGGCTATGACAATCAGTGCAAGTGAAACAACTTGAGCGATTCTGAGTGTATGCGTCAGCATTAAACTATCCGTGCGAAGCCCTTCTACAAAGAAGCGTCCAACTGAGTACCAGATTAAATAAGATAAGAAAATTTCTCCTTTTCGCAGACTGGTGCGGCGAAGTACCATTAACAGGATAAATCCGGCAAAATCCCATAATGATTCGTATAAAAACGTAGGGTGATAATATGTACCATTAATATACATTTGGTTAATAATAAAATTTGGAAGGTGCAACCCTTCTAAAAAAGCACGGGTAACCGGCCCCCCATGTGCCTCTTGATTCATAAAGTTGCCCCAGCGCCCAATGGCTTGGCCAAGGATTAAACTAGGCGCAGCAATATCAGCCAACTTCCAAAATGAAATCTTTTTTACTTTCGAATACACAATGGCAGTTAATACGCCTCCGATTAAGCCACCATGAATGGCGATCCCGCCTTGCCAAATCTGAGGTATTTCGTTCAAATGCTTTGAATAGTATCCCCATTCAAAGGATACATAATAAATTCGTGCACAAATAATAGCTATTGGCACAGCAAATAGAATAAGATCAACAAATGTATCTTTTGATAAGCCTCTTCTTACGCTTTCTCTTGTCGCAATATAAAGACCCAACAGAACACCTGCACCGATAATGACACCATACCAGTAGACCGTTAGAGGGCCAATTTCAAGGAAAACGCGATCTAACGGCTGAATAGTTGCTTCCACAAGTTAACACCCTTTCTTATAAATCTTCACGGTCTCCTTCTTCAATTACATCTGTTAGACGTGCAGAAAATTGTTCTGCTGCGTTAATACCCATACGCTTTAAGCGGAAGTTCATTGCTGCCACTTCAATGATAACAGCTAAGTTTCGTCCCGGACGTACTGGCAATGTAATTTTTGTAACGTCTGTATCAATAATTTTCATTTTATCTTCTTCTAAACCAAGGCGATCATAATGTTTCTGCTGATCCCATGTCTCTAACTGAATAACAAGTGAAATTCGCTTATAGCTTCGTACAGCTCCTGCGCCGAATAGCGTCATCACATTGATGATCCCTAGTCCTCGAATTTCAAGCAAATGCTCGATTAAACCAGGCGCATTTCCTACAAGGGTGTCTTGATCTTCTTGACGGATTTCCACACAGTCATCGGCTACTAGACGATGACCCCTCTTAACAAGCTCTAGAGCTGTTTCACTTTTACCAACGCCGCTTTTTCCCATGATTAATACACCAATTCCGTATATATCAACTAATACGCCGTGCAGGGCAGTCGTAGGTGCTAGCCGGCTTTCAAGAAAATTCGTTAAATGGCTGGAAAGTCGCGTTGTTTTAAAGCTCGAACGCAGCACAGGAACTGATTCACGCTCTGAAGCTTCGATAAGTTCTTTCGGTACATCCATTTCGCGCGAAACAATGATAGCCGGCGTGATATCTGTACACATCTTTTCCATTCGAACTTTTTTTTGTTCATCATCTAACTGTTTAAAAAATGATAGTTCTGTTTTACCTAACAGCTGAATACGTTCTGCTGGGTAATATGTAAAATAACCTGCCATTTCAATACCCGGGCGTGAAATATCACTTGTTGAAATAGGACGGTCGATTCCTTCTTCTCCGCTAATAAGCTCTAATTTAAATTTCTCAATGATGTCTTTTGTACGTACTTTAACCACCGTGCATCCTCCTTTTATAAACAGTCATATACCTGTTCATGTCTACAGTATATCCAACTCTCGCTTTTATGTCGCGTTTGGTTCTACTAGCCACTTTATTTTATCATTAATACGGAAAGAAAAGAAAAAAAGATGGCATAGGCTGCATCGCCTTACCATCTTTTTTAGAAAATTAAATATTGCAAGAAAGTTATCTTCTATTTTGAAGCGGTTCAACAATCACTCGTTGAATAAGCGCATTTAAAAGCGACATGATTACTGAGGCTAAAAGCGCTGTACCAAACCCGTCAATATTAAAAGAATCTCCCATAACACTTTGTGTAATCATCAGCGTAATGGCATTAATGACGAATAAGAATAGGCCAAGCGTAAGAAACGTCACCGGCAGGGTGAGTAAAATTAAAATCGGCTTAACAAACACATTCAAAATCGATAGAATTAAGCTCGCGATAATAGCTGCACTGACCGATTCCAAGTGAAAGGTGTCAATATAACCTGCGATTACGATTAATACGAGGGCATTGATTAAAATACTAATGATTCCACGCAATAACATTTTTAGAAATCTCCTTCTTCATTTGGAACTAAAAACACAAAAATCATATATAAAATGACCGGAGTACCTACTGTAAAAAATAAACTGATGATAAACAATACGCGGAGTAGTGAAGCATCTATTCCGATATACTGAGAAATACCGCCGATAACACCCGCAAGCTTGCGATTTGTTCGCGAACGATACAACTTTCGCACGTTAATCATCTCCTTTGTTTTTTTACTAAAACAAGCATTTTCTATTTTATAACAATTGAGCCCGTTTTGGATTCAGCTAACAATTTATAGCCTTTCGGCGAAGCGACATTTGCTTTGAAACGAAGTTGTTTCATCACCGTTTCTTTTTTCTCATCTACTATTTCCATCTCAGGAAGTGTACACGTAAAATTCCCAAAGTTAGATTTCAAATCTCCATCAACGGAGAGGTGGGACGGCGTATAGAGCGTAATGCTTCCTGTAGTCGTTTTGAAAAATGCTTTTTCAATACGCTCTCCTTTTAAATACGTATCAATATCCCCGTTAAATGTCTGAACATCAATCTTTTTTGTATCTCCATCAAATTTAACCGTTCCATTGATTGTTTCAAGCTCACATTTCGAAGCGAGTATTCGAGAAAGTTCCATATGCCCGTTTGATGTCTCCATTTCAAGAGAATGGCTATTCACATCGTAAAAGCGGATGGTGCCATTAGCTGTTTTGGCTTTCAGGTCTCGTACGCTTAGTCTTTCCCCATCGATTGAACCATTAAACATACGGAGCTTGACGCGTTCATATTCCATTTCTGGAATATAAATAATCGCTTTCACCTTCATTTGCTTTTGCTGAATTGCAAAGCGCAGTTTGCCATTTTCGATGGAAAATGCGGTATGCTGCAAGAAAGTGCGGCGCGCTTCATCCGAATTCTCTACTTTGTAGATAGCAGCTTCACACTCTATTCGTACTTCTGTACTTCCCCAAGGTCGGAGTTGAACGCTTCCATTTGCTAAATCTACGTCAATCTCTTGAATATATGCTTCTGATTGCTGAAAGATGTGCTGAACGTCAATCGAAGGACCAAAATTAAAATCTAAATCTCCTTCTTTTACTTTTTTTACCGTTTGATCTACAAATGTAAATAATTTTTCCTTTAAAGAGCTTTGAGATGACTTAGAAGCGTACGTTTTTTTCTGTTTTCCTCCTACATAAGGGGATAGCTCAGCTTTATCAGGCGTAGCATAGTAAGAGTCATTAGCTGAGTCTTTTTCCAGTGAATTCAGCAAGGTTAAAGCCTCATCTACGCTAAGTTTCCCTTCTTCTACCATCTGTAAAATTTGTTTGCGCTTTTCACTCATACCTTCCATCTCCTCTTTACGTTTTAGTCATTTAACTTTTATCTGCTTAATATTTGTATCCCTTTTACAATATTCCATACAAACACAACAACATTAACTAAAGAAACAACAACTAAAGCTACAATTAAAAGAATAAATACCGTTCCACTAGAGCCAGTAAGAGCAGGAAGCAAGAAAAATAAGAACAAGATCGCTGTAGCGATAGGTAATAAATGTGACAAAAATGCAGTTTTTGCATGTTTCTTTACTTCTATGTTATGAACAACAAAATAAATAATAATAGGTAATAAAAATGGTGCAAAGAAAACGCTAAAATAATTTAAGGAAGATAGTATGCGATTTCCTTCCATAATAATCAGCTCCTTATATCATGTATTACGTTTTAATGAGTTAAAAAGTTTCATTCTTTATAAAAAAGACACCAATGCTGGTGTCTTTTAACGAGTTAATGCCTCTGCTTTTTCAACTTTTTTCTCCATACGCTTACGGTCACGTTCTAAAATTGGCTTCAGATAATGGCCCGTATAGGATTCTTTTACTTTCGCCACTTCTTCTGGCGTACCCGTAGCCACAATTTGTCCGCCTTTATCTCCACCTTCAGGCCCTAAATCAAGTAGATAATCAGCTGCTTTGATCACGTCTAAATTATGTTCGATCACTAGAACTGTATCTCCATTTTCAACTAAACGCTGAAGCACTTTTAATAAACGTGCGATATCATCGACATGAAGACCGGTAGTCGGTTCGTCTAAAATGTACAGCGTTCTTCCTGTTGAGCGACGGTGAAGCTCTGAAGCTAACTTTACACGCTGGGCCTCTCCACCCGATAAAGTAGTGGCCGGCTGTCCAAGCGTGATATAGCCAAGTCCTACATCGTAAATGGTCTGCAGCTTCCGCTTAATCTTTGGAATGTTTTCAAAGAAGTGAAGCGCGTCTTCAACTGTCATATCCAACACATCTGAAATGTTTTGATCTTTGTATTTTACTTCTAAAGTTTCCCGGTTATATCGTTTGCCGTGGCAGACTTCGCAAGGAACGTATACATCTGGCAGGAAATGCATTTCGATTTTAATAATACCGTCTCCTCGACAAGCTTCACAGCGGCCGCCTTTCACGTTAAAGCTAAAGCGGCCTTTTTTATATCCGCGCACTTTTGCTTCGTTTGTTTGGGCAAATACATCTCGAATGTCATCAAATACACCTGTATAGGTTGCAGGGTTTGAACGAGGCGTACGGCCTATGGGAGACTGATCAATATCAATGACTTTATCTAAATGTTCAATGCCTTTGATTTCTTTATGTTCTCCTGCTTTGCTTTTTGCTTTATGCAGCTTTTGCGCCAATGATTTGTGAAGGATATCATTTACAAGCGTACTCTTACCTGATCCAGATACACCTGTAACAGCTGTGAATACACCTAACGGAAGCTTTGCTTTTACATTTTTCAAATTGTTTTCTTTTGCTCCTATAATTTCAATCATCCGATCTTTATCTATCGAACGTCTTTCGGCTGGAAGTGGAATAAACTTCTCTCCTGATAGATATTGACCCGTTAAGGAATTTTCATCATCCATCACTTCCTGAGGCGTGCCTTGAGAAACAACGGCACCCCCGTGTACGCCGGCTCCTGGTCCGATATCAATTAAATAATCAGCTGCCATCATCGTATCTTCATCATGCTCTACAACAATCAACGTATTTCCAATATCGCGCATGTCTTGCATTGTGCGAATTAAGCGATCGTTGTCACGTTGATGAAGACCGATAGAAGGTTCATCTAAAATATAAAGAACCCCCGTCAAACGAGAACCGATTTGAGTAGCCAAGCGAATGCGCTGCGCTTCCCCTCCTGAAAGAGTTCCAGCAGAGCGGTTCAATGTTAAGTAATCAAGTCCCACGTTAATGAGAAAGCTTAGACGCTCACGAATTTCACGCAGTATCATATCCGCAATCTTCATGTCTTTTTCAGATAAACTGAGACTTTCAAAAAAGTCATATGCTTCTTTTACTGAAAAGCGTGTTGTATCTCCTATATGCTTTTCGTCAATAAGCACCGCTAAGCTTTCGCGTTTTAAACGATTTCCTTTACATTTTGGACAAGCTTGCTGAGCCATGTATTTTTCCATTTGCTCACGGATATAATCAGAACTTGTTTCATGATAACGGCGTTCTACGTTCCGAAGCACACCTTCAAATTCGATATGATTTTCTCTTACTTGGCCAAAATCATTTTCATAGCGAAAGTAAATTTTTTCTTTACCGCTGCCATATAATACTTTATCAAATAAATGTTCCGGGATATCTCGAACCGGCACATCCATGTCGATGCCGTAATGTGTACATACGGCTTCAAGCAGCTGCGGATAGTATTGAGAACTTGTTGGCTCCCAAGGTGCAATTGCGTGCTGATGAAGTGTTAAGTCATAGTTAGGAATCACTAAATCTTTATCCACTTCCAATTTCGTTCCTAACCCGTCACACGTTGGACACGCCCCGTACGGACTATTAAATGAAAACATGCGGGGCTCAAGTTCTCCAATGGAGAAGCCACATTTTGGACAAGCATGATGCTCGCTAAAAAGTAATTCTTCCTCACCTATTACATCAATAATTACTTTCCCATCTCCAAGGCGAAGAGCTGATTCCAAAGAGTCCGACAAACGAGCGGCTACACCTTCTTTGACAACAACGCGATCAATCACTACTTCAATGGAGTGCTTTTTGTTTTTTTCCAGTTCAATTTCTTCTGTTATTTCACGCATTTCTCCGTCTACTCGAATGCGAACGTACCCTTCCTTTTTAATATCTTCTAATACTTTTACATGGGTGCCTTTTCGGCCAGATACCACAGGGGCCAGTACTTGAAGTTTTGTACGTTCAGGGTACTCTAAAATTCTATCTACCATTTGCTCAATCGTTTGAGACGTAATTTCAATTCCATGATTAGGACAAATCGGCTTTCCTACACGAGCAAACAAAAGGCGCAAATAGTCATAGATTTCGGTCACAGTTCCGACGGTTGAACGAGGGTTTCGGCTCGTTGTTTTTTGATCGATTGAAATAGCAGGCGACAATCCTTCGATCGAATCTACATCTGGCTTATCCATTTGACCTAAAAACTGTCTTGCATACGCCGAAAGTGACTCGACATAACGTCTTTGTCCTTCAGCATAGATTGTATCGAAAGCTAAAGAAGATTTACCAGAACCTGACAACCCTGTTAATACCACTAATTTGTCTCGCGGGATTTCAATATCGATATTTTTCAAATTGTGGGCTCGTGCACCTTTTACCACGATTTTTTCCATCGCCATGTTTTATCACCCTTCCGCTTTTAATTCTAGAATCAAGTCACGAAGCTCAGCTGCGCGTTCAAAGTTAAGCGCTTTGGCTGCTTCTTTCATTTCTTGTTCCATTTCTTCTACGAGCTTTGCTTTTTCTTTTTTATTGAGTTTATCAAATGCCGGTGCTTCTTCATACGTTTCTGTATCTTCTGCTACTACTGTTGCACGAATTGAGCCTCGAACTTCTTTTTGAATCGTTGTCGGTGTAATACCATGCTCTTCGTTGTAAGCTTCTTGAATACTTCTACGACGCTTGGTCTCATTGATAGCAATGTCCATAGAGTTTGTGATGCGATCTGCATACATAATGACATGTCCATTAGCATTTCGAGCAGCACGTCCAATGGTTTGAATAAGCGATCGTTCTGAACGCAAGAATCCTTCTTTGTCCGCATCTAATATGGTTACTAACGAAACTTCTGGAATATCTAAACCTTCACGAAGTAAGTTAATCCCTATGAGCACATCATATTTTCCAAGCCGCAGCTCTCGGATAATTTCAATACGCTCGAGCGTCTTCACCTCAGAGTGAAGATATTGAACTTTAATGCCAATTTCTTTTAAGTAGTTCGTTAAATCCTCAGACATTTTCTTTGTTAACGTCGTGACGAGCACTCGTTCATTTCGCTTAATCCGGTCGTGAATTTCTCCAATTAAATCATCAATCTGCCCTTCAATTGGTCGAACTTCAATATTTGGATCTAATAATCCCGTTGGACGGATAATTTGTTCAATCACCTCAGGCGCCTTCTCAAGTTCGTAAGGACCTGGTGTTGCTGAAACATGGACGATTTGTTTAATATGCTGTTCAAATTCATCAAATTTAAGCGGACGGTTATCTAATGCAGACGGCAAGCGGAAACCATGGTCCACCAACACTTGTTTACGCGCTTGGTCTCCATTATACATTCCTCTAACTTGAGGAATGGTAACGTGGGATTCATCCACCACAAGAAGGAAATCTTCCGGGAAGAAATCCAGCAGTGTATAAGGTGTAGAACCAGCCGGACGAAGCGTTAAATGACGAGAGTAATTCTCGATTCCTGAACAAAATCCCATTTCTCTCATCATTTCTAGGTCGTAGCGAGTGCGCTGCTCCAAGCGCTGCGCTTCTAAAAGCTTTCCTGCTTCTTTTAACTTCTCTAGCTGTTCTTCTAGTTCTTTTTCAATGTTTTGAATGGCCACACGCATTTTTTCTTCCCTCGTGACGAAGTGAGATGCCGGGAAGATAGCCACGTGTTCACGATCTCCAATAATTTCTCCTGTTAAGGCGTCGACTTCGCGAATGCGGTCAATTTCATCCCCGAAAAATTCCACGCGAATACAGTGTTCATCTCGAGACACAGGAAAAATCTCAACAACATCACCGCGAACGCGGAACGTTCCACGCTTGAAGTCAATATCGTTTCTTTCGTACTGTACATCCACTAGCGTACGAAGCAGCTGATTGCGTTCTTTTTCCATTCCTACTCGAAGAGATACGACCATTTCTTTGTATTCTTCCGGAGACCCTAATCCATAAATACAGGATACGCTGGCAATAATAATGACATCTTTTCGTTCAAAAAGAGCAGAAGTTGCCGAGTGACGAAGTTTATCAATCTCGTCATTAATGCTTGCATCTTTTTCAATAAATGTATCTGTTTGAGGTACATAAGCTTCAGGCTGATAGTAATCATAGTAACTGACAAAGTATTCGACTGCATTATTAGGAAAAAACTCTTTAAACTCACTGTACAATTGACCAGCAAGCGTTTTGTTATGAGCCATAATTAATGTTGGCTTATTTATTTCCTTAATAACATTAGACATAGTGAAGGTTTTTCCCGTTCCTGTAGCACCTAATAATACTTGATGCTGCTTACCTTCTTTAATTCCTTTCACAATCTTTTCAATTGCCTTTGGCTGATCACCTTGCGGTTGATATGGGGATACTAATTCAAACTGATCTTTCAAATGAAGGCCTCCGTTTCTATTTTCTTGTTTTATCTATTTTTATTACGATATGTAAAAACCGAAAACACGAACTGATATTCGTATTTTATCACTTTATACTCATAAATGAAACTAATGAGTATTAATCTTATATAGTGTTTGTTTGTTTTGATTTTTTACCCTGTTACTTTATTACCCACTAAATTCTTATACTACCCTTTTCGAGGGGAATACAACTCTTTAGATGAAAGCAATAAAAGAAAGTAAGCTGCCTAATTGTTTGAAAAAGATAGGCTTTTGCGCCAATTTCTAAATTATGATACAGTATAAAAAATATGTACTGAGAGGGGTTTAGTATGGCAAGCGTTGATCAAGTTCTTATAAATAACTCCTTTATAACAGTTGAAGAATCAACTTCTTTAGCTAAAGTGAAATCTGAACTTTCCAACTATGATTTCGTTGTAGTCACAGCAAGTACCTTTTATGTAATACAAAAAGATGAACGATACCTTTTAACAGGTCATGACGAGGCATCGTCCATTAAAAAAGTAATAGCGGACACAAATTGGCCTTCATCTTCTACTTCTACGTTAGCCAATTTACAAGCCAACACAAACTGGAATAGACCAGTCCTCATTCAAGCAGAAAACCAAGAAACCACAATAGGACTTGTAACACCTTCACAGTGGATTACACATTTGCATAGCCAAAACGAGATATTAGCTTCCTATTTTGATACATTGGCAGAAACCATTAATGATGCAGTGACAGCGGTCGATCATGAAGGAAATGTAATCTTGTGGAATACTGCTGCGGAACATACGTATAAGATTCAGAGAGATGATATTATTGGTAGAAAAATCGGAGAGCATTTTAAAGATGAATCCATCATTCTACATACGATTCTAAATGAAGGGCGTCCTGTGCGCGGAACGTATCATCGTCCTAATGAACAAACTCACGTGCTCATCAATGCATCTCCTATTATAAGAAACAACCGAGTCATAGGTGGAGTCGCAACCGAACATGACATTACCAATATTGTAAGACTAAATGAAGAAATTGATGTATCTCTTCTCATTCCGAAAGATAATCCATTTTCTTCTTTTGCGGGTATCAGTCCTGAAATTAAGCAAGCCGTTGACATTGCCAAAAAAGTGGCATCTACAGATATGCCTATTTTATTAACAGGAGAACCTGGTTCTGGGAAAGAAATGCTGGCTCAGGCCATCCACTACGGGGGATCCAAACATAAAGAACCTTTTTTATCTTTAAATTGCGCCACTATTCCATCTGGACTTCTGGAAATTGAACTCTTTGGTCATCAAAAAGACGTCTTTTCAGAAGATCCAACGACCATTGCAGGAAAACTGGAGCAGGCTCATAACGGGACGTTATTTATTGAAGAAATTGATAAAATGCCTCTTGAAATTCAAGTTAAGTTTCTCCGTTACTTGGAAGAACGAGCCTTTTATCACGTTGGAGGCACGGAAGAAATTCAAGTCCAAACCCGAATTGTAGCCTCTACTACGACGCCTTTGGAAGAGTTGCTAAAAGCCGGTGAATTCCATGAAAATCTTTACTATTTGCTGACC
Organism: Priestia sp. 3CA3; assembly: GCF_056836725.1. Taxonomy (NCBI): domain Bacteria; kingdom Bacillati; phylum Bacillota; class Bacilli; order Caryophanales; family Bacillaceae; genus Priestia; species Priestia sp. 3CA3. The sequence goes on from NZ_JBXENJ010000007.1 coordinate 151,204, forward strand.
GTCATTAATATTATCATTCCGCCGCTTCGAGACCATAAAGAAGACATTGAAGCATTAACGCAGCAATTTGTACAGGAATTTAGTAAAAAGTATAAAAAGAAGGCTCCTTTCATCAGCTCTGAAGTTCTCGAAGCCTTTATGCAATACGATTGGCCAGGAAATATTCGCGAGCTGAGAAATACGATTGAACGAATGATTTTTCTTAGTGATCAGTCGTTGATTACCCTTACGCACCTTCCTGACAATCTGAAGGATGCCAGTTCTTTCACAGAAGTTCAAAAAGAAGAAGATTCTCTCCAAGAAGCTAGGCTAATAGAAGAGACTCTTCAAAAAACCTATGGAAACAAAAGTGCAGCAGCAGATCTGCTTGGCATTTCGCGCGGCACCCTTTATAACAAAATCAAAGAATACGGATTAAACTAATTAAAAAATTCGACACGAAGCTCAGGATACTTGTGTCGAATTTTTTATGTTTCTTGAACTGAACTTATTTGGAGAAATTTTTTAATACGAACCATACGTTGGCGGGGCGTTCGGCTAGGCGTCTCATGAAATACCCAAACCAATCAATTCCGTAAGGAACATAAACCCTGACTTTATATCCTTCTTTGACCAGACGATCCTGTAGCTCTACGCAAATTCCATAAAGCATTTGGAACTCAAACTGATCATTTGAAATGCCGTTTTCTCTTACTAATCGTTTTGTATACTGAATCATTTCCTCATCGTGACTTGCTACAGCTGTATAGTGTCCATTTAATAAATGCATTTTAATGATTTTTTTATAGTTTTCATCTACGTCTTTCTTTTCCGGAAACGATACTTCTGGCGATTCTTTGTAAGCTCCTTTTACCAGACGTAAATTGGCTTGATATTGATGTAAGTCATTCATATCTTGTTCTGTACGATAAAGATACGCTTGAATCACAATTCCAATATTATCAAATTCTTTACGTAATTCTTTATACATATCAAGGGAGATTTGGCAGTGCAAGTAGTCTTCCATATCAATTCGAACAAAAATATCATTCACTCTGGCTGTGTGTAGAATTCTGCGCATATTTTCCATACAAAGCTCTTTGCTAATATCCAATCCTAAAGAAGTCATCTTTAATGATAAATTTGATTGAACGCCCGATGCTGCAATGGCTTCTAGTGTCTGAATGCACATGGCCGTAGATAACCTAGCTTCCTCTTCTGTAAAAACAAATTCGCCTAAATGATCGAGTGTCACAACTTTCCCACCATTGTTAAGCTCCTTGGATGTTTGAATTGCTGATTCAATTGAGTCTCCAGCAACAAAACGAGCTGCCCCCATCCGCAATCCATACTTTTTAGCTAATTTATTCATTGAATGATTTTTGCCAAGCGACTGAAACATCGTTCTCATTAACACTTCCATCGATACTAAACCTCCTTTTATTTTTAAAAATCAAAATAAATATAATTTTCAGATTAATTTCTTTATTTTTCTATACCCCAACTACATATTTGTACACACATTTAAAATAATTTACACAAAATTGTTTAAGTTATTTTATTTACAAACATATTTGTATAATTAATTTAATTATACTCATTTATCGATGGAACCGTAACAACAGTGTTATGAGTTCTAACTCGTTTTTCGACATAAAAAAGCTCTCCACATTTCGTAGAGAGCTTTTGCGTACGTTTTGATAATAGGACGATTCACTTATCATCAAAGCAACAATCTTTATTTTCCAGCTGCTAGCATGCCTTTTGCATATATAAAACCAATGGCTGCTGAAAGTAAATCTATTAAAATAATAAGCGGATAATCTGCGTACCCTTTATATACAGAAACAGCTATCAACAAAAGCGTCAGCGCTGTGGCAACATATAGGTTATATGTTACTCTAGCAAACAGAACAAGCAATATGGCGGGTAGAAAAACTGCGGCAATCGTTTTGACTTCCACAAACATTTCTCCTTTTTATCCGTCTTTTAACCAGCTTGTGAATTACGTTTTGTATAATTGTGTACAAACAAAATACCTAGTTCATGATGTTCGTTGTCATACAATGCTCGCTGAGTAAAGCGAACTTCTCCATTTTCGTCAATAACTTCTAGCTTACAAAAAGCACGGTTATTCACTTGTAATGCTTCATAAAATTTATGGACTTCAGATATAGCGATTCCATTTACTTTAATAATCACTTCTCCTACTTTCAAACCCATTTTCTCTGCCGGAGAATGAGGGATGATTCCTAACACAACCAAACCTTGTGTACGCTTAGTAAATAGTGCGGGCGCTTTTTCATCGCTTCGACGCTGCTGCAAACGAATCCACTCTCTTCCTATGATCGCTAGAATAACAACAGCGACAGCGGCAGGAGGATAAAGAATAGCAGCAATTGTAATAATCGTTAATCCCACGCCTAATGCTAATACACGCTTACCGGTAAATTCAATAGATTTAAACGGAACCATACTTTGAATTCGCTGATAAAAACCGATAGCAAAAGGAACAAAAAACAGGCTAAATGATGTTCCGTCAATAGATAACACAGGCCACCATGGAAACACAGACGTAATGGCGCTGCCTGGAATTAAGACAAAAAGCGGAACAACCCATAATTTTTGAGAATAATGAGCCCCAATTTCCTGCCCTCTTTTACTTTTCACAATGGCTGGAGACGTACCTTTTGCTCCAAACTTCCAAATTAAATATCCTTCTGCTAATACAAGCAGCGACATTAAAATAGTAAGAGAAGGTAAATCTGCGTTATGAGCTTGCACAGACCACGTTTGAATAAATCCTTCACCGAAACCAGCTGCAGGAATAAGCAAGGTCGCAAGCACAGCCAGTCCTACGGTATAAGAAGGAGAAAGCCATTTAAACGTCCACGGGCCGCTTATGATAAAAGTTAAAACAGCTACAAGTACAATCGTTCCTATAGATACATAGACACCTAGCAACACGGTAACAACGGATAAAATCAAACCAATAATGATACCTGGAAAAAATAAATATTTTGCTTCTAAAATAAAATCAAACACGCGAACATGAAAATTCTGACGCTCTCTCTTGACGCGAGAAAGACCTACAAAAAACGAGACGAGCAGAAATAAATAAGTTAACGGGTGCAAAAATAAACGCCCGATACCTTTTAAAAGCTCTAATGCAAAATCCATTTTTTCACCACCTGTATTTTTCACATTTTTATTACAACATTTACGATTGATTGTTATGTATCATAGGCTTCTTTATTTTATCAAAATGCATCACTAACCGACAATGTTGTTTTTACTAAAAAAAGTTCCGTGCTTTGGAAAAGCACGGAACTTTTTCTGCTTCTTATTGACTAGCTAGCTTTAAAGCCGTTTGAAGCTGACGATCTTCATCTTTGGATTTAATTTTTTCTAATAGTTTTGTTTGTAAAAGCGCTGCTGTATCTTCATCAATTTCACCTGTAGCTTTTTGCTTATTGGCTTTTTGGAATGCAGTTACAGCTGTTTCTGTCTCTTTACTAAAATATCCGTCTGTACGTCCAGGTTCAAAGCCAAGGCCTTTTAGCATCACTTGAGCATTCTTCACTTGGTCACCTGTCATATCACGTGTTAATGGCTTTTTATCAACTTGAATTGGATTTGCATAATAGTAATCCGGCTGCTTGACTTCTACCGTTGGTTTTATACCTTTTTCGTTAATCCAGTTTCCATCAGGCGTTAGCCATTTATAGAACGTTAATTTTAAATTACTGCCGTCTTCCATTGGAACAGCTTGTTGAACCGTTCCTTTTCCATAGGATTTTTCACCGACTAGCTTGTATCCGCCTGCTTCTTTTAATGCCCCGGCAAGAATTTCAGAAGCAGATGCACTTCCTCCATCAATCAAGGCCACAATTGGATAATCCTTTTGCTTTTTCATTGAAGAAACCACTTTTTGACGTTCACCGTTACGATCTTCAATTTGAATGTATGGCTTTTTATTCGTTACTAATTTATCGAGCATTTTTTCAACACTCGTTAAATAGCCACCAGGATTTCCACGAACATCTAGAACTAAACCATCAATATGTTTATTTTCAAGTTTTTTCAACTGTTTCGTAAATTCGTCTCCCGTTGATTCAGAGAATGACGTAATTTCCATGTAACCAATTTTTTTATTGTTTACATTTTTAACAGAAGAATAGACGGTTTCAATTGGAATCTCATCTCTTACAACTTTTACTTTCATCGTTTCTTTCACGCCTGGTCTTTGAACATCTAATGTCACGGTAGAGCCTTTTTTACCTCGAATTTTTAATACCGCTTCATTCAATTCAAGACCCGCGATACTTTTACCATCGATCTTTAAAATCTGATCATTTGGTTTTAATCCTGCTTTTTCCGCAGGAGATTGTTTAAACGGAGCTACGATTGTTACTTTTCCATCTACCATGCTTACTTCAGCACCAATCCCCTCAAACGATGAATCAAGAGACTGCGTGAATTGCTGTGCCGTTTTCTTATCCATGTAAGATGAGTGAGGGTCTCCTAAGGTTTGTACCATTCCTTGGATTGCGCCATCTAATAATTTTTTGTCATCTACATCTTTGTAATATTTTGAAGATATCAGTTCGTAAGCCTGCTTGATTTTGTCTAGCTCTTCCTTTTCCACTTTACTATCATTTGAAGAAGTTGTAAGGGGGGTACTGACCGTTCCAGCATTTGCATACTGAATGCCAAAATATGTACCTGCTGCTCCAACAACTAAGGAGAGTGCCATTAATAGTGCAACGATTTTCCGATTCAAGTTCTTTCATCCTCCTCAACCTTAAGCCATCTCTTCTTATTATAATAGATACAACCAAAACTATGTAATAAAAAGGATGCATGTGTTATTTGTAGCAAAAGGCACCACACAAATCAAGTGCGATGCCTTTTTGTTAAACTATATGTTGAGCTTGTACCACGTATGCTAGGAACTTAAAATTTAATATAACGTTCAGGGTTTACAGCAGAGCTTTTGCCTTTCCAATCGCCCTTATGCAATTCAAAATGCAGGTGAGCACCAAACGAACGTCCTGTGTTCCCTATATAACCTAATTGTTGACCTTTATTGATAGATTGACCACTTGAGACGCTGTAGCTCTCTAAGTGAGCATAAACTGTAACCCACGTCTGACCTTCGACATTGTGACGAATAAATACGGCATTACCAAAAGAAGAAGAATGATATGCTCTAATTACTTTTCCGCTTGCTGCGGCTACAACTGGCACACTTTCTCCTCGCTTTCCAATATCAATACCGTAATGTCCTCTTCCAAACGTTTCTCGATATCCAAAATGAGATGTTACCGGGCCCTTTGCCGGCCTCATAAACGACCCGCTTGTAACAGGTGGTGCCTCCTCTGTTGCCCCGGCTTTTTCAATTTCTTGCTGTTGAGCTTGTGCTGCATTTTTTTGATCGGCTAAAATAGAAGCTTGCTCTTCTAATCCAACGGCTTCTTCATTAAATTCTTTTTCCTGATCTTTGAGCGTTTGCATGAGGTGATTCTTTTCATCCACTTGTTTTTGCAGCTGCGCACGAAGATTTTTAAGTTCTTCAAGCGCTTGATTTACTTCCGTTAGCTTGTTTTGAACTTTTGTTTCTTTCTCTTCTTTTGCCTTTTTATCAGCTTCATGCTGCATTAACAAATCGCGGTCAGCCCCTACAATTGTCGAAACCGCACTCACTCTGCTAATAAAGTCTCCGAAGCTTTCAGAGCCTAGCAGTACATCTATGTAATCCACAGACCCGCCGTTTTCTTGTAAAGCACGAGCACGCTTTTTTAATAGCTCATTTCGTTTTTCAATTCTTTTTTTTACAACGTCAATTTCATTTTTCAGCTTTTCGATGTCTTGCTTTGCTTTTTCTACTTCAGCTTCACGGCTGCGGATGTCTGCATTTGTCTGTCCGACTTCTGAATCCAAACGCGCAATCTCAGCTTCTTCGTTTTTTTGCTGTTCTTGAACTTCTTTTAATTTCTCTTTATTTTGATTAATATTTTGGTTCACATCGTTACTTTTTTTCTCTAAATCACTGAGTTTAGTAGTGCTGGCACTTTCTGCATAAGCAACTTTTTCATTACCTATCCAAGCTGTACCTAGTCCAACTAAAACTGCTGCTGTCATTACTAATGTCTTACGTGTCATTTGTTTCTCCCCATTTGCACATATTTCCCCGTATAAACGGGCATTAGCAAGACCCCCATTAGCACTTTTTTCTATTTTTATCTGTAATTACACAACAACCTCACATCTGATAAACATCAAATGTGAGGTTGTTATAATCTATTATGTTAAAAATCTATCTTTATTTTCGTAAGAATTTACGGATGGATAATGTACTTCCCCACATCCCAATTAGACCACCGATTACAAGTAGTAATAGCGATACTTGAAGCACGAATGGAAAAGCAGGTAAAAGTTCAAAGAATCCATCGAACTTAGGCTGAACTTCATTATATAAAACGCTGTACACACCGATAATAACAGCAATTGGCACAATAGAACCAAGCACTCCTAAAAACAGACCTTCAATAAAGAACGGCCAGCGAATAAAGGAGTTTGTGGCTCCAACTAAGCGCATAATTTCAATCTCTTCACGGCGAGCTACAATCGTAATTTTAATTGTATTTGAAATGAGGAACATCGCTGTAAATAGAAGCCCTAAAATCAGTACTACTCCGATATTACGAGCTACTTTCAGCACTTTAAATAACTTTTCAACTTGATCTTGTCCGTATTGAACTTTTGCTGCATACGGATATTTCTCAATTTGTTTAGCTACTTTTGCGACATCAGTCGGCTCTTTTGTTTTAACAACAAACACATCATTTAATGGGTTTTGCTGCTCAAACGGTTCAAAAGCTTGTCCTTCATCACCCATACTATTAATTAAATCTTTTAACTCTTTATCTTTAGAAGAAAACGTCACCGTATCAACTTGCTTAATTGCATCTAGCTTTTCTTTCATTGCTTTTCGATCATCCGCTGTCGCTGCAGCATCAACGTGAACGCGAATTTCCACATCATTTTCAATCAATTTAGCAATGTGGTTTAAATTCATCATCAACATAAAAAATACGCCTACAAGCAAGAGCGTCACGGTAACCGCGCTTGCAGATGCGAATGTCATCCAGCCGTTTCTTCCTAAACTTTTAGATCCTTCACGTAAGTGGCGACCGAATGTCCTAGCCTTCATATCCGTATTCACCTCTTACTTCATCACGCACAACATTTCCATTTTCAATCGCAATTACGCGCTTTCGAATTGTATTTACAATTTCACGGTTATGCGTTGCCATTAAAATAGTCGTACCGCGTTTATTAATCTCCTCAAAAATATCCATGATTTCCCATGAAGTCTCCGGATCAAGGTTCCCTGTCGGTTCGTCGGCGATGACAACCTTAGGACTATTCACAATTGAACGCGCAATAGACACACGCTGCTGCTCTCCTCCAGATAATTCATCAGGGAAAGAATCCATTTTACCCTTTAACTTAACAAGCTCTAGCACCTCTAGCACTCGCTTTTTAATTTCTTCGGGACTTTGCTCAATTACTTCTAGTGCAAAAGCAATGTTTTCATAGACCGTTAATTTTGGAAGCAGCTTGAAATCTTGAAAGACTACACCAATATGACGTCTAAAGATAGGAACTCTGCTATCTTTTATTTTTGCTACATTTGCACCGTTTACAATGATATTTCCTGAAGAAGGCTTTTCTTCACGATACATCATTTTAATAAAAGTGGATTTTCCTGCTCCACTTGGTCCTACGATATAAGCAAACTCACCTTGATTAATCTTGATGCTAATGCCATTGATTGCTTTTACACCGTTCGGATACGTTTTATATACATTTTGCATTTCAATCATAAGTAATCACCTAATCAAGTGTGTTATTTTAATACTATGTAAAACTTGTCAAAATACGACAAAACTCTACAATTCAAACCAAAAATTCGACTCTTCTCACGCGCTTTCTCATTATAACATCACTCTTCGTGAAAATAAGCCCCAAAAATATTACATTTTTATTTCAAATATGACATAAGTAGGATATTTTTAGCAGGGTATGAGAATTTATCCTTATTTTTAATTCTGTTGTTTTTTGCTGTTCATTTTTTTACGAATATCGTTAGACAAAGCACATTCATGTCTACTTTTTTACAAACAAGGTATGATAAATAAGAAAAACGATGAGGAGAGATAACATGATCACTATTTATGGAAGTTCACGGGAAAACGGAAATACGGAAGAATTGGCTAAAGCAGTCTTAAAAGATATCAATACTGAAGAAGTTTACTTACGTAGGCATACCATTAACCCCATTACTGATATGCGTCACGATGAACATGGATTTACCAATCAACAAGATGATTATTATGATATAGCGAAAAAGATGGCAGCGCACGATACTATTTTATTTGTTACGCCTCTTTACTGGTACGGTATGAGCGGATTGATGAAGAACTTTGTGGATCGTTGGTCTGAAAGCCTTAGAGATTCGACAATCAACTTTAAAGAACAAATGAAAAATAAGCGCGTCTATGTATTAGTAGTCGGGGGCACAGGCGCATCTGTAAAGGCCCTTCCTCTTATTATGCAATTTCAATACATTGTCGATTTTATTGGTTCTTCCTTTAGCGGATACATCATTGGAGAAGCCAATGCACCTGGAGACATAGCAAAAGATGTCAAAGCTCAACAGCAAGCTATTGTCTTAAATGAACAATTAAAGCAGCTTTAACACAAAAATAAGACGGATACCCGTCTTATTTTTTCTTTGCCAGCCAAGCCGCAACTTTTTTGGCATCTTCTTCATTAATCAGTCCTTTTGGCATACCGCCTTGACCATTGTTAATAATGTTTTCAATTTCAGCTTCTGAGTGCTTGCTGCCTACATGCTGCAAGCTTGGCCCATTTGCTCCTCCTAAATCTACACCGTGACAGCCTGTACAGTTTTTCTTCACAATATCTTCTGCACTCGCTGAAGATTCACCGGCAGATTCATTTTTGGAACTGCCTCCGCCGCACGCGGACAAAACAAGCGCTAGGCCAATTGTTAACGTTAATAATACTTTTTTCAAGCCTTCTCCCCCTTGCTGTAGAGTTTTCACTCTATTATAACCTACTCAAGAATGTTTAAAACACTCTGTTTACAAGGACTTTGTTTCAATTTCATGAATTCTCTCATCGTATTTATGTATGAGGTCAAGCAATTGATTCGTTTCCTAAACGTTTTTTGTATACTACGCGTGAAATTGTCACACTGAGCTCATATAAGAGCAGAAGCGGGACAATGACTAAAATATCCGAAATAAAATCAGGAGGAGTAATAAGCACAGATATCACAATTAAAGCAAAATAAGATAACTTCCTTGCTTTAGCTAACCTCACTGGATTTAGAACCCCTAAACGCGTTAAAAATAAGACAACTAAAGGCATTTCAAATAAAAAACCAAATGGTAAACACAGATTAAGCATAAAACGGAAATAATGCTCCGCCGTAAACATGAGTGAAAACTGATCATTCGACAAACCTGTTAAAAATGCTAAAACCATTGGAAATAAAACAAAATAACCAAACCCCAAGCCACTTACAAATAAGAGAAAAAAGAATGGAATGAAGGTAATCATAATCTTATGCTCTTCCTTTTTTAATCCCGGTGAAACAAACCGAAATACTTGATAAGCAGCTACTGGAAGTGTAAAAGCAAGCGCAAAAACAAATGCAATCACCATATAAATCCATACAATTTCACTTGGTCCAAGTACAGCAAGCTTACCGTCCAAATCTTTCACTAGCCACTGATAAATATCTTGTACAAATACAAAACTGACAATAAGTAAAACTACAAATGCACAAAGTGTTTTAATAATACGAACACGCAATTCTTCAAGGTGCTCCATCAAGCTCATTTCTCCCATTGTCTATTTCTCCTTTCTGACAAGTAGAAATAGACGAGTTTCCTCGTCTATTTCCTTACTTGCAATGTCGATTCATTCCTTTTTTGTTCAGAAACGGTTGCTGCCTGCTTTTCTTTAACACTTTCATCATCTGATACGAGCCCTTTTGCTGCTCCTTTAAATTCAGTTAATGTTCGCCCAAACGCCCGTCCAACTTCCGGCAGCTTAGACGGCCCAAAAATAATTAACGCAATGATCAAAATAATAACTAAACCAGGAATTCCAATATTAGAAAGCATACTTGACCTCCTTTCCCTTACTCAATTTACTGCTGTACTTTTTCTTTCTTTTTCAACTCTTGTTTTTCATGTGCTTTCCCGTGTGCCCGCATACGATCTTCCTCTACTTCCTTAGAAATCTTTAGCCCACGCGGCACGTTATTTACTTCAACTTCTGTCATACCTTTTCCATCTTTTTTATATTGAAAGGAAGCTCGAGTTGAAATTTCCGCACCAGGTTCTGTTACAAAAGGCACAACGCGATAATCAGCTTGCCATATATCAGGAGTGACCGTACACCTTACATATCCTCTGTAATCATTAAAGAATGTAAGATGTGGATTTTGACTTAAAATTTTATCCGTATCAGCTCGTTTATCTGCTCCGTTCCCTCCGGAAGTGATGGAGGTGCCAACGAACTCTGCACCAATAATTCTTGAATTAAGATTGGCAAAATCCGTGTGTAAATTAGAAGCCCAGTTAGCGTGCACATCTCCAGTTAGTACAATGACGTTGTCCAACTTTTTCTTTTCAATAAAATCAATAACACGCTGACGATTCGCCGTATACCCATCCCATGCATCCATGCTGTATGTAGGCTTAGCCGCCGTTCCAAATTTTCTGGGAGCAAAGAAAATTTGTTGAGCCAGTACGTTCCAATGACACGCTGATTTTTCAAGATTAGTAAAAAGCCATTTTTCTTGTTCAATCCCTAATAGTGTACGTTTAGGATCAAGAGATTCTGGCGTTTGCGGCTTTGTTCCGTCTCCGTTTGCTTGATCGTCTCTGTATTGACGCGTATCCAACACTTGAAAGGAAGCTAGTTTCCCATATGAAAAGTCACGATACAATCTCATATCCGTTCCGTGAGGCAAGGATGTTTGACGCAAAGGCATATGTTCGTAATAAGCTTGATAAGCTGCCGCGCGGCGTTGAATAAATGCTTCTACTGATTGTCCTTTTTCAGGAATTACATTTGCATAATTGTTTTCTACTTCATGATCATCCCACGTCACAATCCAAGGAAAAGCAGCATGAGCAGACTTCAAATTGGCATCTGACCTGTACTGAGCATGCCTGTTTCGATAGTCTTGAAGCGTTTGAATTTCTGCGCTGCTGTGAGTACGAACATTTCCGCTTGCAGCCACATACTCGTTTGGTCCATATTCATAGATGTAATCGCCCAAATGAACCACAAAATCCAATTGTTCTTTAACCATATGTTCATAAGCTGTAAAGTAACCATGTTCATACTGTTGACACGAAGCGAATGCAAACGTCATGCTGGCTACTTCTGCATTTGCTGAAGGAAGTGTTTTTGTTTTTCCAACCGGGCTTAACTCATGACCGCTTTTAAATCGATAATAATAAATACGGCCTGGCTTTAATCCTTTTACATCAACGTGAACAGAGTGAGCAAGTTCAGGTCTAGCTATTTCTGTTCCTCGTTTGACAATTCGATGAAAGTCTTCATCTTCGGCAAGCTCCCATTTTACTGGAACGGGTTGATTAGGCATTCCCCCGCCATTCAATGGGTCTGGTGCTAATCTTGTCCAAAGAACAATACTATCTGCTAAAGGATCTCCCGATGCGACGCCTAAAGTGAACGGATAACTTGAAAATTTAGGCGCTGCCGCTGAAACTTCTACTGCATTTAAACCGATAGACTGAGCAATTGTTAAGCCAAGTGATACTCCTGCTACTTTTCCAGCTCCTTGTAAAAAACGCCTTCTATCAAACCCTTTACTCGAAGAAAAACTGTTCTGTTTTACTTGCTCTATTAATTCGTGTAACGATTTATTTGCCACTGCACATGCCCCTTCCTCTTGATTTAACTCAAATTATAAAAGCTGTTTGTAAAAGAGGTATAAAGGATTGTAAAGAAGCATTTACCATAAAATAGGTATTTTAAACCATTTTATTTCATTGACAAAATAAGCGAACGGACGACAGCAACCTTTAAATTTCTGCATTTTCTTAATTTTCTATCTACAAATAGTTCTTTACGCTCGTTTTTCTTCATTCAAATTTTACAAAGTCCTAACAACTAAAAAAAGGCAGCATACCGAGGTATACTGCCTTTTGATTAAATATGAGAACGTAAATACGCATCAATAAACGGATCTAGATCTCCATCCATTACACTTTGCGTGTTTCCGACTTCGGTATTTGTGCGGTGATCTTTTACTAACGAATACGGATGGAATACGTAAGAACGAATTTGACTTCCCCATCCAATATCTTTTTGTTCTCCGCGGATTTCAGCTAGCTGTTCTTGCTGCTTCTCAATTTCTAACTGATACAACTTAGATTTTAACATCTTCATTGCTTGCTCACGGTTTTTAATTTGTGAACGTTCCGTCTGACAAGATACGACTACATTAGTTGGGAGGTGAGTAATACGAACAGCTGAATCTGTTGTATTGATATGCTGACCTCCGGCACCGCTTGCACGGTACGTATCAACCTTCAAATCTTCCGTACGAATATCAATTGAAATTTCATCGTTAAATTCCGGCATTATGTCGCACGATACGAATGACGTATGGCGACGGCCTGATGAATCAAACGGAGAAATACGAACGAGACGATGAACGCCTTTTTCAGCTTTTAAATACCCGTACGCATTATGGCCTTTAATTAAAAGCGTTACACTTTTAATACCAGCTTCATCCCCAGGTAAGTAATCAAGTGTTTCTACTTTGAAACCTTTTTTCTCCGCCCAGCGCGTATACATACGTAGTAACATTGAACCCCAATCCTGTGATTCTGTTCCACCAGCACCTGGGTGCAATTCTAAAATGGCGTTATTTTTATCATACGGCTCGCTTAAAAGCAGCTGTAATTCAAAGTCGTTCATGCCTGAAATAAGCTCTTTTAGTTCACTAACTAGTTCTTCTGCTAAATCTTCATCGTATTCTTCTTTTACAAGTTCATGAGATATCTGTAAATTTTCGTATGTTTCATCTAAGTGGTTAAATTGATTTACTGCATCTTTTAAACCATTGGCTTCATTAATAACAGTCTGAGCTGCCTGCTGGTCATTCCAAAAATTTGGATCAGCCATAGTCTCATCTAATTCATCGATACGAGCTTGTTTTGTATCGAGGTCAAAGAGACCCCCTAAAGTCCGCTAATCGCTTAGCTGTTTTGTCAAGTTCTTGCTTAATTTCTACTAAATCCATGAGTTAAACACCTCTATTTTATTTTTGACGCACAGGAAGGAAATGAGAAGACTCATTTCCTTCCTGTACTAGTTCATTCTATACTAATTGACTCTTATTTTATGATTCTTTACCGCAGCAGTTTTTATACTTTTTGCCACTTCCACAGATACAAGGATCATTTCGGCCAACTTCTATCGCATTTACTTTTGGCTTCTTCTTAGCCGGCGCGTCTCCTTCTTTTGGATGAACAGCCGCCTGACCTTGCGCTACTTCTTGACGCTCAAGGTTGTTGTTAATTTCTGCTTTCATGATATACTTCGTCACTTCTTCTTCAATGGTTGCAATCATATTTTCAAACATCGCAAAACCTTCCATTTGGTATTCGCGAAGAGGATCTGTTTGGCCGTACGCACGAAGGTGGATACCTTGGCGAAGCTGATCCATCGTATCGATATGATCCATCCATTTAGAATCAACTGCTCTAAGAACAACTACTTTTTCGAATTCACGCATTTGTTCTTCAGGGAGCTGCTCTTCTTTTTCATTATAACGAGCTTTTGCATGATCTACCAGCAGTTCTACCATTTCTTCAGGCTCTTTACGGCGAAGATCTTCTTCTGTGACTTCGCCTTCTTCAAGAACATTAGCATTTACGTAATCAATAATCGCTTGTAAATTCCATTCTTCTTCTAATTCTTCACGCGGTGTATTTACCTCAACCACACGCTGTAGCGTTGATTCAATCATACGTTCTACAATCGCACGTAAGTTGTCTGAATCAAGCACTTCAAAGCGCTGTTTGTAAATAACTTCACGCTGCTGACGAAGAACATCATCATATTGAAGCAATTGTTTACGCGCATCAAAGTTATTACCTTCAACGCGTTTTTGAGCGGATTCAACAGCTCTTGTTACAATTTTACTTTGAATTGGCTGTGAATCATCCATACCAAGACGATCCATCATCGCCATCATATTATCAGAACCAAATCGGCGCATTAATTCATCTTCCATGGATAGATAGAATTGAGACACCCCTGGGTCCCCTTGACGTCCAGCACGTCCGCGGAGCTGATTATCAATACGGCGTGATTCATGACGCTCTGTACCAATTACAGCAAGACCTCCAGCTTCAACGACACCTTCACCTAGTTTAATATCCGTACCACGACCGGCCATATTCGTTGCGATTGTTACCGCACCTTTGTGACCCGCATTCTCGATAATATCCGCTTCACGCTCATGCTGTTTTGCATTTAAAACGTGATGGCGAATGCCTTTTTTCTTTAATAATGCTGATAAAACTTCAGATGTTTCAATCGCAACTGTACCAACAAGAACAGGCTGTCCTTTTGCGTGGCGCTCGGCAATATCTTCCACTACCGCATTAAACTTGCCTTCCATTGACTTGTAAATTAAATCCGCTTTATCATCACGTGAAATTGGCTTGTTTGTCGGAATAACGACAACGTGCATGTTGTAGATATTACGGAATTCTTCTTCTTCCGTTTTAGCTGTACCCGTCATACCTGATAATTTTTCATACATACGGAAGTAGTTTTGGAATGTAATTGTAGCTAACGTCATGCTTTCATTTTGAATCTCAACGTTCTCTTTAGCTTCGATAGCTTGATGCAAGCCGTCACTAAAACGTCTTCCTTTCATCAAACGACCAGTAAATTGGTCAACGATTACGACTTGATCTTCATCAATTACATAATCCACATCGTTTTGCATCGTTACATGTGCTTTAAGCGCTTGGTTGATGTGATGGTTTAGCGCTACGTGTGAAATATCAAATAAGTTTTCAATGCCAAATGCGCGCTCGGCTTTTGACATACCTTCTTCGGTTAGCTGAACGCTTTTTGTTTTGATATCAAAAGTAAAATCGGTTTCTTTATCAAGCGTGCGAACGAATGCATTAGCTTGAATATAAAGCGCAGTCGATTTCTGTGCGCTGCCGGATATAATAAGCGGCGTACGTGCTTCATCAATTAAGATAGAGTCAACTTCATCGATTACAGCAAAATGAAGCGGACGTTGAACCATTTGTTCTTTATAAAGCACCATGTTATCACGTAAATAGTCAAATCCTAGTTCATTATTTGTACTATACGTAATATCCGCTGCATATGCTTCTTGTTTTTCTTCACGCGTTAAATGGTTTAAGTTTAACCCTACTTTCAAGCCTAGGAATTCATATAAACGACCCATTTCACTAGCATCACGGCTCGCTAAGTATTCATTGACTGTTACTACATGTACACCTTTGCCTGTAATGGCGTTTAAGTATACAGGCATAGTAGCTGTCAACGTTTTACCTTCACCCGTTTTCATTTCCGAGATATTCCCTTCATGCAGAGAAATACCCCCCATTAGCTGAACTTTGTACGGATACATGCCTAACACACGTTTCGCTGCTTCACGTACAACCGCAAAAGCTTCATCTAATAGGTTATCGAGCGATTCACCATTTTGGTAGCGTTGTTGAAATTCAGCTGTTTTTTCACGAAGCTGATCGTCCGTTAAAGACGCTATTTCAGGACCTAACGCATCAATTTGGTCCGCCATTTTTTCTAAACGGCCGATTTGGCGCTGATTGCCGTCAAACACTTTTTTAAATAATCCAAGCATATTAAAACGCTCCTCTATTTATAATCAGTACATTTTATACTATTTTCATTCATATCTGTATCTTTCATTATAAAACATTCTGAGTAAAATTGTAACATTGCAGCTAAACAAGTAGCAACTTGTACCCTTTTTCGTCTGTCTCTTTACTAGTACTACTCTATTAAGGAGTTATTTTCTATTGTGATTTTCCCTGCCTCACTCTTACAATAAAAAAGGGGAATGTAGAATGAACGTTCAAACGATTACGAAAGAACAAGCTTGGGAAGTCCGACATATCGTCATGTGGCCTCATAAAGATTTCAGTTATGTTCAGCTGAAAGAGGATCCATCAGGCATGCACTATGGACTGTTTGCAGAAGGAGAGTTAAAATCAGTTGTTTCCTTATTTATAACAGGTGATGAAGCTCAATTCCGGAAATTTGCTACGCTCAAAGAAGAACAAGGAAAAGGGTACGGCAGTCATTTGCTAAAAGAAGTTTTGTTCAAACTCAAGAATCTTGGGATACGAAGGGTCTGGTGTAACGCACGAGAAAATAAAGTATCTTTTTATCAGGCATTCAAAATGAAAGAAACCACGCGTGTATTCACCAAATCTTCTACACGCTATGTAGTTATGGAACTATTTTTTTAAACAGCTAAAAAAGCAGCGTGCGGAAGCACGCTGCTTTTATTTTACTGCTCTTATTTAAGAAAGACTGTAACCTTTAGTTTGGTTCAATCAATCCATATCGGCCATCTTTTCTTCGGTACACAACGTTTGTAATGTTTGTCTCAGCATTTGTAAATACAAAGAAACTATGTCCTAACATATTCATTTGTAAAATAGCCTCTTCGCTATCCATTGGTTTTAAATTAAATCGTTTTGTACGAACTAGCTCTAATTCATCCTCTTCAGTTGCAACAGCTACGTTCGCTTCACTTTCTAATGCTGCAAATAGATACTTCTCAGCACCTTTTTCACGCATTTTTCGATTCACTTTTGTTTTATGTTTACGAATTTGACGCTCTAATTTATCTAGGACAAGATCGACAGCTGCGTATAAATCACTGTGGGTCTCTTCAGCTCTCAATACGAGATCATTCATTGGGATTGTGACTTCTATTTTTTGATCGTTATTGTAGACTTTTAAGTTTACATTTACGTCAGCAGTTGGTGTCTCGTCGAAATAACGCTCTAACTTACCAAGCTTTTTCTCTACGTATTCCCTAATTGCTGGAGTCACCTCAATGTTTTCACCGCGAATGTTATACATCATGTTCGAACTCCTCCTTTAATCCATTGCTATACCTCTACAATTCTACAATACCCGACACAATCCCTTCCTAAACTATTAAAATTTTTAGAAAATTTAGTGAAAATTTTTGGAACCTGAGAAAAGTTTATGAAAAAACCAAAAAAATAGACCTTCTTCATAAGAAGAAGGGTTGTATTTTTTACGCAAAATTAATTTTTTTTATCGTAAAACATCCCATCAAACGATTTCATTTCGTAAGGGTTTACATAGCTGTTATTATGCTTTTTTTTCACTTTTAGCAAACGGAGATCTTCCATGATTCGATGCCGGATGAAGATCAGATTTTGATCAATCGTCTTATTCATTTCGACAATTTTCTTACCCATCCATTCATGATCTCTACTTTTTGGCGGCAGCTTCTCCATGAGGTCACGTCTTTTTAATAGAAGATACTCTAATTTCTGAATGTCCTCTTCTCGATTTTTGTCAGAAAATATTTGAGTAAGTCGGTAAATCTCGTCAGTTATTCGATACAGTTCGTTTATCATATTTATGCTTGGCCGCCGCTTCCATGGACTTGCTGGCGGTGAAGCTGCACAACTTGCTTCCACGTATCGCGGAACTCTGTTACATATTGTTCGGCTTCATCCAAGCTCTCTATGTCATTTTTTGTGTTCGCTTCAATTAAACACTGGTTGATATAGTCATACATAGTCATCATAGACTTAGCAACTTGCACGTTTGTATCAAGGGTAATCATTAATTCTTGAATAATATTTTGTGCTTTTAACAAATTCGTATTTTTTAGCTCAATATTTTTTTCCTGTATGCCTGTTCGTGCAAGTTTGATAAATTTCAAACACCCGTTATACAGCATAAGCGTTAACTCTCCTGGAGAGGCAGTCTGAACAGCTCCCTGCTGATACGCTTGATATGGATTATTTGCTGCCATAAACGTTCACTCCTTCTTAACTAAAATATTGCGATAACTGCGCGCTTTGAGCATTTGCATTTTGAATGGCTTTCTCCATTGCTGTAAACTGACGATAATACCGGTCCTCTACTTGTGTGAGCCTGCTTTCAAAACTAGTAATTTGGCTGTTTACGCTTTTTAAATTCCGCCCAAGCAAAAATTGTTCACTTGTCCATGTTGAACGGCCAGCGCGCTGCTCAACTTTGGATACGGTTTGAGTAATCGTATCTCGTAAACGTCGTACAATCCCTTTTTCACTTGTTGTACTTCCACTTTTCATAAATAAATCCATAACAGACTGCGGGTCTTTTTCAATTGCTTCTTTTAATTTAGTCCCGTCACCTTCAATCACTAGCTTGCCTCGATCACTATAGTTTGCGCTAGTTGAAATACCGATGTCCGTTAGCTGTGAAAATGCTCCGCTCACTCCTGATACAGAGGCATACCAGTTAGAACGCATTTGATTCAGCCCGCTTGATAAAATTGTGTCTCCTTTTAACAAACCGCTTTTTGCTTTATCATCCCACTGCTCAGCTTGTTTGTCCGTTAGCTTTTCTCTTTCTTGATCCGTCAAAGGCTGATAGTTTCGGTCTCTTTCTTCGGTAATCTTTCCATTAATTTTCTCAATCAGCTCATTATATTTAGTCACAAAATCTTTGATTGTATCAAATACTTTTTGCGTATCATTGCTTACGTTAACGCGCACATCTCCTGTGAAATTATTTTGAAGGGTATAGGTAACGCCTCCCGTTGTAAATGTATTAGACTTACGAGTTGTTTCTAGACCGTTTAGCGTAAATTTTGCGTCTGTTCCGCCGGTTTCTTTTTGAGTATTTAATTTTAAGAAATTGGTTAAAAACTCTCCTGAGAACACCATTTTTTGACCGCCTGCACTACCGGTTTTTGACAAATCTCCTGTGTCTTTGCGAGTAAAGACAACTTTATCTGTTCCTTCATCGTAAAAGGCTGAAATACCTACTTTTGAATTACTAAGTTGGGTCAAAACAGTATTTAATGACGCTGAACCATCAAATTCAAATGACATACTGCCGTCTTCGTTATCTCCTGTTGCTTTTCCATTGCTGTCATACGTTGTAATAGAAAACTGGAGGACATTTTGCTTATACGTAAATCCTTGAACAGTACTACCGTTTGCTAACGTGGAACCGAATGTCATTTCGCCCGTATTCATATTAACGAATACATCATTCTCTCCTATTAAAGTAGGATCACCTGTAGTTTTTATATTAAATTCTTGAGAAGATTCTCCATTTTTCACTTGAATAGAGGAAGGCAGGCTTCCCTCAAAAATGGCTCCTTTGGATAACTTGGCAGTCTTTGTATCAGCACTTATTGTAATGTCAGGTTGCTTGACCTCTTTTCCACTCCACGCACTGCCAAGCAAGGTTTTTTGTTCCCATAAACTTTTAGTAGGGTCAATAGTGCCTTCTGAAATTTTCCCACTACTGATATTTTGCGCAGCAGTCGCCATTGTCACGTTTGAAAGGGTATAAGACGCATTTCCTGCTGAGGAAGTAGCTGCTGCTTTTACTTTTGTTTCATCTGCTGAAGATACCGTTTTGGACGAATAAGAAGACTGCAAGGTCATATTAAAAGCAAGATTATTAAAGTCTGATAACAGCAAATTCATAGAGCGATAATCGTCGCGCTGCCACTCTAACGTTTGCTTTTGTTTTTTCATCTTATCAATAGGCATTCGTTCAGCCTTCATTAAATCACTGACGATTTGATCAATATCCATCCCACTTGCTAATCCACTTACTCTTACCACTTACCATCACCACCGTTTTTTTATTCATCTATCCATCAACTGCTAGCCATAAAATATAAGTATATTTTTTCGAATCTCCCTATTCGTTCATAGGTTCACCACTTCTCTATTTTGTATCGGTAAAACGAACATTTTTTTCATAGGTCAAAGGGTGCAAGATAGAAAAAGCTCACTTATTTTTTTACAATAAGTGAGCTTTTTATTATTGGCCAAACAAGTTCAGTTTCTGGGATAAATTCCTTTGAATATCCTTAGGAATAAGGTATGGCGCTAGATTTATAATATCTCGTAACGAATCAATGGTTACAGAGGCAGATAAATTTATATATTCATCCGTTGTATCTGCTTGCTCAAACGAAATGGAATCTGGCAAATTATTGAGCAGAGTAATTTCATTCATTTCTTTATCGACCGTGACATCAGAAGACTCGTTAATATTTAAGCGATCCCATACAAGAGACCTCGGAATCGGCATTCTTCCTAAATGCACACTATTCACCTTCAAAACAAGCTTTCCATTCTCGGCATTTGGTGTTACATCAACTACAAACTGTGATTCCATAAAAGATACTACATGTTTATTAATATAAAATTTTATATGTTCCGGAAGCAACTCCGCTTCTGCTCCCTCAACCGTTTCATCATTTTCATAAAGGTAGCTGCGCAAATAATCGTTAACATCGCTCTCGCTCAATCGGTAGCCTAAAATAGGGGAGCCTCCGTTCAGTTCTAGCGACGTCGCACGAGCGGACTTTTCTTGTGCTAGTGAAGATAATGAAGCAGTCTGATCAAGCTTTTCAACATTTCTAACTGGACTAACGAAAAAATACAACCCAAATAAAAGGATAATAAATAGAAAAATAACAGCTATAAATTTTCTCAAACACACGCACCCTTTCAAACATTCTTCTTGGAACATAATACCGATTTATCTTTTATCATACAAGATAAATAAGATGTATGTCGAAAACTTGTATAAAATGTACGTATATACTCGACATCCCAAATGGCGAATAAGTCTATAATGAATAAAACGAGTCTTTTCCGACTTAAAATGCGTCGATTTTAGTAACTTAAAGTCGATTTTTATAGGAATTTGATAATTGGCACACTTCTTGCTTATTATAAAGGTAAGGGGAGGAATTTCTATTTATATTTTCAGAATTTACTTTATTTTCTAATAGTCTTTCGATAATTTTAAAGGAGTGAATACGATGGGAAACAAAACAGAATCACACGGAAAGTTAAAGCAACGTCACGTTTCCATGATTTCCATTGCAGGTATTATCGGGGCCGGCTTGTTTGTAGGAAGCGGATCCGTTATTAACGCAACAGGCCCAGCAGCAGTAGTTTCATATGCAGCAGCCGGACTGTTAGTCGTTCTATTAATGCGTATGCTCGGTGAAATGGCTATGGTAAATCCAGATAAAGGTTCATTCGCGACATATGCTCAGCAAGGAATTGGCCCGTGGGCAGGTTATGCTGTTGGATGGCTTTACTGGTTTTTCTGGCTAATTGTAATTGCAATCGAAGCCACTGCAGGAGGAGCAATTGTTCATGAATGGCTCCCTTCCGTACCAATTTGGCTTTTAAGCTTAATCTTAACCTTTGCATTAACCTTAACAAACTTATTCTCTGTCAAATCATTTGGAGAATTTGAATATTGGTTTGCAATGATTAAAATTGTGGCAATCGTTGCTTTTATGGGAATCGGTTTAGCTATTATTTTCGGATTAATCCCAGGTACATCTTCACCTGGTTTAGCTAATTTAACGGGGCACGGAGGCTTTATGCCAAAAGGTACGAACTCTATCTTTTTAGGAGTTATTACCGTTATTTTCTCTTATTTTGGAGCTGAAATTGCGGCTATTGCAGCTAGTGAATCAGAAAATCCAGCAAAAGCTATTACAACTGCTATTCGCAGTGTCGTATGGCGAATTTTAATTTTCTATATTGGTTCAGTTGCTATTTTAGTAACTCTTTTACCTTGGAACTCAGCTGATTTACTAAAAAGTCCGTACGTAACAATGTTAGAAATGGTCAACATTCCAGCAGCTGCACAAATTATGAATTTAGTCGTATTAGTATCCGTTTTGTCTTGCTTAAACTCTGCTTTATATACGAACTCGCGAATGATTTTATCATTAGCTCAAAAAGGACAAGCTCCTCGTGCTTTAGCAAAGGTAAGCAAATCAGGCGTGCCGGCAAGAGCCGTATGGATTAGCACAGCTGCCGCATATGTATGTGCTATCTTTAGCTTCGTTTCGCCGGATAAACTCTTTTTATTCTTAGTTAACGCATCAGGAGCCATTGCTCTTATTGTGTACTTAGCTATCGCTATTTCGCATTTACGCCTGCGTAAGAAAATGATTCAAGCCAACCAGCCAATTAAAGGAATGAAAATGTGGTTGTTCCCGTATTTAACATACGTAACAATTGCTGTTATTACCGTGATCTTCTTATCAATGGCATTTATTGATTCGATGCGCTCACAGTTTTTCTTAACTCTTGGATTAACCGCTGTTGTTCTTCTTTCATACTCATTCATCAAAAAAACAAATAACAAGCGACCTGACGATCAATTTTCCGAGTCAGAAAATATTGCAAAATAAAAAAAGCCGCATCTGCGGCTTTTTTTATTTTGTTTTTGATTATTTCTCAACCGATATGTCACGATGAAGGTTTCGAAGCGGCTGAGGAGGGCAAATACGTCGCGTTGCGTAAGAAACAATAAAAATAGTTAACAACCCGCCTACCATCGCAAATGTACGAAATGGAAACATGACCACCCCGTCTTCTATCATCGGATACGGAAGCAGCGCTTTTAAATGAAGCAGCGGTTCCCCTCCACCGATTCGAAGAACAAGAGACACAATGAATCCAGCCAAAGATCCGTACCAGTTTGCTCCTTTAAAGAACAAAGCGCAAACCAATTGTGGAAAAAGAATACAATACACTAGGTCCCCTGATAAATACCATAAGGAGTAGACACTCTCAGAGTTTAAAGCAATTAAAGTTGCTCCAGTTCCAATGATAATGATAGAACGTTTAATAACTTTATCTAACTGCGCCTGTGTCGCATTTGGTTTTACAATCGGACGATACACGTTCCAAGCTGCCATTCCCGAAGCTGAAAGTAACGAAGCCGCTACTGCAGCCATGACGGCAGCAGCTAGTCCTCCAAGCGCAATCGCTCCTACTAAATCAGGCGTTAGGTATTTAAATACGTATGTTAAAATCATAGACGCGCTCTCAGGGCTTGACGCTCCAAATGAAGACCAGTCCGCACTGTAACCAATCATTCCTATTAAAGTTGGAGGCAAGGCCGCTAGAGCGCAAAAAATGCCGGCTGTAATAGATAGCCACATTGCTGCTTTTTCATTTTTAGCAGATAACACGCGCTGAAAATAAATCTGCCATGGAATACCACCAAAAATAAGTAAAAATGTGCTATCCCACCATTGCCAATATGTATTTCCCCATTTTGGATCTTCCCAGCCTTTTAATGGAGGAAATAAATGAAGAGAACCAGTCATACCTTCTGAATAAGTAGAAAAAACGGCTCCCACCCCTCCCGTATTCGAAAATGCAAAAGGAAGCACCAGAAATAATCCTAAAAACATAATAGAAAGCTGTAAGATATCGGTATGTGCTACTGCCCACAAGCCGCCAATCACGGTGTATGCAATGGCAATAAGTGCGGAAAGAATGATGGAAATTGAAAAACTGAGGCCTAAAATCACACCGAATGTTGTTCCTAAAGCAGTTAAGATAGCTGCGCTCCAAAACAGCTCTCCTAATATAGCTGGAAAATAAAGAACCGTAGCCATTTTCTTACCGAAACGAGATTCTAGAGGATCGAGCATTGTCATAAACTCAAACCTTCTCATCTTTCTAGCAAAAAAGATACCGCCTAAAATTAAGCTGATTGAATAACACCATGGCGCTTGCGTCCAAGTCAGTCCTGAGGAATAAACAGTTTCGGCCGTTCCAGCAATATACCCTCCACCTACCCAAGTAGCGGTCATTGTGAACATTGAAATCCATAGCGGCATAGATCTTCCCGCAACAAGCATATCATCTGATTTTCCTTTTTTACTTGCAGCAGCTCGAGCACCAATAAAGTAAATAACACCATACATAATGAACATTAAAATGAGGCCTGGCCAATAGAGATCTGGATTATAGAGAGAATAGATAAATGCGACAACCATAAAGATGAAAAATCCTATAATAGTTGTCCATAAGGGGGTTAGTAGACGGTTGTTTCTGTTTGATTTCCCTGAAAAGTCAGAAGTCTCATTCGACTTTTCAGGCCTGGCTTGTTGTGTGTCTGAACGAAATGGCTTTTTAGCATTTTGCATCGTCTCACATCCTTTAAATTGATAAAGAAATCTAAAGACATAACTGTCCTCTATTCCTTTTTCCTACCAGCATACAATTAAACCTAAAAATAGATTTTTTTAGAATAAACTATAAATAGTTGGATTATAAATACCAATACGAAGGGGAGAAATTACGTTTATATAATTATATTAAAATAATTTAAATTGACTTATTTTATTATTCAGCTAAAAATTCATAATTATTTTCATCTTCTCTCTAAACTCCTTTCTTAATTTCCACATTCAAAATCCTTTGTTTCTCAAGGTTTGTATGCAAGCAGATATCGTACTATGGTTAATATATCTGAATGTTTAGGATATTGTCAAAAAAGTTTAAGGGTTTTCATATAAAAAAAGAATAATATTCTCATAGCTCATACATAAAAAAACCTTTTGTATCAAGGGACATAGCAATCAGTATTTTTTAATTACTTTTTGTTAAATTTTTTCTTAATATCCGAATAATCAGCTCTTAATAGAGAAGAAAATCAATTTAAATTCAGAACATTTAAAGTTTTTGGATTTGACTAAATTAAATGGCCGATGCTATAATTCAAATTGTTAAGAACGTTAAATATAAATTTAACAAATTCTATTATTTGGAGGTCGATGCTATTGGAACAAACACTTATGCTTGAGAAAATGCACATAAACGGCCAATGGGTTGAAGCACGCGGCGGCGAGAAAAGAGAAATTGTAAACCCCTTTAATCAAGAGGTTATCGCTGTCGTTACAGAAGGAAATCGTGCTGATGCCATAGAAGCCATTGAATCAGCTAGAAAAGCTTTT
The DNA here is from genome assembly GCF_056836725.1 of Priestia sp. 3CA3. Classification (NCBI taxonomy): domain Bacteria; kingdom Bacillati; phylum Bacillota; class Bacilli; order Caryophanales; family Bacillaceae; genus Priestia; species Priestia sp. 3CA3. Next base: position 176,363 of record NZ_JBXENJ010000007.1, read on the forward strand.
GATGCAGGTGAATGGTCTAAATTTACAGCGGCCGAAAGAGGTTCTTTGTTATTTAAAGTAGCGGAAGAAATTCGCAATGATCGCGAGGAACTAGCAAAGCTTGAAACCTTAAATACCGGAAAAACCCTCGTTGAAAGCCTAGCAGACATGGATGGAATTGCTGATGTCTTTCAATACTATGCTGGATTAGCAGATAAAGATGGCGGACAGATGATTGAGTCACCTAATCCCGATTCTGTTAGCCGCGTTGTCCGTGAGCCTGTAGGCGTGTGCAGCCAAATTACTCCTTGGAATTACCCGTTATTGCAAGCCTCTTGGAAATTGGCTCCCGCACTTGCTGCTGGGAACACAATTGTTATTAAACCAAGCGAAATCACCCCTTTAACAACTATTCATATGATGAAAATTTTTGAAAGAGTTGGCTTTCCAGCAGGCGTCATTAACATTGTGCTCGGTCCAGGTGCGACCGTTGGACAAGAAATGGCAGAGAGTCACTTAGTAGATTTAGTTTCCTTTACAGGTGGCGGAGTATCTGGACGTAAAGTCATGCAGGCTGCCGCAGGCAACTTTAAAAAAATTGCTCTTGAACTCGGAGGGAAAAATCCGAATATCGTCTTTGCTGACGCTGACTTTGACACTGCGGTTGACTATGCATTAAATGCGGTCTTCTTTCATGCTGGTCAAGTTTGTTCAGCTGGTGCGAGATTACTCGTTCAAGATGATATTCACGATAAATTTGTTTCAGCAGTTATTGAACAAGCCAAAAAAATTAAGCTAGGGGACGGCATGGACGAAGCCACTCAAATGGGACCCGTTATCTCAAAAGAACATCTAGCTAAAGTGGAACATTATATTGAGCTAGGGAAACAAGAAGGTGCTTCTCTTGTTTTAGGAGGCAAGCGTCCAACTCAGGATTCTTTACAAAAAGGATTATTTATCGAACCAACTATTTTTACAAACTGTCATGGAGACATGAAAGTTGTCCAAGAAGAGTCATTTGGTCCGATTATGACAATTGAGCGCTTCAGTACTGAAGAAGAAGCAGTCGCACTTGCTAATGATACGATCTATGGATTAGCTGGAGCTGTTTGGACAAGTGATATGAACCGAGCTGAACGTGTAGTGAAAGCACTCCGTATGGGAACAACTTGGATTAACGATTATCATCCCTACTTCCCGCAGGCTCCTTGGGGAGGTTATAAGCAATCTGGGATTGGAAGAGAGCTTAGCCATATCGGTCTAGAAGAGTATACGGAAATTAAACATATTTATACCAATACAAATCCACAGCCAATGCGCTGGTTTCAATAAAAATTAAGGGGGAATTTAAAGATGTTTATGCGATTTGAAAGAATGGAACGTTTAAAAAGTTTTGAGATGCCAACGGTTGTAAAACATGGAATTGGTGCTGTAAAACATACTGGAGAGGAAGTAAAAAACCTAGGTGTGTCTAAAGTTTTATTAGTAACAGATCCTGGTGTAAAAAAAGTAGGTTTAGCAGATCCCGTAATCGCTAGTTTAAAAGAAGCGGACGTAGACGTTATTCTATTTGACCAAGTAGAAGCCAACCCTTCTATTCACGTAGTAGCAGACGGCACAAAAATGTACAAGGAAAATGGATGCAACGGACTAGTAGCTGTTGGAGGCGGAAGTTCAATGGATACGGCAAAAGCTATTGGTGTAGAAGTAGCTCATAATGCTCCCGTCTTAGATTATGAAGCAGCTGAAGGAAAAAAACCTTTAACAAAACGTATCCCTCCTTTAACAACAATCCCTACAACTGCGGGTACAGGAAGCGAAGTCACACAATGGGCCGTCATTACGGATCCTGTTCGTGAGTTTAAGTTTAATACAGGTGGACCTTTAATTGCTGCTCACTTAACAATTATTGATCCAGAACTGCACGTATCTATGCCTTCACATATTACGGCCGGTACAGGAATTGACGCATTAGCTCATGCAATTGAGTGTTATACATGCCACTTTGCGCAACCAATGACAGACTCTGTTGCTTTATTGGCTATTGAGTACGTTGGAAAATACTTACGACGTGCAGTTGCAAATGGACAGGATATCGAAGCACGCTATGGAATGGCGCATGCAGCTATGCTTGCTGGCCTTTCATATGGAAGTGAATCTGCAGGAGCAGCTCACGCGATGGCTCAAACATTAGGAGGCATTTATCCAATTGCCCATGGCCCTTGCGTAGCAGCAATGCTAGGTCCTGTAATGGAGTATAACTGGATGGGTGAGCCTGAGAAATTTGCGCGCATAGCTCAAGCTCTAGGGGTTAATACACATGAACTAACACTTGAAGAAGCAGCTCAAGCAGCTGTTCGTGAAGTATATCAATTAGTTAAAGATGTACAAATCCCTTCTTTAGAAGAACAAGGTGTTCCAAAAGAAGCGGTTTCTCGCTTAGCGCAAGAAGCATTTAATGATCCTCAAACAGTTGGGAATCCTCGTGATTTAACTGTAAAAAGTTACGAATGGATTTATAACCGCTGTTTTGAAGCTACACCATTAACCGTATAAAAATGATAAAAGGCTGTTGATTTTTCAACAGCCTTTTTTATGTTACTCTTTCGCTAATTCTTCATTTAAAATATCGATGATTCTTCGGTCGTCAAAAACTTTCACTACTTTTTTCAAGAAATGATAATAATGTTTGGACTCTATAATCTGCGCTAAATTACGCTTTGCTTTTACTGCGATCTCCTCAGGTACATCTTCATCATTTAAAAGAATCTGCAGCTTGTTTTCCGCTTCTTCGATTGCCTCTAAATTAACTGAAATTTCTCTTTGCCACTTCTTACAGAAAAATGAAAAAAAGGACTTAGAAAAATCTTTTTCTGCTTCATATAAGTCTTTTCGAACACCTTTTTTCCACACTTTGTGGACCATGTCAATATTTTGAAGTGAACGAATAGATGTACTCATCGTTGGTTTACTCATACCCAATTCTTCACTCATTTGATCTAATGTAACAGGTTCATCCATAAAATAAAGCATGCCATACAGCCTTCCTACTGAAGGTGTAACACCATATAAATCCATCGTATCAGCTAAAGCACTGACAACCACATCTTCGGCTTCTTTTAATAAATCATGATACTCTTGAACATCACTCATTTACTCTTCTCCTCTTTTGTTAAATTTATTTGAATTATACTTAATAAATTTAATGATACACGATAAAAAGGAAAAAAACAGAAATTCAGTTCAATTTTTTGATAAAAAAGAAGCCTTCTCTTAAAGAGAAAGGCTTAAGACATAGTGGGGAATACTATATGTTTATCTTTCCCGATTTAGATATTATTTATACGGTATATTTTTAATTATTTTCAATCTGATTGTTTTATTTCTTTTTCGGTAATTGTTTCAGCATATCAATAGCATGTAATGTAATTTGAGAAGCACTTTTATTTTCATTACGTATTTCTTCATAAATCTCTTGTCTATGAATATCTACAGACTTTGGAGCTTGAATTCCTAACTTTACTTGATCACCATTAACTGCAAGGACGGTCACTTCAATTTCATCACCTATTTTGATTGTTTCATATAACTTTCGTGTTAAAACAAGCATGGACTCACTCCTTATCTATTCCTCTTACTCAAATAACCTGTGCTTCGTTTCGTAAGCTGTATTCATTAAAATCACTTGCTTAGCAAGCTGTTGCTTTGTATTAATAATAACAGGAGCCTGCAAATTAGCCGTTATCTTTTCCACAGAATCTGACATCGTAAGCAATACGTAAACAGCTGCATCTTCCGCTTGTTGTAATTGAAGCTTTTCGATTTCCTGAGGTTCTAGTTGAAAATCATAATCTAAAAAAAACTGAAATGGATCCGTGATAATAAAAGCTAATTCTTTGGTTTGAGTAGACTGCAGAACTTGGAAAGCTTCGGCTTCCGGAAGTGGTAAAATAACAAATTCAGTTTCTTCCAAAAAACCTGGAATCCCTTGATTAAATGTCAGTGTTTGCTGATTATCTATTTCTATATCTCCATGATAGCTTGTGGAAATTTTCATCTCATCACACCTTTGCTAATTAATTTTTTCTTGTTATCTTTTTTCATTATAAAAAAGCTCCTTCTGTGTAGAAGGAGCTTTTTAACGCAAGAAATCTAGCAGCGTAGGCTGAATAATTTGAGCCCCTACTCCCAAAGCAGCACGATGCACGCTTTCTTGTACGGTTAAATCCGTAATGACTTTTTCAATATCTGCATCTTCATTATTTGAAAGCATCTTAGTAGCCGTAATTTCCTGTGAATCAAGGCGGTTTTCGATCAGCTCAAGCCGATTGCTCCTTGCTCCCAATTCAGATCGCTCCGCTAATAGCGTAGACAGCTGCGTGTCTACCTGTGTAGAAAGATCTTTTAGTGAGTTTACATCGTTTTGTTCAAAAGCTGTTTGAACATTGTTCATTAAGTCGAATGCACCTTGTCCAAAGATGTTTTCAGGATGAATATTGACTCTCAGCTGGATACCTTTTGATACCTCAACCGAAAAAGGATCCAGATTAATATTTGATTCTATCATACCGCTTGCATTCTCACTAATCGGCGGTGCTCCCACATTTACACCGTTAAAGATATAGTTTCCTGCCACCTGCGTATTGCCGACTTGCATATAATCCAGCTTTAACTGTTCAATTTCACGTGCAATCGCTTGTCGGTCATCACTTTCATTCGTACCGTTTAACCCTTGCACGACCAGCTCTTTAGTGCGCTGAAGAATGGAATTGACTTGTTCAAGTCCTGATTCTGAACTATCAAACCAAGACTGAGCTTCTGTTAAATTACGTTTATATTGATTTACTTCAGAAAGATTAGACCGATACGCCATTCCTTTCGTAGCGACTACCGGGTCATCGGAAGGACGAGTAATTTTCTTTCCCGTTGATAATTGGTTTTGAAGGGTTTCCAGCTTATTATAGCTATTGCTAATCTGTTTTAACGAATTAGCCGCTAACATTCCTTGTGTGACACGCATCTTTACCTTCCTCCAGTTCCAAGACCGTTTACAATTTTATCAAGCATTTCATCAATCATCGTCACCATACGGGCACTAGCGTTATATGCATGCTGAAACTGAATCATATTGGTCATCTCTTCATCCAATGAAACTGCACTGGTAGACTGGCGCCTTTGCTCCACAGCTCCTTGGAGAGTTTCTGAATTACTTTTTAAGCGGTTGGCTTGTTGGGCATCTACTGACATTTGGCCAATGACAGATTGATAAAATCCATCTAATGAAACAGCTCCGTTTCCGGAATTAATAAGCACCTTTTGACGAAATTGAGACAACAGCTGAGCATTTTGTCCATCTCCTTTGCGGCCAGTTCCATCATCTTCAGAAGAGGCCGAAGAAGCAGCAGCGATATTGTTTGTGTTTTGTTTGATTTTATCAGCAATAACAATTCCAGTTGCAGCTCCTTCTTTCTGAGAAATCTCATTAAAAAAGGACACACCATTCTCACCATCTAGCGTGACACCTTGTTCGTGCTTATCATTAAACCAGTTCACAAATTCATATGCCATTTCATCTAAATCATCAATCATTGAAGCGTAAACACCAGTTCTATTACCACTATTATCTATATATCCAGAAGCCTCAATTAACCCTTTAAGTTTTCCTTGAGGAAATGACTCAGGGTTCCGTATCTCATCCCCTATATGAATGCCCGTCACATAGGAATCTTGATTTGTTGTCAAACTGATGGCATTTATTTGATGAGTTTTCCCATCTAAAAGAGTAATAGGTCCTTGAGACGTTTGAAGCTGAACCGTTACCACTCCTTCTGACGTTGCAGAAGCGTTCCCGCTGCTTTTTGTATACTCTAAAGAAACCGGCATAAATTTAGAAATCTCATCTAGCAGCCGATCTCTTTCATCATACAAATCATTAGGTAAATAGCCATTTGGTTCTACGTTTTGTATTTGTTGGTTCACATTATTTATTTGCTCTAGCAACGAATTTACTTGTGTTACGGCTACGTCACGCTCGTTTTGTAAATCACCTTGAATCGTTTTTAAAGAAGTAGATAAATAAGAGAAAGTATCGCCTACTGCTTCAGCTCGTTCAATCATAACAGACCTGGCTCCTGCTTCTGAAGGGTGTGAAGCTACATCTTGAATGGCCTCAAAGAATTGATTAAAAACAGCTGAAAGTCCATCTTCAGTAGGTTCATTCATAATTTCCTCCATTTTTTCAAGAGCACCAGCGCGTGCATCCCAATACCCCACTTTAATGGTTTCATCTCGATACTGGGTATCTAAAAATGTATCACGTATTCGCTCTACCGTGCTGGCTTCTACTCCCATTCCTATTTGACCCGCAGTCCCAGTCTGATTCATCCCTGGGGCCGGATAAGCTGGGAACGTTTCTAAACTTACTCGCTGACGCGTATAGCCCGGCGTATTTGCATTAGATACGTTATGGCCAATCGTGTAAAGAGCCGCTTGTTGGGCGTCCATTCCTCGTTTAGCCACCTGCAAACCATGAAATGTTGAACTCATTCTGCTTTCCTCCGTTCTTTATGCCTTCGAATTAAAAATAGAGTTGGACTGAAACGATCTATTATTTGTTTTTGTGTAATTGAACGAATCCTCTCGCTTCGATGGAACAAGAAGGTCTAGTTCGGTATGAATCAGCTGTAAAGACTGTGTGAGCAGCTGATTGTTTAAGTCATTTGCATACTTTATATCTTGAATGATATCTATTAGCTGTTTTTGAAAGGGTATCAAGATGGAGTATTCAGAGAATGAGCCTGCTATTTCTTCAATGGAGCGAGCAGTATGTCCGCTTTTTTCCATTGCTTCTATACGTTTTGTTTCCAGTGCAGAAATAGCAGCTATATGAGATTGCTCTTTTTGCAAAGAAGCCGTCAATGCCTTTACATCTTGTTTAATAATAAAATTCGTTTTCTCTTTAACAATGACATACAAACTTTTATGAAGCGTTACTTGTTTTTCTAGTATCGTTTGAATTTCTTGCACGTTCAATCAATGTCAGTCCTTTTATTTTTTATAGAAATCTACAATACTTTTAGCAATTTCTTTTCCGTTAATTTCGTATGTTCCGCTGTTAATTTGCTGTTTGAGCTTCTCCAATTTTTCAAGTCTTTCTGGAGATGGTTCATTTCCCTGAAGTTTCTTCGCCTCAGATGAAATATGAATCTGATCTTGTGGATTTTTTTTAGAGACCTGTTCTGTTTTTTCTGATTGTTTTTTGTACGGATTTATTCCAAATAAGTTCGATGGGTTAATCTTCATCTCTCTCACCTCTTTTTATATTTGTATCCGTTATCTCTATTCATTATATCGGAATTTCCACCTAAACCTTTAGCATCCGCAAGGAAGTTGAGACCATTTTCACAGTCCACCTTAAACATAGGTCTATAGATAGAGAGTCTGCAAACATTCAGCACACTTTTACTCTTTTTTCCTTTCGTTAGAACGATAGGTGGGACGCGTGGGCTCTTCATTTGAACGAATCATCTCACGATTATGCTTTTCTAACCCATGTTTAATTTCTTGAGAGCATGAATGGCAAAGTTTCCCTTCCCGAATCTGAGCGTTGCATTGCATGCATGGATAGCTTATATTTGGAAAGTTAGCTAACACTAAGCGACCTTGTCGAATAAATTGATGAATTAACAAATCTGAAACGCCCGTTTCTTTCATCACTTCGTAAGTCGTTGCTGTACGATTTGCTCTTTTCTTCAAGAATGAAGAAACACGTTGAAACAGAGCTTCTTCTTTGTCAAAACATGATTTACATATACTTATTGATCCAATTTTCACAAATAAATGACCGCATTCCCTGCAATTATCTAACGTTCCCATATTCGAAACTCCTCATTTGTTTTTTATTTTACTATCGGTCAAAGTTTTAAATTATACATCTTCATGCACGAATTAAAGTGAGCGAACGAACTGAACGTGCCCCAGCTTCCTGCAAACACTTTGCCGCTTGGCGCACGGTTGCTCCTGTTGTATAAATGTCATCAATCAAGAGAAATTCTTGATTCGTAACCATTGAGGAGTCGACTACTTTAAATTCCAGCCTTTCTGTCAGCCGACTTCGCCTATTTTTCTTTGATTGCTTTGTTCCTGAACAACGAACAAGAGGCATTTCTATGTTGTCACTGATCAGTTCAGCTAGTGCTAAAGATTGGTTAAACCCTCTTTCGTATAATCTCTCCTCCGTTAAAGGTACAGGAACTAGTATAGCTTTTGGGTTACATTCTTTTTTATAGAACTTATACCACTGCTCCTTGAATGCTTGGATAATTTCATAGTCTCCTTGAAATTTAAAACGCTCTATTATGCTTTGCATAAAATCACTGTACGTATAAAGAGAACGGTTAAAAAAAGAAGCATCATTCCATTTCTGACAGTCCTTACATGTGTCTAGCTCATAATGAGAAGGAGCCAGGTCTGCAAGAGAGCGGCCGCATCCCCTGCAAACGCTACTGGTGATGATGGGACATCTTTGCAAGCAAACAGTGCAAATCCTATCCGTTGAAGAAGATTTTAACAATGACCTCCAATCGAAAGAAGAGACAAGAGGTTCAAAACAAATCAGACATATTGTCATCGATCAATCAGCCCTTCCTTATAAGCTAGAGCATTCATATGTTCAATATGTCCTTTTGCTTTTCGCATAGACAGAGATTGTCCATAATGAAAAAAGACCACGTCTCCCGTTGGAAATTGAGCACTCCTCCCCACCCTTCCTGAAATCTGCACAAGAGCACTTTCAGTAAAAATCGTTTCTTCTGCTCCCAATACTGCAACATCTATGTTGGGAACCGTTACGCCTCGCTCCAATATGGTTGTCGTTACTAAAATAACGAGCTGCCCTTCTCTAAATTTCATTACTTTTTCTTTTCGCTGGGAATCTTCAGCATGGACACCGTCTACCTTTTCGGTCAGCTTTCGAATCATGTCTGTGATCGGAGCAATCCACTTAATTTGCGGGACGAAGACAAAGCATTGTTTCCCTTCATCTATTCTTTTTTTTACCCATTTCTCAACATTAGCAGGCAAGGTATCTGTTTTTATTTTTTTCTTCCAATTGCCACACCATTCAAACCGAGGAACAGGAATAAGCATTCGGTGATAGCGGGCTGGAATTTTAACTACTTGTTTTTTTCCTTGCTCAACGTCTTTTTTTAATGATTCACTTGGAGTCGCTGTTAAATAAATCTTTGACGCAACGTGTTTAGCTGCTTTTGCAACAGCATAGTGCAGCATAGGCTCTGTTGAATACGGGAATGCATCTACTTCGTCAATAATCAGCACATCGAATGCTTGATAATAATGCAAAAGTTGATGAGTGGTGGAAATAATAAGAGAGGATTCATGAAAACGGTCTTCGCTGCCTCCATACATAGCCAGCACAGATATATCCGGAAATGCCGATTGAATTCTTGGCTTTAACTCAATAACCACGTCTGTTCTTGGAGTAGCAATACAGACTTTCTTTCCGCTGTTCAACGCGGATTCAATACCTTTAAATAAAATTTCCGTTTTTCCTGCTCCGCAAACAGCCCAAATTAACAGCTCTCCATCCTTTTTTATAGCTTGAATGAGTTCATTTGAAGCACGTTCTTGAGCTTTAGACAGCGTGCCTTTCCAATTCATCACGCTGCTTTTTGGCAGGACATTACTTGCTGGCCCTTCCCAGTTTATAAAGGGTGTGCATTCACTTACTTTGCCCATTACAATACATGCTCGGCAATAGTAGCAGTTCTGGTGACATCTACTGCATGGAAATGAAGCGAAATAAAAAGGGCTATCACTTCCACACCGGTTGCATCTATATCGATTTTCTTTTTGGGTGATTGCTTTTTGATAGGAAATATATCCGTTTAGGTAATGTTCATGAATGAGGGGTAAAGGATAGGGAGTCTGATTGAGTAGCAGCTGCTTTCCGCTTAAAGAGCGCTGAAGATCTAAAGAGTAAGGGTATGAAGGATTTAAAGGTGGAGTTCTCCACGTATCGATTTGAGAGAGAGGAAAAGCATCAGGACTAGGCACTTGAACGGGATCTAGCAGTTCTTGTTTAACAGTAAAAAGCATCTCTTCATTCCTTTCCATTTTTATCGTACACATCTATATACGCAAAAAAAGGTGTTTTTTCCTGCAAAAAAACCAAATCAAATGATTTGGTTTTCGATTACTTTTTATACCAGCCTATACCGATGGCACCTTCACCTAAATGCGTGCCAATGACAGCCCCAAAATAAGAAAGGCTCCATTCAATATGAGGATATTCTTGTTCTAAGTCTCGTTGAATTTCTTTTGCTTCATTTTCACGATTAGAATGAATAACTACAGCTTTCATAGGTACGTTTTCTTTTGCATCTTCATCAAGAAGCTCGGTAATTCGTTTTAATGCTCGCTTACGCGTACGAATTTTTTCAAACGGAACGATTTTTTTAGATTCAAAATGGAGCACGGGCTTTACTTGAAGAAGACTGCCAATAATAGCCTGAGCAGCATTTAGGCGACCTCCGCGCTGTAAGTGAGATAAATCATCTACCATAAAATACGCACGCATTGATAGTTTCATCTCTTCGAAACGCGCAATGATTTCGTCAGGATGTTTATTTAATCGTACCATCTCGGCTCCTTCAATCGCATAAAAGCCCTGAACCATACAGCTGATTTCTGAATCAAATACGTGCACATCAAAGTCTTCTACCATGCTACCTGCCGTCAAAGCACCCTGATACGTTCCGCTAATTCCACTAGATAACGTAATAACGATAGCAGCATCGAACTGATCTCGTTTTAACTGTTCAAACAACTCTACAAATTCTCCAATAGCAGGCTGAGAAGTGGTTGGAAGATTTTTTGCTTCTTTAATTTTTTCAAAATATTGTTTTGCAGTCATATCTACTTCTTCACGATATGTTTCTTCACCAAAAATAACGCTTAGCGGTACCATATGTATATGATAGTTTGATCGAATTTCCTCTGATATATAGGCGGTACTATCTGTAATAATTGCTGTTTTCATAAGATAGGGATCCATCCTTTGTTATATAAAATAATTTCACTCTATTCTACAACATTTAGGATTAAAATGCATGTAACGAGAGGTTTACCTATTAGTAAAAGCTCCTTCACGTATACATATTAATTAACAAACCTTGAATTTCCCCTACCTGCTTGAGTAAATTTAAACTGTCTTTTTCTTTTTGAAGGATATCATTTGTCAAGTCAACTAGTTTCGTATCCACTTCTTTCACTAGCTTATATACTTTAGTCGTTCCTCTGTGGTTAAATCCTCTTTCTTCATGCAGTTCAAAACTATTTTTAACGACTTCGTTCATAAACTGCTTCACAAGCGTCTTGTATTTCCGCAAAGAATCAATAGTTTGACTTTTTACTAACTGCTTTCCCTGTTCTTCAATTTTATTTATCACTTGAGTTAAATGTTCATAGGTCAGTTCTTTTTGTTTCTTTACCATTACTCCTGTAAATGAAGCCGAACTACTTACTTCTTTTTCTCTAATGAGATTCACGGAAGAAGAAAGACCGTTAATTCGCTGTAACTCCACTATGTATCTCTCCTTTCTCTGTTAGTATACACTTCATTCAGTTTAGACTTTTAGATGTGCTTGCTTGATTAGCTGAAAAGTTTCGAGAGGCATCTGATGCGTGGATATGATGATTATCCTTTAGCTAAGAGTAATACGTATGTGCTGTTCATAAGAAGACAGCTTGTTTTTGCGGGGCGAAGAGGTAACTTTAGGCGTCTCTTTTAACACTTCATTCCAAGCGTTAGAAAGCTTCTTCATCATTTGTTGAACTTCACATAAAATAAACGTATCTTTTTTTAAATTAGCCATAATTAATCTCTCAGACATATAGTTGTAAAGGGTATCTAACTGCTCTGCAATAATACCTGCTTGATATGTTAAGCCAATTCCTAGACGATATAAAATATCGTTGCACTGTTTAATTTTTTCATTCGCTGTAAAATAATCGCTGTGTTGAATTGCTCTAACAGCTTCATCAATATTTTGAATAAATTTTTCATACATCATAGCTGTTAGCTCTTGAGGAGATTTATGATAGATTAATTCTTCCGTTATAAAATTCAGCTTCATCACCTTCTTGCCTTCTTTAAATCCATTTTCTATGTGTTGCGCTATAACTCTTAAATTTTTAAAGTATACCAGTTGAGGTTTGAATAAATTCTTTTACGACCTCATATGTATCTGAATGTATTGAAGACCTTCCTTTACAAGAGCTTGCATCAAATGGATGGACATTGTTTTGAGGTATGGATGCTTTTGTCGAAAGTTGAAGGACGAGTAAATGCACAGAGCTATCACCCTTCGCCTTCCTAGAAGATATCTTCTTCCCTTAACTTATCGGTTGGTTTCCTCTCTCATTACACATGACTTTTTACCCACAATTTCAAAAAAAGTTATAAAAAGAAAAAAAAAGTCCGATATACCTAGCGGTATATCGGACTTTTGAACTTATCTTACTTCTACCCAACCGTTTTTGATTGCCACAACAACAGCTTGCGTGCGATCATTTACATTCATTTTTTGCAAAATATTACTCACATGGTTTTTAACGGTTTTTTCACTAATATATAATGCTTCTCCGATTCCTCGGTTACTTTTACCATCAGCCAACAATTGTAGCACTTCGCACTCACGACGTGTTAGCAAATGCAGTGGACGGCGAATCTCAATTGGTTCGTGCGGATAAGAAGACGACTGTCCTTGAGCTGCTAGTCGACGGTACTCTTTTACTAAACTATGCGTTACTTTAGGGTGTAAATATGAACCACCTTCTGCAACTACTTTCACCGCTTCAATTAACGCATCCGCATCCATTTCTTTTAGCAGATAGCCTCGTGCCCCTGTTTGCAAGGCATGAGTTACATACGTCTCATCATCATGAATAGATAAGATAATAACTTTAGCATCCGGATTTACTTCTACAAGCTTTTTCGTAGCTTCTACACCATTCACAGCCGGCATGTTAATATCCATGATTACAACATCAGGTTGATGTTCTTCTACAAGGTCAATAACTTCGCTACCGTCGTCACCTTCTGCAACTACTTCAAAATCTTTTTCGAAATCTAAAATTCTTTTTACTCCTTCACGGAATAATTGGTGATCGTCGATTATGATAATTCTTGTCTGCATGTTTGATTCCTCCCCAAATCGAACAACAAATGTTTTACTCTATATTGACCCCTATTTATATACATATCTCTGCCTTTTTAAGCGGCTATAATCGGTACTTTAATCATAACAAGCGTGCCTTGGTTAATTTTCGAATGAACAGAAATAGTCCCATCTAACAAATCAACACGCTCTTTCATTCCTATTAAGCCGAACGAATTCTCTTTTTTCTCTTCTTGATTAAAACCACAGCCGTCATCTTTGACCAGCAAAATAGCGTGTTCATTGTTGAACTCTATCTTCACCTGGATTTCCGTCGCGTCTGCATGTTTTAATGCGTTCGTTACAGCTTCTTGCACTAGACGAAACAGTGCTACTTCTAATTTTGAAGCAGTTCGCTTCTCTTGTCCAATGGAAATAAACGTAATCCGAGGCTTGCCTTCGTTATAATCTTCGATTGTATCAAGATATTTACGCAGCGTCGGAATTAGACCTAAGTCGTCAAGTGCCATCGGTCTTAAATCATATATAATTCGACGTACTTCGTATAGGGCAGAACGAACCATTTTTCGTAAATCTCGAATTTCCTCCATTGCTTCTTTTGCACTACGTTCCCGGTAAATTCGGTCAATTAATTCTGATCTCATCATAACATTTGCAAGCATTTGAGCTGGGCCGTCATGAATCTCTCTTGACAAACGTTTCCGTTCCTCTTCCTGAGCTTCAATAATCCGAAAGCCAAAATACTCTTTTTGAATAGCATCTTCTACTATTTCCCCTACTTGTTTTAAGTCACTTGTTAAATAATTTAACACAACGGAAATTTGACCTACTAAGTGATCTGCACGTTTAATCGTTTCTTCCAATGTAAGCAAGCGTCTTTCTAGTTCATCTCGACGATTACGCAGCTGATATTCGTTTTGCTGATTCATCAGCAGCTTGGTTTGTAATTCGTGTGCTTTTTCATAAGCGTCTTTTACTTCAGGCTCTGAATAAATTTGAAAATGTCGGCTCACATCAGACAAACGCTTTCGAGCCAACCTTGCCTGAGTTTCTAATTTATCACCTTGCTCTATCGTCTCAAGAACTTTTCCTTTTAACACTTCTAACTCTTCTTTAATTTGCTGATATTCTTGTCTGGCATCTTCAGAAAGGCGATAGACTTCATTTTTACTATCTCCCACTGTGCCAATAATCTTCTCAAAAATTTCATCAAGTGCCTTGCTTGTTAATTTATGTTTCGACATTTACTCACCCCAAACTATACTCACATTCGGAGAAATGTCTATACGTTCATGCTATATATAGTATTCGTATGACCTATCTGAATTGTGAGGATAAGATCCATATTTTCTCCCTATCTGACTTTTTATATCCAAAAAGTAACGGTTGTTTTAGTACCCTCAAACTCGACATCAATCGACGCTTGACTCGCGTTATTTGAATAGATTACCATTTACGCTCACTCTTCAACAGTGACTAACTGCCTGTTTAAATCATTTCATTATTTAGCTATACAAGCCTGCACACTATTTTATTATAACGTATATTCTGTATGGCTTGTTTAAGTGATATTGAATTTGATTAATTGATGTCTTTTCATAAACATTTTATACTAATAGCAAGTAAACAGTACGTAAATACCCGTTTTTCTTCTATTTATAACGCTAAGGAGGATTTTTTGATTGTTATCACAATATTATACCGTAAAACAAGAAGGTTCACATGAAATCACTATTCAAAAATCTAGATTCATTTGTCATATGAAACGTGTAACAACTGAGGAAGAAGCTCAGCAATTTATTCAAGACATTAAAAAACAGCACTGGAATGCTACTCATAACTGTTCAGCTTACCTAATTGGAGAACGAGATCAATTTCAAAAAGCAAACGATGATGGAGAACCAAGTGGAACAGCAGGCGTACCAATGTTAGAAGTGCTTAAAAAGAGAGGCTTAAAAGATACGGTAGTCGTCGTTACGCGCTATTTCGGAGGTATTAAATTGGGCGCAGGTGGATTGGTGCGCGCGTATGGAAAATCCGTTTCCGAAGCGTTAAATGAATTAGGTACAGTCAAACGAACTCTCATGGCGGTTATGCATACAACCGTCGACTATACATGGCTTGGAAAATTAGAAAATGAGCTTCGCAGTTCCGTTTATCTATTAAAAGAAATCCACTACGCAGACATGGTAGAGATTGAAACATTTGTAGAGGAAGCTCAAACAGAAGCATTTATTGAATGGATGACCGAGCTAACAAACGGCCAAGCAGATATTCGAGCAGGTGAGACGACCTATTTAGAAGAAGATGTAGAATGAATTATTTACTCTTATTAAAAAACATTGTACAATTGATAAATAGCGCAACTATTCTGATGGTTGCGCTACTTGTCAATGAGTAAAAACCTCGTAAAGACGCATAGCTTTGACGAGTTTGATTCATACATTCCAATTTATAACACATACTAAGTGTCACAATAAGTGTTCGAATATACGAATAAAAGGAGAAACCGTATGGCTCAATATAGACGTTTTCAAAAAAGAGTAAACAAACGGAAAAGAAAACGAAGGCTTTTTACATTTTTTCTGTTACCTATCCTTATTTTAGGGCTTTCTGCAACCGCTTATGGCTCTTATTTATTTGTTAAGGCTAAAACAGTAGCTTCTGATTCTTATGAAGGACTTGGAGATCGCGATAACTCTCCTATGCGTGATCGTAAAATCGATCCCAAAAAAGATGATATATCCATTTTATTTATGGGCGTAGATGACAGTGAAACCAGGAAGTTCGGAAAATCAGCCCGTACAGATGCTTTGATTTTGGCGACCTTTAACGAAACAAATAAAACCGTAAAGCTTGTAAGCATACCTCGAGATTCGCGGGTTTATATACCTGAAGTGAACAAAAAAGATAAAATTACGCATGCGCATGCGTACGGAGGTCCAAAAGCAACTGTAGAAACGGTAGAACAGCTGTTTAATGTCCCTGTTGATTACTATGTTAAAGTGAATTTTAAAGCTTTCACAGACATTGTAGACTCACTTGGGGGAATCGATTTTGATGTACCTTATGCGATGAGTGAAAAGGACTCAAAAGATCGTCATAATGCTATTGTCTTAAAACCAGGAAACCAACATTTGAATGGTGAAGAAGCGTTAGCTGTTGCTCGAACACGAAAACAAGACAACGATATTGAGCGAGGAAAAAGACAACAGCAGTTGATCGAAGCCATGATTAAAAAAGCTGCTTCCATTGGATCACTTAATAAATATGGCAATCTTATCGAAGCGGTTGGCGATAATATGAAAACGAATTTAATGTTCGGTGAAATGCTTTCGTTTTATGATTACGCTTCGAAAAAAGTAGACATCGAAACCATTAACTTAGACGGTAGCGATGAAAAAATTAACGGCGTTTACTACTTCAAACTAGACAATGATTCAGTGGAAAAAGTAAGTGAAAAGCTCCGCAAGCATTTAGGCATTGAATCAACTTCAGATACAACAGAATAATTAAAAAGACCTCTTGGATATCCAAGAGGTCTTTTTAATTAATTTTTTAAACGAAGCCCACGAACCATGTTAAGAATTGGCCTATATGTCTTATCAACTAATCCTATTTTTTCAACGATAATTTCAATCGCCACAAGGAGGATAGCTAGTACAAGAAAAGACCCCCACATTGTTTGTACCTTTGAAAAGATAACTGCCGCTAAGCCAAATATCGCACTCATTCCATAAATAATTAAAACCGTTTGTCTATGGCTGTACCCTAAGCGCAACAAGCAATGATGCAAATGAGATTTATCAGGAGCCGATAGCGGTTGATTTTTTACGATTCGGCGAATAATAGCAAAGAACGTATCTGAAATTGGTACCCCTAAAATAATAACTGGAACAATGAAGGAAATAACCGCTACATTTTTAAATCCTAACAGAGACAATACAGAAATCATATAGCCTAAAAATAGTGCTCCTGTATCGCCCATGAAAATCTTAGCGGGGTGAAAGTTGTAAAACAAAAATCCAAGCGTACTTCCCAATACGATGAAACCCATGCTTGTCACAAACACATTACCCATCATAATAGCCATACCAGAGATGGTAATCAATACAATAGAGGAAACGCCGGCAGCTAATCCATCCAATCCATCAATTAAATTAATAGCATTGGTAATTCCTACAATCCATAATACCGTAATTGGAATACTTAACATTCCGAATTCTAATTTTCCGCCAAACGGCAAGTTAATGAAGTCAATTTGGACTCCACCGTATACAACAACAATTAATGTCGCTACTAGCTGACCGCCTAATTTAATTTTAGCGGATAGCTCAATCATATCATCTAAGACACCGGTAATGATGATAATGATGCTTCCGATTAAAATCGGCAGCGCATATTTACTGTCAGGCTGTAAAACGAGGTATCCAATAAGAAAACTAAAAAATATCGCCAAACCTCCAAGGCGAGGCATAATTTTTTGATGAACTTTTCGTTGATTTGGTTTATCCGTTGCACCTATTTTAAACGCCAGCTTCTTAACCAGCGGAGTGATCAGAATAGATGTAATAAAACAAATAAACAAGGTCAAATATAGCATGGAGACCCTCCTCAGGTTTATGTTAACCAAAACCATAAAAAATGTATCCAACTTTATATAATTGGATAGTATTTCAAATTGCGTATAACAATAATTACTTACTTATTCCCAAAATGGATTATATCACAATGATTCTACTACTTAAATAGAAATTTATTCTCAAAAATTAGCACATTTACAAACTATTAATAGAAAAGAACTGTATTTTTTGGTGTATAAACAGCTGATTTACTTTATTCTTATGTGGTTATTTTATGTAGAACATTTTCTTTACTATATTTGATTAAAATATAAGCGAACTCCCCCCTTTTCGTCTAATTTATTCGTCATCTTTAACTCTTTTTCCTTTTTATTAAGCATATTTAAACCTTTATTTTTATTTCACATGGCCCCACTCATTATATGAACAAACTTTTGACCTATGCATGTCCACTACTTCCAACCACATTCGCTGAATCGTTGTCCTTATCTTATATCATTTAAAAGTTAAAATATAGTGAAATGGACAGAGATAAAATTAAACAAAAAAAGGAATTTTATCAAAAAAATGAAACTTTTTTTGATACGGTTCGTAATACATAGTAGAAACAGTATCATTCATCTTACATAAAGGGGGTGTTGAATGAACTATGTTTGGTCTATCTGTTCAAACAGTGTATTTGTATGGATTAATTATCTGCGGAAGTCTCACCTTCTTATACATTTTATTTAGCGATTTGTTAGATGGATTATCTGAAGCGATACCTTTTTTTAACCCCACTCTTCTTTTTTCTTTTTTAACATTCTTTAGTGCCAGTGGATATTTGTTCACCTATACGTCATTGCAAAATTATTGGATTATTTCGATTTCCGCTCTTATTGCCCTTCTACTCGTTATTTTGCTCAACGTTTTCGTATTGATTCCTTTATCATCGGCTGAAGAGTCTCTTGCTTTTACTGAAGATTCGTTAAAAGGAAGACTTGGTACCATTATTACTTCTGTTCCTGCAGATGGTTATGGAGAAGTATTTATAGAAGGGGTTAGCGGCACGATCTCCAAACCCGCTGCCAGCTTTAAAAACACTGCTATACCTTTAGGCAGCAAAGTGCTTGTGGTAGATATACAAAGGGGCAACGCACTCGTTGTGATTTACGAAGAAGTTATGACCAATCACTCATTATAAATAGTATTAGGGGGAGTTTTATGTTTTCAACACCTATATTAGTTGTCGTTGGAATTGTTGTTTTTTTATTAATTGCGCTGATTGCCGTATTTATTACAAAATACCGTACAGCAGGTCCAGATGAAGCGTTAATTGTAACAGGGAGCTATCTCGGAAATAAAAACGTGCACGTCGATGAATCCGGAAACCGCATTAAAATTGTTCGCGGCGGCGGTACGTTTGTGCTGCCAGTTTTTCAGCAGGCTGAGCCTTTGAGCTTGCTGTCAAGCAAACTGGAAGTATCTACACCTGAAGTATATACAGAACAAGGTGTTCCAGTTATGGCTGATGGGGTATCAATCATCAAAATTGGAGGTTCTATTTCAGAAATCGCAACGGCCGCTGAGCAGTTTTTGGGCAAAGCAAAAGAAGATCGTGAAACCGAAGCTAGAGAAGTCTTAGAAGGTCACCTTCGTTCGATTCTTGGTTCTATGACGGTCGAAGAAATTTATAAAAACCGTGAAAAATTCTCTCAAGAAGTACAGCGCGTAGCTTCACAAGATCTAGCTAAAATGGGATTAATTATTGTATCGTTTACAATTAAAGACGTTCGGGATAAGAACGGCTATCTAGAATCGCTAGGGAAGCCTCGTATTGCTCAAGTTAAGCGAGATGCTGACATTGCAACAGCGGAAGCTGAAAAAGAAACAAGAATCAAGCGTGCCGAGGCTCATAAAGATGCCCAAAAAGCGGAGCTTGAGCGAAATACAGAAATCGCGGAAGCTGAAAAAATGAATCAATTAAAAACCGCTGAATATCGTCGCGAACAAGATATTGCCAAAGCTCGTGCTGACCAAGCGTATGATCTAGAAACAGCTCGCGCGAAACAAGATGTAACAGAACAAGAAATGCAAATCCGCATTATTGAACGTCAGAAACAAATTGAATTAGAAGAAAAAGAAATTCTTCGTCGTGAGCGTCAATACGATTCTGAAGTAAAAAAGAAAGCAGATGCAGATCGTTACTCTGTTGAGCAATCCGCAGAAGCTGAAAAAGCAAAACAGCTTGCGGAAGCTGACGCCAACAAATATCGAATTGAAGCAATGGCTAAAGCTGAAGCTGAACGCGTTCGAATTGATGGTTTAGCAAAAGCTGACGCTCAGCGTGCCCAAGGTGAATCTGAAGCTGAGATTATCCGCTTAAAAGGTTTAGCAGAAGCAGAGGCTAAACAAAAAGTTGCGGAAGCATTCGAGCAGTTTGGTCAAGCGGCTATTTTAGATATGATTATCAAAATGCTTCCTGAATATGCAAAACAAGTTGCAAGTCCTTTAGCAAATATCGATAAAATTACGGTTGTGGATACAGGAAGCAACGGTGAAAACAGCGGAGCTAATAAAGTGACTGGTTATGCAACAAACTTAATGTCTTCTCTTCAAGAATCGCTGAAAGCATCCTCAGGTATAGATGTAAAGGAATTGATTGAGAACTTTTCTGGAAAAGGAAATGTGCGCCAGAGCTTGCACGAACTAACGGATGAAATCAAGCAACAAAACAAAAAAGAAGATATCTAAAAATAAAAAGCATGCGGATATCATCCGCATGCTTTTTTAACCTCTTAACACTCGAAGAAGAAACCTAGGCAATTCTAACTGACGCTTCCATCTCCATGGTTCTTTTAATAGTCGATAAAGCCACTCTAAACCAAATTTTTGAAAAACAGCCGGTGCCCGGTTCAATCGTCCTGAAATAACATCAAACGAGCCGCCTACGCCTTGATAAACAGAAGGATTGAGTTTTTCTTTATGAGCAATAATCCAATTTTCTTGCGCTGGACTGCCTAAAGCGACAAACACAATTTCTGCTCCTGAATCATTAATCGTACGTTCAATGACTTCTTCATTTTTTTCATAGCCATTTAATGTTCCAACAATTAAAATCCCTGGAAACATCTCTTCCAATTTAGCTTTGGCTTCATCTGCAATGCCAGGCTTGGCTCCGTATAAAAAAATTCTTTTACCGTTATTAGTTGCTTCTTTGCACAGCTTCAGCATCATATCAATACCCGTTACACGCTCACGAATACGTCCCTTTTTGAGCTTTGAAGCTAAAATCACACCGATTCCATCTGGAATTTGATAAGTCGCTTGATTTAACAGTGACTTTAGTTCCTGATCTTCTTGTGCTTTCATAATTTTTTCAGGATTGATTGCTACAATAAATGATTTTCGGCCTTTATCTATATCCTGAAGTAACTTTGCCGCTAGCTCATCGTACGTGTCGCTACAAACGTCTATTCCTAAGATGTTTTCCTTCATTAAATCACCCGTATGTTGATTTTTTAGTTTTTTACAAACGAAAGACAGGCTGTTCAGCCCGTCTTTTTATAAAGTAGAAACTTTTGAATCACCAAGTAACACTACGTCAAAGCCTGCTGCTTTCCATTGATCACGCTGAATGCAGTTTTTCGTATCAAAAATAATCTTTGTACGCATATGATTTTCAACAGCTGATGGAAGAAGCTCTTTGAACTCATTATGATCTGTTAAAATAAGAATCACATCTGCATGTGCAACAGCTTCATCCAAACTTTGCGTCTGACGTTCGATTTTATTCTCTTTGATATGAGGATCAAATGCTGTGTAATCAACACCTAGCTTTTCTAAGTGATGAAGCACATCCGTTGATGGACTTTCACGCATATCATCAATATTTCCTTTAAAAGCTAAACCTAAAACAGCTACACGTCCATGTTGAATGCCCTTCTCATCTAGTAGGCTTTTCGTTTTTAATGCTGTATATTCAGGCATTGAATCATTTGTCTGACGAGAAAGAGAAATAATTTTCGCAAGTTCTGGCTGAAGCTCCGTTAAGAACCAAGGGTCAACAGCAATACAGTGGCCACCTACACCAGGACCTGGTAAATGGATGTTTACACGTGGATGATAGTTCGCTAACTTAATCGCTTCCCACGCATTTACACCAATTTTTTCACTGATTTTTGCCAGCTCATTTGCAAAGGCAATGTTCACATCACGATATGTGTTTTCAATTACTTTCACCATTTCAGCTGTTGTAGCATCCGTTACGTGAATATTTCCTTTTACAAATGTTTTATAAAGCTCAACAGTCAAGCGACTGGACTCTTCGTTAATACCACCGACAATACGGTCATTATTTACTAGTTCCTCAAATACTTTTCCTGGAATAACACGTTCAGGTGAGTGAGAAACAAATAACTCACTGCCTAATTCTAAACCAGTTTCTTTTAGCACAGGTAGCATAACGTCTTCTACTGTACGCGGAGGAACTGTGGATTCTAAAATAACTAAATTTCCTTTACGAACGTAAGGAACAATTGATTTTGTCGCTTCTCGAACATAGTTCAAGTTTGCCGTTTTATCTTCATTAATTGGTGATGGTACAGCAATAATAAAAATATCCGCCTCTTCAGCTGTTGTGCCTACCGTAAAGTGGCCGTTGTCAACTGCTGATTCTAAACGTTCTTGTAAGCCGTTTTCTTCTATATGAAGTTGCTTATTTTTAATTAATTCTACTGCTTTTTCATTTACGTCAACACCATGTACATATAAGCCGTGATTGGCAAACATAACAGCTGTCGGTAAACCTATATATCCTAAACCAACTACACACAATTTCTTTGTCATTGCAGAAAATCTCCTTTATATGACATGCTTAATAAATAAAACCTATCTGATATTATATCGAAAAATGTCACTTCATGATAGCATTTATATAAAAACATGAAATAATTTCTTTTACTTATTATTATGTAACATTTTATGAGAATTCATCAATAAACGATATAACCATCTTTTGTACAACGGGCTCTAACCCAAAAGAACTATTGAAAATCTCCATGATTCCCAATAGTTCTCCTAGTAAATCTATTTTTACATATGCCCTTCTTTTTCGACAATTTCTCTAAAATAGCTCACTAACTCTTCTCGCAGCGGTTCTCTTTGTAAGGCTAAATCAATTGTTGCTTTAATGAATCCAAATTTATCTCCAACATCATAACGTTTTCCTTCGAAATAATAAGCAAGAACACGTTGAAATTCATTCAGACGTAAAATAGCATCTGTTAATTGAATTTCTCCACCTGCACCAATCTCTTCTCTGCTTAAGATATCAAAAATTTCCGGTGTTAAAATATAGCGCCCCATAATTGCATAGCCTGAAGGGGCATCTTCTGGATTCGGTTTTTCAACGAGCGTTTCTACGTCTAATAATCCTTTTTCAAGAGGCTCTCCTTTAGGGCCTACAATTCCGTACTTTGAGGTTTCTTTCCTAGGCACCTCCTGTACACCAACTACAGCGCATTCATATTTTTCGTATACGTCCATTAACTGTTTCAAACAAGGTGTTTCTGATTGAACTACATCATCCCCTAGCATAACAGCAAACGGTTCATCTCCGATAAAACTTCTTGCACAGTGAATGGCATGACCTAATCCTTTAGGTTCCTTTTGACGAATGTAGTGAACATTAGCCAAATTCGAAATCCCCTGCACTTCTTCAAGCATGTCCCACTTTTCCTTTGCCGCTAATGTTTCTTCTAGCTCATATGATTTATCAAAATGATCCTCGATTGCTCGTTTTCCGCGACCGCTTACAATTAAAATATCTTCAATACCTGATGCTACTGCTTCTTCCACAATGTATTGAATCGTTGGTTTATCTACAATTGGCAGCATTTCTTTAGGCTGTGCTTTTGTAGCCGGCAAAAAGCGTGTCCCTAATCCAGCTGCTGGAATAATAGCTTTACGAATTTTCACTTACTTTTCCTCCTGTCAATGTCAATCGTGCTTATTGGTTATAGTATAGTAAGTCTTCGATTGAGTATGTACACAAAGTCATGTTGAATCCATTTCTTTTTATAAAGAGTCATGTTGGATTCTGCTTTATCATAACAAAAGATTTTGTATAATTCTATTTTTATCATTTATAATGAAAAGAAAATTAATCACTTATAAATATAATTTTATGTTCCACTTATGTATAGAAAGGAATGGGATTATGAGTTCGTTTTCAGATCACTTACAGCACCAATTTATACATCATTTCCCGTACAGTGATGCAAGCTATCGTACAAATGCCCAAGCAGGACTAGACCTTTACCGTACCCATTCATTCTTCATTTTGCACAATGATGAACAGATATTAAACGTTAAAATCGATTCGTTTTATGTTGAACTAAACAAACAGCTGCTCCCTGAAAGTACCTGTTCTTGTCAGCATAACGGATTTTGTGAACACTGCTTTGCAGCGTTTTTTTATATGTATTCATTAATAGAACCGCTTTCGCCCCTATTCAAAGAATGGCGAAACCATGAGAAAGAAGCTTTGACTATGCTATCTGCCAAACAAGTGTTAAAAAAACCCAAGGCAACTTTTCAAGAGTGGAGACAAACTTTTGAGGAGCAGTATACGCTTTTTATGCAGGGGCGGAACAAAAATGACCGGTCCATTTATCATGAATATTATCAGTACTATTACCGTTCTTTAGTGAAAAAAGCTCCTGAGCATCCATTGCTTTATGCTTTATTTTGTATCTATGGAGCGGTTCATACATTTTATAAACTATCAGCTCAATTACAGGCACATCAGCTTTCTACTAACATCGAGGAATCATTCGTATATAGTCACGTCTACAAAATAACAAATGAAATTTATGCTACCGCTGATTCATTAAAGCAAACGAAATACGATCGGGATGCATTATCTATTATAGAGGACAGCATCCCATACATCCGAGAATTATTGCATAATGATATACCTTTACAATATGAGCGTATTGAAATTTATCGGGTTATTTGGCAAAAAGTCTTCACGTTAGAAAGATGGCGAAAAAATGAGGAACGCGAATTAAAAGCCAAGCATGGTTCTTTTATAAATAATACAGCTCTTTCCTATCTTTTATTTCTTCAAGAAAAAGATAGAGAAGCAAAAGAACGTTTGAGCGATGGAACATTACAAATGATTCCCTATCTTATCCCTTGGTTAAATGATTTATTGCACGAAAAAGAAACTGACCGCTTTGCTCAGTGGGGCTCTTATATAATGAC
This sequence comes from Priestia sp. 3CA3, assembly GCF_056836725.1. NCBI lineage: Bacteria > Bacillati > Bacillota > Bacilli > Caryophanales > Bacillaceae > Priestia > Priestia sp. 3CA3. The sequence continues at coordinate 201,372 of NZ_JBXENJ010000007.1, forward strand.
CTATATAGGAGATTACGTACGCACCGTTCCAACTACTTATCAAGGAAGCCGAAATATGGTCTCCATGATTGTAAATTTATTTCAGCACTATAAAGACTTAACGAACGAGCAAACTTTGTATACTGAAGCATTGCAAACATTACTTCCCTATAGTTTTATTGAATACAGTGATTTCCTATATGCTTCTAACCAATTAAAAAAATGGGTTGAATTACAGGTGCTTCTTCAATATGACAGCATCAAATATGACGAGCAAACGATAGAGGCCTTAAAACAAAAAGATGAAAAGCTGGTTATTCCTCTTTATCATCAAATGATTTCAAAGCTGATTTATGAAAAAAAGAAAAGCAGTTATCAAGAAGCCTATATCTACTTACAAGAATTAAAAAGACTTTATCTACAAATGAATCGCTCTCTACTATGGGAACATTATATAGAAGAATTAGCGATAAAAACGAAGAAACAGCGCGCATTTCAACAACTATTAGAAAAAGGAGATTTACTGAATGTTTGATTTGTTTCATTTAACACTTGAAGTCGAACCTGTACACGATGACTTTTTTCTCTACTGTGTATCACCTAGCGGCCAAATTTTGCTCCCTGATACATGGAAAGATGCGCTGTTTCTATGGCATGAACAGACCTATTACGGAAGTGAAGCTACACAGGTTGAGATTAATGGAAAAAAAGGAATTCTTCTTTCTGCATGGCAAATGTTCACTTTCATACAATCACCTATTCAACAGCATGTGTTGAAACCGGCTTTGTCCGCTTCAGCGGAAGATTATCAGCAAATTGCAGTCGATATGACAAAGAAGATTATCCAAGGGAAATTTCATTCTCTTCCTTTAAAAAAACAAATGACCGGATCGCTTTCACAAGCTGATGAGCAAGAGTGGCGAGCACAAATTAAAGAGAGCCTATTAAAAAAAGAAGGAAAAGACTTTTTAATAAGCATAGGAGGCGAGAGCTATAATCCTCCCTTTGACCTTTCATTGCGTGTTGTAGAGCCAACGACCGATGGAGATGTATGGACGGCTGAAACATTTGTGATTCCCCACGATGAAGCCAAAGAACCTTTTATACTGGGAAGAACACTTCCTAAAGAGTGGAATCACTACGAATCATATATCGCTTACGAACACGAACGATGGAAAGCATTGGCTCCTACTTTATACCAAAAAGGAGCGTTTATTCAGTCTGTCCTAACAGATGAGGAAGTATGGGAATTTCTAACTCAAGATAGTGCAGCATTGATTGAACAAGGTGTCTCTATCCATTTGCCAAGCTGGTGGGAATCATTAAAAAAAGCCACCATAAAAGTATCTGGCGCTATAGAAAATACTTCATCTGCATTGTTTGGTAAACAAGCTATCAGCAGCTTCCGCTGGTCATTTTCTATTGGCGATCAAACTTTTTCAGAAGAAGAGTTTCGGAAATTAGTCGAACAAAAACGCCGATTATTATCTATTAACGGACAGTGGATTCAACTGGATTCTAGATTAATTAAACAAGCGCAGAAAATTGTTAAAGAAGCTAGTAAAAAAGGCGTCTCAATTCATGAAATTTTAAAAACGAAGCTAACCTACATGGCAGACAGTAAAACTGATGAAGAAGAGGTAAAAGTTGAATTCCAATTCCCCGCTTCCTTTCAATCATTTATTACATCCTTAACGGATTTAGAACGGCTGCCGGAAGTGCTGCCTCCCTCTGAATTTAAAGGGATATTAAGACCTTATCAGCAGCAAGGCTTGAATTGGCTCATGTTTTTGAGAAAGTTTAACTTAGGAGGATGTCTAGCAGATGACATGGGGCTAGGTAAAACCATTCAATTAATTAGTTATTTAACAAACATTCATCAGTTACATAGCTTTCCTTCTCTTATCGTTTGCCCAACTTCTTTAATTGGAAACTGGGAAAAAGAATTACAGAAATTTGCCCCTTCTCTTCGTGTTCATGTTCATTACGGGCCGAAAAGAACCGGCGGAGATGCATTTGAGAAGATATGTGAAAGTACTGACGTGGTGATTACGACTTATCAAGTTGCCCTTTTGGATGTCGAATTGTTGAAAGGGTTTATATGGAACAGCATTTCCTTAGACGAAGCGCAACATGTTAAAAACCCGCAGACTAAACAGGCGAGAGCCATTCGTCAGCTGCAAGGAAGACACAAAATTGCGCTTACTGGAACTCCAATTGAAAACCGTCTGCTGGAACTATGGTCATTATTTGAATTCATCAATCCCGGTTACTTAGGAACAATCAATTCATTTAAAAACCGATTTGTAGCCGGCATTGAAAAAGGCGAGAAACCTGAACGAACTGTTGAGCTTAAAGCACTCATTCAACCTTTCTTATTGAGAAGAACAAAACAAGATAAAAGCATCGCCCGCTCACTGCCTGATAAACAAGAACAAAAAGAATATATCCCGCTGACAGCGGAACAAGCTTCACTTTACCAGGAGCTAGTTCAAGAAATGCTTCAAGAAACAGAGGAAAAAACAGGATTTAAACGAAAAGGCATGATTTTGCAAACACTAAATAAGCTAAAATTATTATGCAATCATCCAGCTTTGTACTTAAAGGAAAGTTCAGCTAAACAAACGGTACGGCGATCTCATAAAAGTGAAAAAATTATTGAACTCGTAGAGAGCATTCGCACACAGCAAGAAAGCTGTTTAATCTTTACTCAGTATATTGAAACAGGACTCATGCTACAACGAACCTTAGAAAAAGAAATCAACGAGCCGGTTTTATTCCTTCACGGAAGCTTGTCAAAAGAGCAAAGAGATGAAATGGTTGCTCAATTTCAAGCAAGGAAAAAAGCCATCTTTATCCTTTCTCTTCGCGCAGGTGGAACTGGATTGAATTTAACAGCTGCAAATCACGTTATTCATTTTGACCGATGGTGGAACCCAGCCGTTGAAAACCAGGCAACCGATCGGGCCCATCGCATTGGTCAGAATAAATTTGTTCATGTTCATAAATTCATTACAAGAGGAACGATTGAAGAAAAAATTGATGAAGTGATCAATCAAAAACAACATCTCAACAATGAACTCATCCAAGGAGATCAATGGGTAACAGAACTTTCGAATAAAGAGCTACAAGAGCTTCTTGCTTACAGAAATGAATAAGAAAAATTATAAAATGTGTTACACCGTTACCAAAAAGAGGACTTTTTTACTTGTCCTCTTTTTTTATTAGATCATTCGACACAAAAAATTAAGTGTAAATCGTTCTTCAACTACTGATAAAGATACAAAAAACGCGATAAATATCGTTTTTTGAATAAAAAGGTATTTTTATAGCGAAAAAGACCCTTTACTTTCTCTTTAAATTCCAGCATATTTATACATATAATATTTTTGTAATTTAATAGACATATTGGAAAAATAAACACGAAACATTTACATAATTAGGGGGATTTATTAATGAAAAAAAGGCAGCTCGCTTTATCTCTAGGCGCCATTGTTGGCGGGACATTCTTATATCAAGCTTCAGCTGAAGCATCTGCTTCAACTGTTCAAGTGAAAGCTGGAGATACACTTTGGTCGTTATCTACTAAATATCATACAACGATAGAAGCTTTAAAAAGCGTAAATAAGTTATCTTCAAATACAATTCGTATAGGACAAACGTTATCGATTCCTTCTGCTTCAACCTCTCAACCATCTAATAAGGAAGAAAAGCCTTCAGCTCCTGCTACTGGTTCAACCTATAAAGTTCAAAGCGGCGATACCCTTTGGAAAGTGGCTACTCGTTTTAATATGAGCGTAGAAGAATTAAAACGTTTGAACACTCTTTCTTCCAACATCATTTATATTAACCAAACGTTAAAAGTAAATGGAAGCAACAGCGCATCGACTCCAACTACGAGTAAACCAGCAGAAACTCCTTCTAAGGATGCAAACGGAACTTACAAAGTTCAGCGTGGAGATAGCCTGTCTAAAATAGCTTCGGCATTTCACATGAGCGTGAGCGAATTAAAACAAATAAATGGATTAACGTCTAATACGATTTATGTAAATCAACAATTAAAGGTATCAAAAAGCGCTCAAACAACTACGCCAACAACAAAACCAAGTACATCAACACCTTCAACTTCTAGCGGAACATTAAATGTATCGCAAATGATTTCAGATGCAAAACGTTATATGGGTGTTCCTTACAAATGGGGTGGCACAACTCCTTCTGGTTTCGACTGCAGCGGATTCATTTATTACGTAATGAAACAACAAATTTCTACAACGCGCTATACGACGGCTGGTTATTGGAGTGTATCAACACCCGTAAGTAATCCACAGCCTGGTGACCTAGTGTTTTTTAATACATATTCTAGCGGCCCTACACATATGGGCATTTACCTTGGTAATCGTCAATTTATTCATGCTGGATCTTCTACCGGTGTAACCATTGCAAGCTTAGATAACAGCTACTGGAGCAAGCGCTACTTAGGTGCAAAAAGGTTTGCTAAATAACTGATAGAAGCTGAGACAAGAGTATGTTAGCTGAAGGAAGATCCGAATGAGTTTGATTCTTGATGGAGAATTAAACTCGTTCGGATCTTTTCATTAAAAAAACCGTTAAATAATTTAACGGCTGAAATAGAGGAATAATTCGGGGATAGTGAATACTTTAATTTTCTCTCTTGAGAATATAGAAAGAGCCTTGCTCTTAAGGAGGATCTATCTTCTATTATGATAGATAAGGGGAATTAAAACCTTAGCTGAACTAATCACCCCCTTTCATACTAGATCACTTTATTCTTCTTGTTGATTTGAACCAAATGAAGAAGAATCAGATGGCTTTCCACTTAAAAATTTAACCGCATCAGCCACAACGTCGGTCATATATACTCGTTGCTGAAGATTATTTTCAAATGTGCGCGTTTGTACACGCCCTACCACGCCTACAACCGCTCCTTTATCACAGTAAGCAGCTGTATTTTCTGCATTTTTTCTCCACAGAGTAATGTTGACAAAATCAGCATCATATTCACCTTCAACATTTCGAAACGTTCGATTAATTGCTAACGTAATAGTAGATACGGCAATCCCTTCATGGGTATATTGAAGCTCCGGCTTTTTTGTCAGTCTTCCTACAAGAACAATATGGTTAATCATAGTCTACCACTCCAACTGATTGAATAATGGGAATCTTTAAGCTCATTCATGTTATAATATGGATAACCTACTATTTACGTAAAGGAGGAAACATCAATGAAAACATTTAAACTTGTGTCATTTCAATTGGTTGATGATCAAGAAAAGCGTCAGTCTGTCTCACTAACTAATGGCCTTATTATTAATAAAGAAGACGGCGAAAATAACTGGATTTTAGAAGCAGTTATCGATAAGAAATGGTACGATGAATTTCATGTTTTGTTGAAAGATAAACAAAAAGTGACGGTAGAAGCTAAAATTACGAAAGAAACAAATGATCCAGCTACCTTTATAGCTACCGTGGCTTCCATTACTTCAATTGGTGAAAATCGTATTAGTTTGTTGATGAAAGGTGTTTTAAAAGAACGGAGACTTCATTATGCTGAAATGCTCTTAGAGGATTTAATTAACCAAGGGTTATCAGGTCAAGATTTACTTCAACAGTTCAAACTGCAGCTTCGAAACAGACCAGTAAAAAGTACATCTAAAAAATAAGTCAAGTCATCTCAAGATGTCTGGATTTAAAAGAGAGGATTATTGTTTGAGGTCTTTTTCGTTGGTCCATGAGAAGGGTAAAGAAAAGAGAACTCACTGGAGAGGTACCTTTCTTTTTTTCCTAAAAATAAATGTGCATGACTAGAACGTTTGAAGCGATTATCTCTTATGCGAGCACCTTGCCTTTTCAAATAAAAATTTGTCATTTTTTCACTCCTTTTTCTTTGTAATTCGTATATTAATGCATTTTTCCCCGTTATTCAACCATTTTTTTCAATATACCGAACAAAAAATAGGATTTTTTTACTATAAAAACCTCTATTTTTGTTCTTTTTTTTATATCCATGCAGAAAAATGAATCTTTTTAGAGAAAAAAAAGAAATAAAAACAGGTTTTATTCCCTCTATTGCAGAAAGTAAAGTGTATATGTTTCATATTGTGCAAATTAAGCATGTTACAAAGAACATGAACTACATTCGAACAATAAGACATATACTTATCTTTACGAAATCAGGTGATGCATATGAAAGATTTTGGAGAAAGAATTAAACATTTCAGACTAAAAGGAGGATTTTCACAAGAAGAATTAGCAAATCAGTTGAATGTTTCTCGTACAACTATTTCAAAATGGGAATGTTCGAAACAAACGCCTTCCATTTTTGATTTTCTATCTCTATGTAATTGTTTTCAAATTACGCTCGACCAACTTATTGAGCCTTCCTCTTATAAACAAGATTATTTACATGACTTCCAACTTCTTTACTTAACAAGAAAACGTGAATCGGATTCACAGGAAAATACCATTTTAACCCTCATAGATAAACAGCCCTTATTAAAACATGTGCTCTTACAATTTTCATCTCTGTCACCAACTCTTCAAAAAGAGTTGCTAACGGATATTATACCTTTATTAAAGAAACTTTTTTCTGCTTTGCAGCGCCAATAAAAAAAGCTGCATCAGCAGCTCTTATGTACTATTCTTTTTTATCGCCTAAAGCAAACATAATATCTGTTTCGCAGACTAACTCTCCATCTACAGTTGCGATACCTTTTCCTTTGCCAATAGATCCACGCGCACGTACAATTTCAACCTCTAAACGCAGTTGATCACCAGGTCTTACTTGCTTTTTAAAACGGCAGTTGTCAATGCCTGCAAAAAATGCTAAACGTCCTTGATTTTCCTCTTTTTTTAGCATAGCTACTGCTCCTACCTGAGCCAAAGCTTCTACAATTAAAACCCCTGGCATCACAGGATAGTCAGGGAAATGCCCGTTAAAAAATTCTTCATTGGCAGATACGTTTTTTAAACCAACTGCTTTCTTTCCCTCTTCCACTTCTAAAATACGATCGACCAATAAAAATGGATATCGGTGTGGAATAATTTCTTTAATTTGTTCAATATCAAGCATAAATAAGTCTCCTTTCAAACCGCATGTAACATACGATACTATTATCAATATACAGAATGCTCAATTGAGAAGCAACTACTTGCTTAAGCTCTGATTCCATTCACCAAGCCCATCATTTGGTCTGCAATTGAAATAGAGCGGGAATTAAACTGATACGCACGTTGGGCAATGGACATATCAGTGAGTTCTTTGCTCAAATCTACATTTGACTGTTCCAATTTCCCTTGATCTACGCCTGCTGTTTCTCGAGCTTTTCCAGTCAGATCTGTAAACATATTCGGTTGGTTCATCCCAGCTGGAAAAGCAAATAGATTTTCTCCTTTAGCTTCTAGCTCCTGCGGCTTTTGGACATTTGTTAACCCAAGGGTAAACTGGTCAACGCCCGTATTCGTAGTAACCGTTATCGTTCCACTTCCATCAATCTGTATATCTTTAAATGCGTTACTGAAAATAATAGCTTGACCATTTTCCCCCAGCACATCCTGGCCAGAACCGTTTACTAATTTAACATTGTTGGGGCCTTCAGGCCTAAGGTGAAATGAACCATCTCGCGTATATTGTACAGGCTGTTCGGAATCGTTTACGGCAACTTGAAAATAAACGTTTGGATTTGATGCAGCTACATCTAATGGTTTGTCTGTATTTTCAAAAGCACCTTGCGTCATATTTAAGCGTGTTTGGTCTAGATAAGCTCCTGAACCTTGTCGAATTCCAGACGGTGTAAGCCGCTTTTCTGTTCCCTGGTCTACTTGATTATTTACTTGTTGATACAGCATATCGTTAAATGAAGCGTCTCTCGATTTATATCCTGTCGTATTTGTATTAGATAAATTGTGACTGATGACATCAAGCTGCTGCTGTAGCTGCCCCATTGTATTAGCCGCTGTTATCATTGTACGGTTCATTCTCTTCATCTCCCCTGTTGCTTTTAGCGCACACGTCCAATTTCATTTGCCGCTTTATCCATGCTTCTATCGTAAGCTTGCACTATTTTTTGATTTGCTTCAAAAGCTCTGTAAGCTGTTAGTAAATCCGTCATACTTTGAGCAGCATCTACATTGGAACGTTCAACAAATCCTTGCTTTAACTGATAAAAAATGCCTGGATTATTTCTTGCTGAAGGCAAGGACTGATTGTTCAACGTTTCATACAATCCATTCCCTGCCTTTTTAACCGTTTGTAAATCACTAGAATAAGCAATACCGATTTGTGCAATCTGCTGATTATTTTCCGTTACGTTACCCTGTGAATCAACTGTAAAGTTTTCACTTTTCAGTTGAATTGGCTGATTATTTGTATTTAATACATAAGCTCCCGTAGACGTAGTTAAAAACCCTTCTTGATCTAATGTAAAATTACTGTTTCTTGTATATTGAGGCGTATTATTAGGGCTTTGTACCACAAAAAATAGGCCGCCCTCTTTTGTAGGCATATTTTGCTCCATCAATGCAATATCAGTTGATTGAGACGTTTGCTGAAGATCACCTTGTGTAAAATTTGGAACTGTTTCTTGCATATACACACCCGTATTAATTGTACCTATGTCTTTTTTGTTCTGAACAGAGATGTTACGGTCAGTGGGTAAATCTTCAGATTCCATTCGCTGCAGTAACATATCAGGAAATGCCTTTAACGTACCTTGATCTGCTTTAAATCCTGGCGTATTAGCATTTGCTATGTTATTCGTTAATAAGTCAGTTTGACGCTGCTGAGACAGCATACCCGCTGCTGCCGTGTAAAACCCTTTAAACATACTTCATCCTCCTTACAAGTAAACGTTGTTCGTTATAGCCGGCTGACAGAGTATAATAAATAAAAGAAGAGACTCCTCTGTATGAAACGAGCCAATAGAGGAGTCTTCATTTATTTAAACAATATTGCGACGAGATAGTTTATCAATATTATCAAGCATAATACCTGTTCCAACAGCTACACAACCCATTGGATTTTCTGCAATTAGCACAGGCACCTTTAATTCTTCCGCTAACAGCTGATCCATACCGTGAAGCAATGCTCCACCGCCAGTTAAAATAACGCCTCTGTCTATAATATCGGCAGAAAGTTCGGGAGGTGTACGCTCTAATACACTTTTCGAAGCTTGTACAATGACGCTGACAGACTCTCTAAGTGCCTCCTCTACTTCCTCAGAATAAACAGTAACCGTACGAGGTAAGCCTGAAACCATGTCTCGCCCTCGAATGTCCAGCTCTTCATTACGAGCTTTAGGAAACACTGTGCCAATTTTCACTTTAATTTCTTCTGCTGTACGCTCTCCAATTAAGAGCTTATATTTTTGCTTAATGTACTGCAAAATTTCCGCATCAAAACGATCACCAGCCATCTTAATAGAAGCTGCTGTTACAATATCGCCCATTGAAAGGACAGCCACATCGGTTGTACCTCCACCAATATCTACGACCATGTTTCCGCTCGGCTGAAAGATATCCATTCCAGCGCCAATAGCCGCGACTTTTGGTTCTTCTTCCAAATAAATGGTTTTTCCACCGCTTTTTTCAGCAGCTTCGCGAATTGCTTTTTGTTCAACAGAGGTAATATTTGTTGGACAACAAATTAAAATACGAGGCTTGGATAAAAAACCTTTTACATTTAATTTATTAATAAAGTGTTTGAGCATAGACTCGGTAATTTCGAAGTCAGCGATAACGCCATCTTTTAATGGACGAATGGCAATAATATTACTGGGCGTTCTTCCTACCATACGTCTCGCTTCTTCCCCTACTGCTAGCACTCTATTTGTATTTTTATCAATCGCCACAACAGACGGTTCATTTAACACAATTCCTTTGCCTTTAACGTGAATTAAGACGTTAGCTGTACCTAAATCGATACCAATGTCTTTTGCTAACATACCTTAAATCCTCCTTCTATTTACATATCTTTGCATGATAACCATTCTTTTTTCCTAATTTACTATTTTATCACAATTTGTATATGTATGTTGTTATTAGCAAAAATATTTATTATATACCTATTTTATCCAAAAATTAAAATGCCCTATACTACCTCTATAAAAAAGGCAATATCGGGCATTCTTTTACTTTACAGTTTCTTCTTCTTTTTTGTACTTTAATTTTGTTGCTTCTCCTCCACGCAAATGCCGAATAGATTTATGATAATCAAGAATTTCTTTTACTTCATTTGCTAACTCAGGATTTATTTCTGGTAGACGCTCTGTTAAATCTTTATGGACAGTACTTTTCGAAACGCCAAATTCTTTCGCAATTACACGAACTGTTTTCTTTGTTTCTACAATATACTTTCCAATCTTGATAGTTCTCTCTTTGATGTAATCGTGCACACTACTCGCCCTCCCCAAATTGGATATGAGAAGTATCCAAGGGAATGTATATATTATCCCTTTTCTAACATTCTCTTTATAGGTTTGTAACAGTTTATTAGCTTGTGTGCAGATATATGCTAGAAAAGTCAGTAAGGACAAGTGATTTCTTATATTTTTTTGAAAATTTAGTGTTTTTTATTTACTTTTTTAACATAATGCATCTCATTTTAGAAAAATTCATAAAAAAAGAAGCTCGGTTTTATCCAGCTTCTTTTCGTATTTATGGTCTTGCTTTATGCATTTGGTTTAGACGTATCTGTTGAAGGTTGTTTTGAATCTTTATCTTCTTTAGTCTTTTCATCAGATGATTTTTCGCTATCCTTTGATTCTTCAGAAGAAGAGTCGTCTTTTGGTTCTGTCACTTCAGCTGCTTTGACTTCTTTGATAGAACTAACCGATTTTCCAAAATAACTGCTTGGATTAATTGCTACACCATCTTTACGAACTTCAAAGTGCACATGTGTTTTTGCTTCTTGATTATATAAGCTTTTTCCAGCTTTTGCGATCGTTTGGCCTTGTTTAACAATATCTCCTACTTCTACATCAGCTTTCTCAAGAGATTGATACTGTGTTACTAAACCATCTTTGTGATCAATTTCTACTACATAACCTAGTAAAGGATCTTTTGTTGCTTTTGTTACTGTACCGCTAGCTGCTGCTACAACATCAAATGATTTATCTCCCTTAACAGCTAAATCAACACCTGTGTTTGGATGATACGTATTGTTGTAGAAAACTAGTGCTTCTTCTTGTTGTTTTTCAGATGCTTGATCGTCGTAGAAAGGCTTTTTCACGATAGCTGATGCTTCACTAGCAACTGGCATTTTTAAATTTTCAAGCGAAGCATTTACCTCTACAGCGTCGTCTCGATAAGCCGTACCGTCTTGGCTATAGCCGCTTTTGTCTTCTTTGCTAATATCATTTCCATTAGCTTGAAACCAAAGGACTGCTGTAAGAATAATTGCTGCACTCGCTAAATAGATAGCCGGGAACACCCAACGCTTTCTAACTAATTTTTGAACTTTCGATTTTGGAGAAGTACGTTTCTTTTCTTCCTCTCTCATATATCATCACCTCAGCAATCAGTCTGAACACAATTGAATGAATATATACACAGCGATAAAAAATTTTTTTCGATTATTTTTCAACAGATGAATCTAAAATATACATTTTATTTAAAAAAAGTGAAAAACATAAAAAAGACCCTGCTATAAGGGTCGTTGAATTAGCGTTTAGCTGTCAATTGTGCAACAAACTGATCGTTAGGAGTAATTGCAACACCTGTATAATAATGAGTAACAATATCTTTATACGTTTTTCCTTCCAGTGCCATACCATTTGCTCCGTACTGACTCATCCCAATACCATGTCCATATCCTTTTGTATTGATGATAATTTCATTCCCTTTTTTTGTCCAATGAAAGTCGGCTGACGATAAATCCAGTTTTTCCCGAACATCTTTTCCCGACAGTTCTTTACCGTTTATCTTTACGTAATCTACGCGCTGCCCCGGCGTTCTAGAGACGATTTCACCTACTGATCCACTGTTTGTTAATTTCACTCCAAGCCTCTGTTCAAAGCTAGCAACAGACATTACTTTCTGATTTGTAAATTCAGGAGACTTTTTATCCCATGGACTAGCTACACTTTTTAGATAAGGAATGGAATTCTTCCAATACGCTTCTGAATTTTCAGTGTAACCATTGCTGGTAGAAAAGAACGTAGCATTAATTGGCTTATTTTTATACGTAAGAATTTGACCTTGGGTGTCCTTCACTGCTTCTTGAATTTTTTTGATTTTCCAATCATAGTCTTTGTTCCATCGGCTTCTTAGCTCATCTTTATTTAAATATACTTGGTACTCTACGGTATCAGTCACATCCGCTCCTTGGGGAAGATGACTATTTCCATTCATCATAGTTTGCACAATATAGGTTCTGGCTGCCAAACTTTGAGCCTTAAGTGCTTCAAGTTCAAAAGTAGCAGGCATTTCAGCTGCTACTACCCCTACAAGATAGTCTTCGAGCGGCAGTTTTTCTACTTTTTTCGTTTCCGTACGATAAACACTGACATCAAGAGGAGACGCTGTCACTTTTTGTAGTTTTTCGGTTTTTGGGGTCTGTTTGACATTTTCATGTAGCTTTCCATCTGTCTTTTCAGTAAAAGGAACAACGAGAAGTGTTGGGATGAGTAACACAACGAAAAAAAAGATGACTCCTAGTACGACGATTGGCTTTGCTTGTTTCATGAACGCCTAGCCTCCATATCTATTATTTTGACAAGGAACACCTATATCCCTATATTCCATATGTATGGAGGTGGACAACCTTTTATGACAGCAAACCGGCCATAAGGGTCGTCCAACGACAAAAAAAGCATCTCGCTATGAGATGCTTTTTTATGACATATTTACTTGACGTCTGAAGCCTGTTGAGTTTGTTCTACCTGCTTTGTTTCGTCATTTACACGTTCAATATCAGCGCCTAAAGCGGCTAATTTATTGTGGAAATTTACATAACCACGATCAAGGTGTTTTAATTCCGTTACACGCGTATAACCGTCTGCTACAAGTCCTGCTAATGTTAACGCTGCTGCTGCACGAAGATCTGTTGCTGCTACTTCAGCGCCTTGTAGTTGAGAAGGTCCGTTAATAATAACAGAGCGTCCTTCAATTTTAATATCAGCGTTCATGCGGCGAAACTCTTCTACGTGCATAAAGCGGTTTTCAAAAACTGTTTCTGTAATCATACTTGTGCCTTCTGCTGCTAATAATAATGCCATCATTTGAGATTGCATATCCGTAGGGAACCCTGGATGAGGCATTGTTTTAATATCTACTGATTTTAGCTTTTCAGGTCCTACAACACGTAAGCCGTCGCCTTCTTCAGTAATTTCAACACCCATTTCTTCCATTTTAGCAACAAGTGAACTGATGTGCTCTGCTACTGCACCGCGTACAAGTACGTTTCCACCTGTAATAGCTGCTGCTACCATGAATGTTCCAGCTTCGATACGATCTGGAATAATTGCATGTTCTGCACCATATAATTTATTAACACCTTCAATACGGATCGTACCAGTTCCTGCACCGCGAACTTTAGCGCCCATTGCGTTTAAGAAGTTTGCTAAGTCGACAATTTCAGGTTCTTTTGCTACGTTTTCCATAATTGTAGTGCCTTCCGCTAATGCTGCTGCCATCATAATATTTTCTGTGGCACCTACACTTGGGAAGTCTAAATAAATTTTAGCACCTTTTAGTCTTCCTTCAACTTTTGCATCAATAAAACCATTTCCTACTTGAACTTTAGCACCCATTGCTTCAAATCCTTTAAGGTGCTGATCAATCGGTCTTGATCCAATCGCACATCCACCAGGTAAAGCTACACGAGCCTCACCCATACGCGCCAATAAAGGACCCATTACAAGTACTGAAGCGCGCATTTTTCTTACATATTCAAAAGGTGCATCTGTTTTTAACTCTCTTGATGCATCTACAACTACACGATTTGTTTCAAAATCTACTTCTGCATTCAGATGTCTTAAAACTTCGCCAATCGTAAATACATCGGAGAGAGCTGGTACATCATTTAGAATTGTTTTTCCTTCACTAGCTAATAAGGTTGCAGTGATAATAGGTAAAACGGCGTTTTTTGCTCCTTCAACTTTAACTGTACCGCTTAATCTATTTCCACCGCGGACGATGATTTTTTCCAAGGTATTCCCCTCCGCGTCCATTTTCTCTATATTAATATTCAGACGTAATGATAGGTGTGCCAACAACTATGGTTGTTTGACCGCCCATTCTTGTCTTGCGTAATGCAATTTGTAAGTTCATTTCCTGCTTTTTCGTTTGAAGAGCTTCTTTCCACAGTCCAGTATATGCTGAAACAGAGGTAAATGACTCTTCCACTAGAGATTCCACTGGTTTAGCATTGAAAGCTCGTAATAGGTCTTGAATTTCAACAGACAAAACACTTTCCATCTTATCATTGATTTCCCCTGTTGCACAAGAGAAAATTATGGGTTCTGACAGGAAAATTTTTTCATAATTTGTCTGAAATACATTTTGAAAATGGGTCATATTTTTTTCTTTTAAACCTTGTCCCGTTACATGATACGATATGTACGCATTGCTGTGTTCATCGATCGCATAAGTTAACAGAATGACTTCGTTCACATCTTCACTTTTGCGTGTACCTATTGCTTTCCATAGGTCTCTTTCCCTCTTCACTTCCCATTTAAAACCTCTAAAATTACTTTTAATACTTTCAGCTTGCGAATAGAAGGTTTTTTGGTCAGTAACAGCTTTTACTTCTTCTCTTGCATACAACGATACTTCAGTTAACGAAACATGCTGCTTATTTAAGGTGTGAACAATCTTCTCAATAGTAGTTTCATTGTTTTGGGCATTGCTCACATAACTTCCATGATATACGAATAAGCCAGTAATGAAAATAGCCAAAAAGACACTAATTTTTTTAAACATTTCGCCACTCCCTCTCCGTACTCATCAGTCTTTCCAGAAGGCGATGATACATACATGAAAAGGGTCGTCATATTTAGACATAGCGACATACATTAGCGTATAAATTCGTATATCTTCAACGAATGAACGTCTATTTTATCATAGACTCATAGCTTGCCAATCATTGAAAAAATGAGGGAATGCGCTGTGACCAAAATAAATAATCCAAAAAGAAATTACTTACTGTTGATGAAATAGTAATGGTCAATAAAATAAGCATTAATTTTGCTTGAAACACATGATTAGGTTTCATCAGCTTTTCAATTTGAAAGCCTTGCAAAGCATACCAAGTAATCACAATAAAAATCAAATGTGAAATCATGGTTAGTAACGTTTGCTGCTCAATTCCTCCAAACAATAAAAGCACTCCTTTTAAACACCATATGAAAAGAAGAGACGATCATCGTCTCTTCTTTTCATATTAAAGCACACTTATGCAAATTCGTAAACGGTAACATGAAAAACATTTATTTTATTCCCTATTTTAAGATCCTTTTCCATTATTAAGAAAAATAAAGAAGACGGATACGCTTAGTTAAATAGAATATATAATCATAGACGAATGCTATTTGCTCTTCCTCTTTTATATAATAGAGCAAAAAAGCCCTCTCATTCGTTTGAGAGGGCTTTTTTTAGAACTTACGTTGACTAATATCTAAACGATTGACTGCCCGTTTTAAGGCAATTTCAGCACGCTTAACATCAACGTCGTCTTGTTTGCTATCAAGGCGCATTTCAGCGCGCTTTTTCGCTTCTTCTGCACGAGCTACGTCAATCGCTTCAGCTGTTTCAGCAGCCTGTGCAAGAATTGTTACTTTGTCAGGTCTTACTTCAAGAAATCCTCCGCTAACAGCCACAAGTTCTGTACTGCTTGCTTTCTTCAAGCGGACGGCTCCAATTTGTAAAGGAGCAACCATCGGAATATGGCCATGTAAAATACCAAGCTCACCGCTCTGTGCTCGGGTACTTACCATTTCCACTTCTGATTCGTAAACTGGGCCATCAGGAGTCACTACACTGACATGGATTGTCTTCATTTAAAAAACCTCCTATGTCCCTTAAATTAAACTTCTACTCCCATACGTTTCGCATTTTCAATAACTTCTTCAATGCGACCAACTAAACGGAACGCATCTTCAGGTAAATGATCGTATTTACCTTCCAAGATCTCTTTAAATCCTTTAACAGTTTCTTTTACAGGAACATAAGAACCTTTTTGACCTGTAAATTGTTCTGCTACGTGGAAGTTTTGGGACAAGAAGAATTGAACGCGACGAGCACGTTGTACAACAAGTTTATCTTCATCAGATAACTCATCCATACCTAGGATTGCAATGATATCTTGTAACTCTTTATAACGCTGTAACGTTTGTTGAACTTGACGCGCAATTGCATAGTGCTCTTCTCCAACAATTTCAGGAGATAAAGCGCGAGATGTAGATGCTAATGGATCTACCGCAGGGTAAATACCCATCTCTGATAATTTACGCTCTAAGTTTGTTGTTGCATCTAAGTGAGCAAATGTTGTCGCTGGAGCTGGATCCGTATAGTCATCGGCTGGTACGTAAATCGCTTGAATCGATGTTACAGAACCTACGCTTGTTGACGTGATACGCTCTTGAAGCTGACCCATTTCTGTCGCTAATGTTGGCTGATAACCTACTGCTGATGGCATACGGCCAAGTAATGCTGATACTTCTGAACCCGCTTGTGTGAAACGGAAGATATTATCGATAAAGAATAATACGTCTTGACCTTGTTCGTCACGGAAGTATTCTGCCATTGTTAATCCTGTTAATGCAACACGCTGACGTGCACCAGGCGGCTCATTCATTTGTCCAAATACCATAGCCGTCTTCTTAATAACACCAGAGTCTGTCATTTCATGGTATAAGTCATTACCTTCACGCGTACGCTCACCTACACCAGCGAATACCGAAATACCGCCGTGCTCTTGAGCAATGTTATTGATTAACTCTTGAATTAATACTGTTTTACCTACACCGGCACCACCGAATAGACCGATTTTTCCACCTTTAATGTAAGGAGCTAATAAGTCTACTACTTTAATACCTGTTTCAAGAATTTCAGCTTGTGTAGATAGATTTTCGAACTTTGGTGCTTGACGGTGGATCGGATCACGACGTGCACCTGCATCGATTGGGGCGTCTAAGTCGATTTTTTCACCTAATACGTTAAATACACGACCTAACGTAACGTCACCAACTGGTACTGAGATTGCTGCACCTGTATCTTCTACTTCTAATCCACGAACTAAGCCGTCAGTGGATGACATTGCTACTGTACGAACTGTGTTATCACCTAAGTGAATCGCAACTTCTAATGTTAATTCGATTGCAACTTCACTTGCACTGCTCGGTTTATGTGAAATTTTAAGGGCGTTATAAATTGCCGGAAGGTGTCCGTTGTCAAACTTTACGTCTACAACTGGACCCATGATTTGAGTAACGCGTCCTTTTGTCATCGTGTTCCCTCCTAACTTGCTTTTCCATTAAACTTTCTATTCTAACGCTGCCGCTCCGCCAACAATTTCCGTAATTTCCTGGGTAATTGCCGCTTGACGTGCACGGTTATATGACAATGTAAGATTATTGATAAGATCTTTTGCATTGTCTGTTGCACTTTTCATCGCTGTCATACGAGCAGCATGCTCACTTGCTTTTCCATCAAGCAGGCCGCCGTAAATTAAACTCTCTGCATACTGAGGAAGTAATACTTCTAAAATCTCTTCTTGTGATGGTTCAAATTCATAACCAACAAGTTTACCAGAAGGTTGAAGATCTGTTAGAGGCAATAGCTTCTTCTCCGTCACTTCTTGTGAAATCGTATTGATAAAGTGATTGTAGTATAAGTAAAGTTCATCAAACGTACCGTCCGCAAACATTTGAACTGTTTGTGAAGCAATTCCTTGAATGTCAGCAAAAGCTGGCTGATCTGCTAAGCCTGTGATTTCAAGCAAAACCGGAATACCGCGTTTTACGAAGAAATCTCTCCCTACTCGTCCAATTGCAATCACACCGTATTCATCAGGTGATTGATGGCGTTCTTCAATAGCTTGAGATACTTTTCGCAAAATATTACTGTTATATGCTCCTGCTAGACCGCGATCTGAAGTGATTACGATATAACCAGTCTTCTTCACGCTGCGCGCAGTTAACATTGGATGTGAAGCGCCTCTGCTGCCTAGGGCTACACTTGAGACTACCTCTTGAATTTTTTCCATATATGGAACAAACGATTTTGCATTTTGTTCCGCTCTATTCAGCTTTGCAGCTGAAACCATTTCCATTGCTTTCGTAATCTGGCTCGTTTTTTTCGTCGATGTGATTCGAGTTTGTATATCACGTAATGATGCCAAAGGTTTCACCACCTTGTTTTAGAAGATCACGTGGTATGAAAGGTGAACAAATGTTCACCTTCACCTTATTGAAAGATTGTCTTAACATACCATGCTGACAATATATTATTCAGATGCAATAAATGTTTTCTTGAATTCTTCAAGTGCTGATTCGAATACGCCAGCTTCAGGAAGGCCACCAGTTGTACGGATTGATTCAAGTACTTCTTTACGGTTTGATTCTAACCATGTTAAGTACTCGTCTTCAAAGCGTGTAATATCTGATACTGGAACATCATCTAAGAAGCCTTTTGTTAATGCGTAAAGCACAGCTACTTGTTTTTCTACGCGAAGCGGTTTGTGTAAACCTTGTTTTAAGATTTCAACTGTACGCGCTCCTCGATTTAATTTTGCTTGAGTTGCTTGGTCAAGATCAGAACCGAACTGAGCAAACGATTCAAGCTCACGATAAGATGCAAGGTCTAGACGCAGTGTACCTGCTACCTTTTTCATCGCTTTAATTTGTGCAGATCCCCCTACACGTGATACAGAAAGACCAGCATTAATCGCAGGACGTACGCCTGAGAAGAATAGATCTGACTGTAAGAAAATTTGTCCGTCTGTAATCGAAATTACGTTCGTTGGGATATAAGCAGATACGTCTCCTGCTTGCGTTTCAATAAATGGAAGAGCTGTTAATGAACCTCCACCTTTTGCGTCCGATAACTTTGCCGCACGCTCTAATAAACGAGAGTGCAGATAGAATACATCCCCTGGGTACGCTTCACGACCTGGAGGACGGCGTAATAGTAATGAAAGTTCACGATAAGCTGATGCTTGTTTTGTTAAGTCATCGTAAATAACAAGTACGTGCTTACCGTTATACATAAACTCTTCACCCATTGTTACTCCAGCGTATGGTGCTAAGAATAATAGTGGAGCTGGTTGTGAAGCTGATGCTGTTACAACGATTGTGTAATCTAGAGCACCGTGTTTACGTAATGTCTCTACTACGTTACGAACTGTTGATTCTTTTTGGCCAATCGCTACATAGATACATACCATATCTTGATCTTTTTGGTTTAAGATTGTATCGATTGCTACCGATGTTTTACCCGTTTGACGGTCACCGATAATTAACTCACGCTGTCCACGGCCGATCGGCACAAGTGCGTCAATTGCCTTGATACCTGTTTGAAGCGGCTCATGTACTGATTTACGATCCATAACGCCAGGTGCAGCACCTTCAATTGGACGTGTTTTTGTTGTTTCTACCGGGCCTAAGCCGTCTACTGGCTGACCTAATGAGTTAACAACACGACCGATTAACTGCTCCCCTACTGGAACTTCCATGATGCGTCCTGTACGGCGAACTTCGTCACCTTCACGAATTTCTGTATATGGTCCTAAAATAATGATACCTACATTGTTTTCTTCTAAGTTTTGTGCCATTCCCATGACACCATTTGAAAATTCAACCAGTTCTCCAGCCATGACATTGTCGAGGCCATGAGCACGTGCGATACCATCCCCAACTTGGATAACAGTACCTACATCACTCACTTTAATCTCAGACTGATAGTTTTCAATTTGCTGCTTGATCAGCGCACTAATTTCTTCAGCTTTGATGCTCATGAATTTCACCCCTATCTACGATCTGTGTGCAAGAAGTCCTCGGTGGATCGTTTCTAATTTGCTGCTAATGCTGCCATCATAGATACGATTACCAATGCGAAGCTTCACGCCGCCGATTAGGCTTTTATCTACTACATTTGAAATATTTAACGTATGTTTTCCAACTTTTGAAGCAAATGATTGCGAGATTGCTCGTTTCTCATCTGCGCTTAAAGGTTTGACAGAATAAACAGTTGCGTCTGCCACGCCACGTACTTCGTTCGCTAGGAAACGATACTCTTGCACCATTTGGCTAACAATTTGAATGCGGTGACGCTCTAATAATAGAAGAACCGTATGTTGAACAGTTGGTGAAAGTTCAGCAAATGCCTCACTTACAAACTGTTTTTTTCGCTCAATTGTAATTTTTGGATGAGTTAATACATCCATTAATTCAGGTGTTTTAGCAAACACCTCTTCAACGATTTGTAGCTGGTCTTGCATTTCATCGATCATCTGTTTTTCTGTTGCTAATTGAAAAAGAGCTAGTGCATAGCGCTTGGCTACAGCTGGTTGACTCATCGTACATCCCCTACTTCTTGGATATATTCATGAATTAACTTCTCTTGATCTTGTTCAGAAAGTTCTTTTTCAATAACTTTCGACGCAATTAAAACAGATAATGAAGCAACTTGCTCACGTAACGCAGCAACTGCTTGATCTTTTTGCTGTTCGATTTCTTGTTTTGCTGCAGCTTTTAGACGCTCAGACTCTTCGCGTGCTGCCGCAATGATTTCTTCTTTTTTATCTTCTGCAGACTTTCTAGCGTTTTCCATCATTACTTGCACTTCTTGACGAGATTGCTTTAAGATTTCACGCTGCTCTTCAACAAGCTTCTTCGCTTCCTCATTTTGCTTTTCTGCTTCATCAATCTCACCGGCAATATGCTCTTCACGTTTTTTCATGATTCCCATTACAGGACCAAACGCGAATTTTTGAAGTAACGCAAGTAGGATAAGGAACATCACTAATTGGAAAAGAATATCTCCACCATTAATGCCTGCTGCTCCTAACACAAACATGTTCGACACGGCCATGTTCACTCCCTTCAGAGACTCCACATATATAATTTACTTCTTAAAGACATAAAGTAATGGCGAAGGTTCTTTTGAATGATCTTCGCCACATGTAACACATTATTATTTACCTTGTACCATGAATGCAATAACTACGGCGATAATTGGAAGCGCCTCAACTAAGGCAACCCCAACGAACATCATTGAAGTTAATGTACCACGTGCTTCTGGTTGGCGAGCTGTGCCTTCAATCGTCTTAGAAACGATAAGACCGTTACCAATACCAGCACCTAGTGCCGCTAAACCAATCGCAATTGCAGATGCTATTAAACCCATTTTATAAAGTCCTCCCTTAATATATATGATTTTGTTTAACTAAGTTTTGTTTTGTCCAAATTGGGTATTACTTGAACAAAGCTTTATAAATTAATGGTCGCTACTCACTTTGTGAGATAAATAAACCATCGTTAACATTGTGAAAATGAAGGCCTGAATTGCGCCTACAAAAATACTGAATCCTTGCCATAAAAGCATTGGGATAGCAGCTCCAATTGTACCTAGGAAGCCTGTTGTTGCTAAACCAGCTAGCAAGCTTAACAAAATTTCCCCAGCATAAATATTACCGTAAAGACGAAGGCCAAGCGTTAACGTATTGGCAAACTCCTCGATAATCTTAAGCGGGAATAAAAATGCCATTGGCTTGAAGTAATCTTTCGTGTATGCAGAGAAACCTCGCATTTTAATACCATAATAATGTGATAGTACAACTACCATAACGGCTAACGTCAGCGTAATTGCTGGATCAGCGGTTGGCGATTTCCACCATAAGTTATGGTCAATCACGATGGCGAATGGAAGACCCAACATATTTGACACAAAAATGTACATAAGTAAAGTTACACCTAGCGTCAAAAAGCGGCCACCTGTTTTCCAATCCATATTGCTATTAACGAGTCCTTTAACAAAATCTAAGACCCATTCAATAAAGTTTTGTGCACCGCTTGGCTTCATAGCAAGAGTACGAGTACATAAAACTGCAATTAAGAATACAATAACAGAAGCTACGGTAACCATAAGCAAGTTACTTTGACTAAAAGTAAGGCCTAGAAACTCTATAGTTGGTGATTCATGACCCAACTGTGTTCACCTCTCTTTCTATCTTCTACGCATATTTTGAACAACTAAATCTATGATAATGACAACATAATACGTCATTAATCCCACAACTACACTAATAATATGAAAGGTTTTTGGATAAGAGATGGTAATCACAACTGCGAGAGCAGCTGTTGCAAATCTTACAACAGTCCCAATTGAACGGGGCTTTTTCCCCTCATCCAACGCCTGTCCAAACTGCTCAAACTTTCTTACTAAGTTCCACAAATTATACAAACTCAGGGCGGTTCCTAAAATTAAACCTGCAAAAACAGCCTTATAACTTGTAAATCCCCAGCCGAGAACGTATAATGCTAACAAATACAATATGTATGAACGAAGTCTTGGAAAAACGTGCTGCAAATCCTGCATGAATTATTAATCTCCTGAAAAAAAATGGTGGACTGTCCGCAGCATCATAAAAACACCTGCTGCTAGCCCTGAAAGAAGGCCTAAAATCAAAAATAGTGGTTCGGTGTCAAGCCATTGATCAGCCCATCTTCCAGAGAATAAGCCAATTAAGACTGAACCTGCTAACTGTGATAGAATGATTGACACTAATGCCATCGCTTGCAAAGGATGACGGTTGCGATCTTTCATAAGCTCATACCCCTTTTGCAAAATTTTCTTTTTTCCGAATTCTCTATCGTTTTCATAGCTCAATATATGATAGAAAGGCAAAAAAAATTGCTAAAAAAGGTAAAAACAGCTAATAAAATACGCAGAAATATCAACGGTTTTCACAGGTTGAAAACCTTATCATTTATATTCCCTGTAAGCATACAATAGCGTATATTTAATGTCAATGTGTTTAAGCTAAAAACTTCACAACCTCTTCTTATTGTTCACATTTCTGCCACACATAAAACCTCTTCAAATGAAAACATTTAAAGAGGTTCATTCAATCGTTATTGTACTGTGTACAACCTGCTCTTGTCTATGCTTTTTCACAAATGCAAATATTTGGTACACTCCTGGTACAAGCGATTCATCAATCGTTATTTTTCGTTTTCTCATGCCTCTTTCTACATCCACGTCAACATCTAAATACGATACAAACTGTAAAGACTGCTTATCAAAAAGAGCGACGCCTAACTGATCTGCTCCTTCAGGCAAAAACAGTTCATAGCTATACGTATTTTTCTCTTTTTCCGCTGCTACTTGCAATCCCATGACACGAGGATAATCTGGAATGCTAATCATGTACATATAGGGAAGCGAAAATGTTTCACGTGAATCATTTATTTCCAAATATCCGTCATATATACCTTTATTTTTAAAACGGGGCTGCACCGATAAAGTGACAGCTATCTCTTTTGTCTGACGGGGTGGCACCGTGACGGGTAATGGAACATCCCAGTTCACTCCTTCATCCCTTTTTGGAACGTTTAAGCGATACGTTTTTGCTTTATCAGACTGGTTATCAATTTTAAAAGATAAAACTTTCTTTGATGGACGCGTAAAAATACCAAAAGATAAAGAAGATGGATAAAACAAAGATTCTGCTGTGACGGCTTTTGCTATTTGAATTCTTCCCGCTCCTTGTTCATATACGCGATACGTTTGACCGTTTAGCTGCTGCATTACTTTACTGGTGTTCATCAATGAAGCTTTGACTTGTTCAGGAGACCAGTTCGGGTGAGCTTGTAAAATCAGCGCACACGCTCCAGCTACATGGGGCGCAGCCATACTTGTGCCATGCATGCGTTCATATCCTCCAGGAACTGTACTATTAATGAAGTAACCTGGTGCGACGACGTCTGGTTTGATTCCCCAAGTAGTCGTTACAGGCCCTCTTGAACTGAAAGATGTGAGCAAGTCTTGCACCACTTGCTGCCCAGTGCGTAAGTACGGTTGTTGAGACTGAATGTGTTGGCTAATGGTGTCACCGCTTTTTTTACTTACCCATATCACGGGAATATTTACTGACTCTTTTAGTTTACTGACTATGCTTTTTTCTGTCGGGCTATATAAAATAACCGCTTTGGCTCCCGCCTGTTCAGCTTGTTTAATCTTTTTTTGAACCGCATTTCCTTCTGCTTTTAGCAAAATGACGTTACCCGACGCATGCTTTTGCTCTTTGGAATCTTCTTCATTTATTACACGCAGCGTTTGATTAAACGTCCATGGACGAGACCCTTCTACTGGCGCCATCATAATTTTTTCTTTGTTAAATCCAATTGTTAGAAATTGAACTGTTGTCGGAGAAACAGAAGCGCCAACGGAAATAGCTTTTCCCGCTGTACCCGGAGAGCCCACCGTCCATAAACCTGGACCTGAATTGCCGCTAGATGTAACCGTTACAATTCCTTTTTCAACAGCTCGATCTAACGCTAAGCTTGTTGGTAAATCAGGGCCATTCACATCATTTCCTAATGATAAATTAATAATATCTACATCATCTTGAATTGCTTTTTCAATAGCTAGAATAACACTTTCAGACGTTCCAGCTCCTCCAGGTCCAAGAGCTCGGTATGCATAGATTTCCGCTTGGGGTGCTACGCCTTTAATATTCCCATTCGCTGCAATAATACCAGCTACATGAGTACCGTGCAGAGTCGGTTCTCCTTGCTCACGAGTGGTTTCCATCGGCTCATAATCTTCATCTATTACATCGTAACCCCCTCTGTAGGTTTGTTTTAAATCAGGGTGAGAATAATCAACCCCCGTATCGATAACGCCTACTTTGATCCCTTTTCCTGTTAAACGCTGATTGTGAGTATCAAACAAGCCTCTTACCTGTTCTGAGCCAATGAACGTTACGCTATTTTCTTCTGTAACCTGATAGTTTTTAATAGAATGTGAACTAATAATAGATGGATTCTGAGATAGTTTTTCCAAATCCGAGATGGAGCCGTTTAATGAAAGTCCTGTAAACACCGTGTGAAATTCGCTCTTAATCTTTATATTAGGATAATTTTTTTGTAGCTGACTTTTAAATTTCGTGAATTTTTCTTTTTTAATCATCACAATGATTGATTTTTCCTGATGATTCATTTCTTGTTTTATAGAAGGAAATGTCGGATTGAGCGACATTTGCCCTCCCCCACTCCCCAATATAAAGCTAATCATTAACCATTTAATCCACATAAAAAAACACCTCTCACACTATCGTGTCTCAAAGAGACGCTTTTCATGTGAAAGGTGTTTAGAAATCTTACGAAAGCGGATTAAAAGCTTCCGGTCTGTTTTCACGGCGGTTGAAATAGTAGCTAATAGCATCACAAATTCGTTTAGAAGCTAAGCCGTCTCCGTAAGGATTCGATGCTTGTGACATTTGCTTATATACGTCTTCATCTATTAACAGCTCTTTTGCTAGCGTATAAATCGTTTCTTCTTCCGTGCCTGCTAGTTTGAGCGTTCCTGCTTCAATTCCTTCCGGGCGCTCTGTTGTATCGCGAAGTACCAATACAGGTACGCCTAATGAAGGAGCTTCTTCTTGAACACCGCCCGAATCTGTCAAAATAATATGAGCGCGCTCAGCGAAGTTATGGAAGTCAATTACATCTAACGGTTCAATTAAATGAATGCGCGGGTCATTTCCTAAGATATCGTTTGCTGTTTCTCTAACTACTGGATTCAAATGAACAGGATACACAACTTGCACATCTTCATGTTCATCTACAATACGCTTAACAGCACGGAACATATTTTTCATTGGTTCGCCTAAATTTTCGCGGCGATGTGCCGTTAACAAAATAAGACGATCATCTCCCAATTTCGTTAACACTTCATGCTCATATGTCTCTTTTACTGTTGTTTTTAGCGCATCGATAGCTGTATTTCCAGTCACAAAGATTCGCTCTTCTTTTTTGTTCTCTGCTTGCAAATTAGCTGCAGACTTATCTGTTGGAGCAAAGTGCAAATCAGCGAGAACACCTGTAAGCTGACGGTTCATTTCTTCCGGGTATGGAGAATATTTATTCCATGTGCGCAAACCTGCTTCAACATGCCCGACCTGAATCTGATTATAAAAAGCTGCTAGCCCAGCAATAAACGTCGTAGTTGTATCACCGTGTACAAGTACCATGTCCGGCTTTACTTTTTTCATTACGTCGTCCAAGCCTTGTAATCCTCTGGTCGTTACGTCCATAAGGGTTTGGCGATCCTTCATAATGTTCAGGTCATAGTCAGGCTGAATGTCAAAGATGCTCAATACTTGGTCTAACATTTCACGGTGCTGAGCCGTTACTGTAACAATTGCTTCGAACTCTTCTGGTCGCTTTTTAAGCTCTAATACTAGAGGAGCCATTTTAATTGCTTCTGGTCTTGTCCCGAATATCGTCATTACTTTAATTGGCTGCTTCATGTTCATCACCCAAATCTACAAATTATTTTGTACCGAATAAACGATCCCCTGCATCACCTAAACCTGGAACAATATATCCATGGTCATTTAATTTTTCATCTAATGCTGCAATGTAAATATCTACGTCAGGGTGTGCTTCTTTTACAATTTCCACGCCTTCAGGAGCAGCAATTAAACACATAAATTTAATGTTTTTAGCGCCTCTTTTTTTCAGAGAGTTGATTGCTTCTACAGCTGACCCTCCTGTTGCAAGCATAGGATCTACTACAATAAAGTCACGCTCTTCTACATCATTAGGTAGCTTTACATAATATTCAACAGGCTGTAATGTTTCTGGATCACGATATAAGCCAACGTGTCCAACTTTAGCAGCTGGCATTAGTTTTAAAAATCCATCTACCATGCCGATACCAGCACGAAGAATTGGAACGATACCAAGCTTTTTCCCTGCAATAACTTTTGACTTTGTTTTGCAAACCGGTGTTTCAATTTCAACATCTTCTAGCGGTAAATCACGTGTTGCTTCAAAAGCCATTAAGCTTGCCACTTCATCAACTAATTCACGAAACTCTTTCGTTCCCGTTTTTACATCGCGTATGTAAGTTAATTTGTGTTGAATAAGCGGGTGATCAAATACGTATACTTTGCCCATTGATATCTCTCCTTATATATAAAGATGTACACATTAAAATACCATTCAACGAATTGAATGGTACGTACTAGTAAAAACATATCTCTTGCTAATTAAATTTATACATTGCATTCATTTTACAGAAAAAAGTTTTTGAGTTCAAGCATTATTCAAAAAATGATTGGATTGCTACCACTTTCTCCATAAAAAAACAGGCACAAAGGCCTGTCTCTCTTAAAGTGATTTATACATTTCAAACTTGCTTGTTAAAGCTTCAACGCGTGTTTTAGCTTCAGCTAACTTTTCTTCATCTTCAATATTTTTAAGCGTTAATCCGATGATAGAAGCAATTTCATCCATCTCTTCTAAGCCAAATCCGCGAGTTGTAACCGCAGCTGTACCAATACGGATACCGCTTGTTACAAATGGGCTTTGCTCATCATAAGGAATTGTATTTTTGTTTGTTGTAATACCTACATCATCAAGCGCTTTTTCAGCTACTTTACCTGTCAAATTCATTGAGCTTACGTCGATTAACACAAGGTGATTGTCTGTTCCTTCAGATACAAGAGCAAATCCTTCTTTCTTTAATCCTTCTGCTAAACGATTAGCATTGTCGATGATATTTTGAGCATAGTGCTTAAACTCATCTTGTAATGCTTCACCAAATGCTACTGCTTTTGCAGCGATAACGTGCATCAATGGACCACCTTGAATACCAGGGAAGATCGACTTATCAATCTTTTTCGCAAATTCTTCTTTACATAAAATCATACCGCCGCGTGGTCCGCGTAGTGTTTTATGTGTTGTAGTTGTAACGAAATGAGCATGTGGCACAGGATTTTGATGAAGTCCTGCAGCTACTAGACCAGCAATATGAGCCATGTCTACCATTAAATAAGCGCCTACTTCATCAGCGATTTCACGGAAACGCTTGAAGTCGATTGCGCGTGGATATGCGCTTGCACCAGCCACAATTAATTTTGGTTTATGTGTACGAGCTTTTTCTAATACGTCATCGTAGTTAATGCGATGTGTTTCGCGATCTACACCATATTCGATGAAATTGTACTGAACACCACTAAAGTTAACAGGACTTCCGTGCGTTAAGTGACCGCCGTGCGATAAATTCATACCAAGTACTGTGTCTCCAGCCTCTAAAACAGTGAAGTATACAGCCATGTTTGCTTGTGCACCTGAGTGAGGTTGAACGTTCACGTGCTCTGCTCCGAAAATTTCTTTTGCACGATCACGAGCTAAGTCTTCTACTACATCCACGTGTTCACAACCACCGTAGTAACGTTTAGCTGGATAGCCTTCAGCATATTTATTTGTTAAAACTGAACCTTGTGCTTCCATTACCGCTGTTGTTACAAAGTTTTCTGAAGCAATTAGCTCAATCTTAGTACGTTGTCTTTGTAATTCATCCTTGATCGCATTATAAACTGCTGGATCTTGTTGCATTAGTTGTTTCTCCATCAAAATCCTCTCCTCGTTTCGTATTCGCAATGTTCGTTATTTGTTAATTCAACTACATTGTAACATGATTTATTTAGAATAAAAAAGAAAAAATGTGTATTATTTTAATATATTTAATTACGAAAGTTCGTAAAACGCTCTCATTCCACCGATTAGTTTTGGACGCGTCTTTGCTAAAGTAACATGAGCGTGTCCAACTGCGTTCAACGTACAACGAACGGGTACTGCGACATGCTTTAAATGCATACCAATGAATGTATCTCCAATATCAATCCCAGCATCAGCTTTAATAAACTCTACTAAAACAGGATCTTTAAGCTGGCCATAGGCCTGTGTAGCCATTGCTCCACCTGCTTTATGAATAGGAACAACACTAACGATTTCTAAGCGTTCTTTACGAGCTAATTCTCTTTCTACTACCAGTGCTCGATTAAGATGTTCACAGCATTGAAATGCTAAGTGGACACCCGTTTTTTTTCGAAAATCTGCTAGTGTATCAAAGATCATTTCTGCAACTTCCATTGCGCCTGCGGTTCCTATTTTTTCACCAATTACCTCGCTTGTACTGCATCCAATGACAAGTGTATGTTCTGAAGATAACTGCACTTGTGCTGAAAAATCAGATAAAACTGTTTCCAACTGCTCTTTCCATTTCGTAAGTTCAGACACGTTTTTCTTCCTTTCTTCCATTGAATACGTTCACATTATGCCGTTACTGTTGCATCACTTTGCTGCTCATACTGTTTAATTTTATTCACGCGATTTTCATGTCGCCCGCCTTCAAATTCTGTCGTTAACCAAATTTTCGCAATTTCACGTGCAAGTCCCGGCCCAATGACGCGTTCACCCATTGCTAAAATGTTGCTATCATTATGTTCTCTTGTGGCTTTTGCACTAAACGTATCATGCACTAGAGCGCAGCGAATTCCCTTTACTTTATTAGCTGCTATGCTCATACCGATGCCTGTTCCGCAAATAAGAATGCCTCGACTTACTTCTTGGCTCGCCACTTTTTGAGCAACGGGAAGTGCATAATCCGGATAATCGACAGATGCTGAGCATTCACACCCTAAATCCACATATTCAATATTTAATTCTTCCATTAAAGAGATAATTTCCTGTCGTAAATTTATACCGCCGTGGTCAGATGCAATAGCTACTTTCATCTTTGTTTCCTCCTCATACATACCTTCATCTTCTATTAATTTTTGTTCAGTTTAAGTCTGCAAAAATTTATGGGACCTTTTATAATTTGTCGACTATTTTGTTAATCATACGCTCTAACTCTTCTAAAGTCTGTTCGTACGTCTGTAATGATCCGCCAAACGGATCAGATACTTCACCTTGCTCGCCGGCAAATTCTTTTAGCGTAAATAATTTATCACTTACGTATGGAGCTTGGTTCAAAATTAGCATTTTATGCTGCTCCGTCATCGTAAAAATATAAGTAGCCCACATCAATTGTTCTTCCGTTAATGCTGCCGAAGCATGAGAACAAGCTATGCCTTTCTGTTGAAGGGCAACTTGTGCATGAACAGAAGCTTCACTTCCATTTGAAGCGAATACGCCTGCAGACTTCACGTTTATTCCATCTATTTCTTTAGCTTTCAGCAACGCTTCTGCCATAGGGCTGCGGCACGTGTTTCCTGTACATACAAATAAGATGTTTTTCAAGATACATCCTCCCTTGCTTTCACTATGTGCGACTATGTTGATATTCCACCCTATTGTATCTCTATTGCTTGCATAAATCCAGTTAGCTTTTTTGGGTGTTTTTTATCCATAATCTCTTTATTTATCTTGAAAAAAACACCTTCGCTTTCCTTTTTTTATTGCTGTAATCTAAAAGAAGCAAAAAAAGACCATAACCTGCATGGTCATGGTCCTTTACCTATTTATATATAGTTAAAAAGGTAATAGCAATTTGATGCCAAAAGCTAATAAAATGCTCCCGCCCAGTGCCTCACTATATGAACCAAGCCAGCCTTGTACTCTTCTGCCGAGCAACAGTCCTAACCAAGTTAATAGCATACTCACTACGCCAAAAACAATAATGGTCAAAAACGTTCTTGCCCCAAAAATACCTAAGCTAAGTCCAACAGAAAAACTATCTAGACTCACGCTGAGCGCAAAAAATAACAGTCCAAAGCCAACTGGTTTGATAAACGGCGTATCGTCATGCTTAAAGGAGGAATAAATCATCTGCGCCCCAAGAATCAGCAATAAAATTCCACCGCCATAGGTAGCAAACATTCCAAGTTTATCAGACAAAAGTCGTCCAATAAACATGCCCAGTAGCGGCATCCAAATATGAAATATACCGATAACAACACCAATGTAGAAAATTTGGCGAAAGCGTAAACGAATTAACCCCATTCCCAAACCAACTGAGAAAGCATCCATTCCTAAGGCAAACGCCATAATGACTAACGTGATCATTTCACTAATTAACTGAGATACATTCATCTTTACCCTCCTCGGACGTGCTCCTATTTCAAAATATGCACATTCGAAAAGGTTTAGAAGATGAATTTTATTGCTTAATCACGTGATGTCCTGCAGCTTTCATTAATCGATTCATAACGGCATGACCGACTCCTTCTTCAGAAAAACTTTCACTAACGATAATATCTACATCGCACTCATTAAATGAACGAAGAGACTCATATAAGTGGCTAGCAACCGTCTCTAAATTTGAGCGAGATCCACATGTAATGACGGCATCGGCTTTATACACATTTTCATGTTCAGATGTCGTTAATACCCCTACTCGCTTACCCTGATCTTGATAGTGATCAATAATAGATTGGAAAAAATCTGAACTGCCGTCAACAATGACAAGCGGTGCATCAGGTGCGTAATGCGTATATTTCATACCTGGAGATTTTGGCGCTTCTTTATCACTTATTAACGCTCGATCTACTTTTACGGGACCAATTACACTTTCTAACTCTTTCTGAGTAATGCCGCCTGGACGTAAAATAATAGGAATCTCTTCAGTACAATCAAGGACAGTCGACTCTACTCCTACCCCTGTCGCTCCTCCGTCTACAACTCCGCTAATACGCCCTTCTAAATCATTCATCACGTGGTGAGCTAAAGTGGGGCTTGGCTTGCCGGAGAGGTTTGCACTAGGAGCCGCGATAGGCAAAGCCACTTTTTTCAATAATGCAAGAGCTACCGGATGTGATGGCATTCTCACTGCAATGCTGTTTAAACCAGCCGTAACCTTATCTGAAACTTGATCTTTTTTAGGTAATATCACGGTAAGAGGACCTGGCCAAAAAGCATCAATCACTTTCTCTGCTTTTGAAGGAATTGACTCTACAAATGTATGCAGCTGCTCTTTATCTCCAATATGAACAATAAGAGGGTTATCACTAGGACGTCCTTTCGCTGCAAAAATTTTATCCACAGCTTTATCCGATGTTGCATCTCCTCCTAATCCATACACCGTCTCTGTAGGAAAAGCAACCACTTCGTGGTTGCGCAACAAATCTGCTGCTTCTTCTATCTGTGGATAAATATCTTTTTCGTTCATAAAATTATCCACAACCCATAACTTAGTTTCCATCTTCTTCAACTCCTTTTTCTTTCTATATCTAGGTTTTTTTTACTTTAAAAGTACAATATGTATCAAAAACAGTAAAATACATGCATTCATTATATCAGCAAACAAGCTTTATCCACAAAATGTGGATAAAGCTTAGATTTTTGTGAATAACATTGTGGATACCCCATTAAAATGATTTATCCACATTTCCTTTTAACTAGCTGCATAAAACATCACGTAGACATCCTTA
This sequence comes from Priestia sp. 3CA3, assembly GCF_056836725.1. Lineage (NCBI taxonomy): Bacteria > Bacillati > Bacillota > Bacilli > Caryophanales > Bacillaceae > Priestia > Priestia sp. 3CA3. The sequence goes on from NZ_JBXENJ010000007.1 coordinate 233,752, forward strand.
GGATTTGGTAACTGTTTTAAATACGAATGTTCTTTTAACAAATCAGGTAGAGCACTATAAGATGTTTGCTGAAAATTCATCATTTGAAAAAAATGCAGAGAGGATGCCTTATTTGTTAGTAAATATAGTTGCTTCACACCATGCTTTTGAGCCAGCTGAACGATACTTTTAAATAGCAGCAGAATATCAGATTGCATCAAAGAAGGTGACACGACAAGGGAGCGAAGAATTCCGTCCATGCCTTCTTTTTCAAACCCAACTGTTGCTAGCAGCTCGCCTTCATCACTTTCCATGATGACAAATTGATGAATATGTTCTTCTACACCCGCTGTGCTAATACCCGCTTTTTGTAAAAACTTCTGAATTCGAATATAATCATTTTTACTGGCAATTTTTAATTGTTCTCTCATTTTAATCACCTCAACTTGTTTTCTAGTAACAAATCTATGAGATGGTTAAAAAAAGTAGAACTGAATTTTATTTTTAATGATTCTATTAATTAAATACGGACGATACCCATTCTACTACAAAAAACTTAACTTCTACAGAATCTTCTTTCGATTTAGCATCAGCTTTTTTCTTAGATGAAACAGACTTTTCAGTTTCCTTACTTTCCTTTTTCTCAGCCTTAGCGCTTGTTTCTTCTTTCGCTGTGTTGCTTGTATCCTTTGCAGCTGCTTCTTTAGAAGATGCCGTTGGTTGAGAAGGTTCCTCAGCTTTCTGCTTAATAGAATCCGATGTAATAGTTGCAGATTGAATTTCTGTCTTCACTGCGGGTTCTTTACTTTCAGCCGACGTATCATCTGTTTTGTCTGCAGATTTTAATTCAGAAGCTGCTGGTTTTTCTTTTTCTGCCTTTGGTTCTTCTTCAGATGGCTCTGGCGCTTTTACCGCTTCACCGTTTGAAAAATCTAAGAAGCATAAAGGAGGAAATAGTACACACCACCAGTTTGCTCCTTCTCCTTTACCAAGAGTAATAAGCACGGCTTCATACTCACCTGCTGGATATAAAAACTGACCGTACAACTTAGTAGGAAACTCTACTTTTCCGAATTTAACGTGAACAGATTCATTTACGCCTTCTTCTTTTAGCACTTCTTTCGCAATTGTCTCAAGCGCTGGCAAATTTTCTTTAATTGTTTTTCGAGCTACAGTTACAGATGTTAAATCTTTTACCCATTCTGTAATTTGTTCGTTCACACGGTCACGAATCAGACGTTTTACGTACTGATCTTTTTCACCGTCGCTGTTTGCTAAAATACGCAGTCGAATTGCCTCGTCTGGAATGACTGCAGGCTGATCTGCCTGCACTTGGTTATGTGTATATATAAGTTGAGCATTTGCTCCAATAATTAATAAAATAAAATAAATGATAGCATACTTCTTCATTTCGGCCACCGCCCTTTCATAGGAACAGTATGGCCGAAAGCAAGATATCTTAAACTAGTAATTTAGTAAAAAAATGCATGATTTTCAAAAACCAAAGGGAAAATCATTCCCTCTGATTTTTTTAGTTATCACGAAGTTGTGCAAAAACCATTCGATCTTTTCCATTAATATCATATACACATTCTACAAAAGCTGTCGGAAACGTTTTTTGCAGCATCTCAGCTACATCTTTTGTCTGTCCGGCCCCGACCTCAAATCCAATAATACTGTTTGACTTCGTCACATATGGCAACTCTTCCATAAAACGTCGATAAAAATCCAGACCATCTTTTCCACCAAAAAGAGCTCGATTTGGCTCATGATCTTTTACCACTGTGGACAATTCATCATCTGCTGGAATATAAGGCGGATTAGACACAATTACATCAAATTTCTGATTTGATGATAGGAATGGTTGTAATAAATCTCCCTGTATAAACGTGACAGCAGCGTCCAGATTTTGAGCATTCTCCTTGGCTACATTTAAAGATTCTATAGCTATATCTGTTGCTGTAACATTGACGCTGTCAAGCTCCAACGCTAAAGTGATAGCAATCGCCCCACTTCCCGTTCCAATATCGACAAGCTCAATAGACTGGTGTTGAAATTCTTTTTTCATTCGAGAAATCATTCCATATACGAGCTCTTCTGTTTCCGGTCTTGGAATTAATACATGTTCGTTTACAATAAATGAACGTCCGTAAAATTCTTCTGTCCCGATGAGATATTGTACAGGCATCCCTGCTTTATGAGCATGGACATCTTGTTCAAACCTTTTTAGCGTTTCTTCTTCTAGTTCTTCCTGCAGAGCACCTAGCAAATGAGTTCTCGTCATCTGTAAGTGATGGCGAAGCAAGAGTTCTCCCGCGTTTTCATCTCGCTTTGCCTCTTTCAAAAAAGAAGAAGCCCACTTAAGGGCTTCAAATACTTTCATTAGTTCGAATCTTCCATTCGGCGCGCTTGGTCTTCCATTACTAATGCATCGATAATTTCATCAAGCTTGCCTTCTAAGATTTGATCTAGCTTTTGAATCGTCAGACCAATACGGTGGTCCGTTACGCGATTTTGCGGGAAATTATACGTACGGATACGCTCAGAGCGATCTCCTGATCCAACTGCTTGTTTGCGCGTTGCATCGTACTCTGCTTGTGCTTCTCGCTGGAATTTGTCGTACACGCGAGCACGCAATACTTTCATTGCTTTTTCTTTATTTTTAATTTGAGACTTTTCATCTTGACATGATACCACTGTATTTGTTGGTAAATGTGTTAAACGAACTGCCGACATCGTCGTATTAACACTTTGGCCACCAGGTCCACTTGAAGCAAATGTATCTACACGGATGTCTTTTTCATGAATGTCCACTTCAACTTCTTCCGCTTCAGGAAGACATGCTACCGTTGCTGTAGATGTATGAATACGACCGCCTGATTCTGTTTCAGGAACTCGCTGAACACGGTGTGCACCGTTTTCAAATTTCATCTTTGAGTACGCACCTTTACCGTTAATCATAAAGATAATTTCTTTATAACCGCCTACTCCAGTAGTCGTTGCTTCCATTACTTCTGTTTTCCAGCCTTGTGATTCAGCAAAACGAGAATACATGCGGTACAAATTAGCTGCAAATAACGCTGCTTCATCTCCACCAGCCGCTCCACGAACCTCCATGATTACGTTTTTATCATCGTTTGGATCTTTTGGAATTAATAAAATACGTAGCTTTTCAACTAGCTCTTCTTGCTGCGTTTCTAACTCGGCAATTTCTTCTTTGACCATGTCGCGCATATCTGCATCAAGCTTATCTTCAAGCATCGTTTTCGCTTCTGATAACTGCTCTTTTACATCTTTGTATTCCTGATAAGCGGCTACCGTTTGTTGTATATCTGATTGTTCCTTCGAATATTCTCTCAACTTAGAGGGGTTGTTTACGATCTCAGGGTCACTCAGAAGTTCGTTTAACTTCTCATAGCGCGCCTCTACCGCTTCTAAACGATCAAACACGTCATTCACCTCATTCTTTATCCATAACATTGTAATTATAGTATAGCTTTAAAATAGAGTCAAAACCTTGTTAATACACGTATATGAACAAAAAAACAGAACTGCGCGTTCTGTTTTTATCATCATAAAATTCTTGCTTTATTTTTCGACCATTTCGCTTGAGTCCACAGACACAGCCTGTCCTTTGGACTTTTGCACAACGTGGCAATGACGACATCTTGGTTCGTACGATTCAGACGCACCGACTAAAATAATAGGGTCGTCATAAGAAGCAGGCTCACCGTTAATCAAACGCTGCGTACGGCTCGCAGGAGAGCCACATGAAGCGCATACGGCCTGTAGCTTTGTTACCGATTCTGCAATAGCCATTAACTGGGGCATTTGTCCAAAAGGTTCACCTTTGAAGTCTTGGTCTAACCCTGCTACAATCACACGAAAGCCTTGATCTGCTAAAGATTGAACAATTTCTAAAATATCTGTGTCAAAAAACTGTACTTCATCTATCGCTACTACGTCTGTCTCTTCATTTACTCGCTTTAAAATATCGCGCGATGCTGAGATTGAATAAGCCATAACAGATGTACCATTATGTGAAACGACAGCTTCTTCACTATATCGATTATCAATTGCAGGCTTGAACACTTGTGCTTTTTGTTTAGCAAACTGCGTACGGCGCACACGTCGAATCAACTCTTCTGATTTCCCTGAAAACATACTGCCACAAATTACTTCTATCCAACCGCTTTGTTTCATTACGTACACCACTGCGGGACTCTCCCTTCTTCTCGTTCCGTTTCTGAGCGAACCGCTACTAACTTAATCTACGTCTTCTATGTAGATCTTATTCCTATGATAAAGTACCCACTTTTTTATCAAGCAGACACTGTTTTTCTACTTTTTTAAGCAAAAAAACAGGCAAGAAGTTAAGCTACTTGCCTGTTTGTTTCGACAATGTGATTATTTAAGACCGTATTTTTTGTTGAAGCGATCAACACGGCCACCAGCTTCAGCGAATTTTTGACGACCAGTGTAGAATGGGTGACATTCAGAACAAGTCTCAACGCGGATCTCTTCTTTTACAGAACCACTTTCAAATTCGTTTCCGCAAGTACATTTAACCATAACTGTTTTATAGTTTGGATGAATTCCTGTTTTCATTCGTTTCATCTCCTTCCGCCCTGAATCATTCTGAAACAGAGTTTATTGATAAAGATAGTGATGAAATAATAACTATTTCACTGTGTACTTTATCAACACACATGATGAAATTATAACAAGGGTTGTATGCTTTTGCAACCACATGTTTTATAACTTATCGTTTATTTGCTAAAAGCGTTTTTTTCTCTTCCGTTAACATCGAAAAGAACTCTTCATTTGTCTTTGTTTGACGTAAACGTTTTAAGAATTTTTCTGCAAAATCAGGAGCATCTGCCATTGATTTGCGAATTGCCCATAAGTGGTCTAAATGCTCTTTTGGAATTAACAGCTCTTCTTTACGTGTGCCTGAACGACGAATGTCAATCGCAGGGAAGATACGTTTTTCAGCTAGTGAACGATCTAGATGCAGTTCCATGTTACCTGTACCTTTAAATTCTTCATAAATAACATCATCCATACGAGAGCCTGTATCAATTAAGGCTGTTGCTAGAATGGTTAAGCTGCCTCCATCTTCAATGTTACGCGCAGCTCCAAAGAAGCGTTTTGGACGATGAAAAGCAGCTGGATCAATACCCCCTGATAGTGTACGACCGCTCGGTGGAATAACTAAGTTATAAGCACGAGCAAGTCTTGTAATGCTATCCATCAAAATGACAACATCTTTTTTGTGTTCGACAAGTCTCATCGCACGTTCAAGGACAAGTTCCGCTACTTTAATGTGATTTTCTGGCACTTCGTCAAATGTAGAACTGACAACATCACCGTCAACCGAACGCTCAATGTCCGTTACTTCTTCAGGACGCTCATCAATAAGAAGAACAATCAATTCCGCATCAGGATGATTGGTTGTAATGCTATTGGCAATTTCTTTTAACAGCATCGTTTTACCTGCCTTTGGCGGCGCAACAATTAGTCCCCTTTGCCCAAATCCAATTGGTGAAATCAAGTCAATAATACGCGTAGAGAAACTTCTTGGCTGAGTTTCCAGCAGCATTTGCTCATTTGGATAAATCGGGGTTAGTGCTGGAAAATGTACGCGTTCTTTTGACGTTTCTGGGTCTTCTCCGTTTACTGCTTCTACATGCAGTAACCCGTAGTAGCGCTCATTTTCTTTCGGAGGACGAACTTTCCCCGATACCTTGTCTCCATTACGCAGATCGAAGCGACGAATTTGTGAAGCTGAGATATAAATATCTTCTGAACTCGGTGAATAGTTAATTGGTCGTAAGAAACCGAATCCTTCTGACTGAATAATTTCAAGAACGCCTTCCATAAATAAAAGCCCATCTTGTTCAGCTTGAGCCTTTAAAATAGCAAAGACAAGTTCTTTTTTCGTTAATTTACTATAGTACGAAACTTTATACTCACGAGCATGTTCATATAGCTCTTTTAATTTCATATTTTCTAAACTGGATAATGTTAAGTTCATTAGGACACCACGCTTTATAATGAATAATTTTTAACCGTTCCTCCCATATTAAATTCAAATATAAAATTGAGAGATGATATGGATGGAATAAATCTGTGAAAATGGAGAATATAACCTTTGAAGTATAATAAGTAGAATCAATTGATTAACCATACACTTTTAGAAGAATAATTCCGACATAAAACCATTTATATTATCTTGATAAATTTAACGTAGCAATTTATATTCTAACCTTTTTCTATCTTTTTAATCAATCTTTTTTTACTTTAGAAGATGAATAAAAAAAAGGAAATTTAATAGCTTAAGAGAAGCAAGGAAAACCTTTTCATAATTTCACATTAAAGGAAATAAACTGGACGTTAAAATAAGAAGTGAAATTTATCTTTTAGCTTCCCCTTTTTATCTATTTACCCTATTCATAAATATATAAGCTACACAGACATAGAAGAACGTTCCTACACCTGTGTAGCTTATTTAACGGCTCATTTCTAGAATTTGCTTTCCTCACTGTTGTGCAATTTGCCTCTATGAATTTTGAAATTGTTCAATTTCTTCTTGAGTCATCTCTTCACGCCAAATCATTGCCCCTAAATCCGATAGCTTGTCTACTAAATGGCTGTAACCTCGGTCAATGTGCTCTAAACCCGTTACTTCTGTAATCCCTTTGGCCATTAAGCCTGCGGTTACAAGGGCTGCTCCTGCTCGTAAGTCCGACGCTTTCACACGTGCACCTTGTAAGTGAATGGGACCATTAATAATAGCTGAACGTCCTTCTACCTTAACAGATGCATTCATTCGTCTCAGCTCGTCAATATGCTTAAACCTTGCACCGTAAATTGTATCTGTCACAACGCTTGTACCTGATGCTCTTGTTAGAAGCGTCGTGAATGGCTGCTGTAAATCAGTTGGAAAACCTGGATATACTAACGTTTTAATATCTACGGGCTTCAACAGCTGACGAGTCGCTACGAGAATCTGATCTGAGCTTGTTTCGATATGAATACCCATTTCCCGCATTTTAGCCGTTAATGACTCTAGGTGCTGAGGGATAACGTTGTCAACAACAACTTCTTTTCCCATACTCGCTCCCATAATCATATACGTGCCTGCTTCAATTCGGTCTGGAATGATGGAATGACGGCATCCTTTTAATTGATCTACGCCATCAATTCGAATAACGTCCGTCCCTGCACCTTTAATACGGGCACCCATACTTGTCAGTAACGTAGCTACATCGATAATTTCAGGCTCTTTAGCAGCATTCTCGATAACGGTACGCCCTTTTGCTCTCACAGCAGCTAGCATGATATTGATTGTTGCTCCTACGCTCACAACGTCTAAATAAATTCGAGCACCAATCAGTTCATCAGCTCGAATGTAAATAGCTCCTTGCTCATTTGTTACTTTCGCACCAAGAGCTTCAAAGCCTTTAATGTGCTGATCGATTGGTCTTGGACCAAGGTAACAGCCTCCTGGAAGACCAACTACCGCTTTTTTAAAGCGTCCCAACATCGCCCCCATTAAATAATAAGAAGCGCGTAATTTTTTTACTTTTCCGTTCGGTAAAGGCATTGCAACCATTCCGGATGGATCTACTGTTAATTCGTCGTTATCAATGGTTACTTTCCCACCAATTTCTTCAACTAAATCCCCTAATAACTGCACGTCTGAAATATCAGGCAGACCTTCAATTGTAACAGGTGACTCGGCTAAAATTGTTGCTGGAATAAGCGCAACGGCACTATTTTTAGCACCACTGACGCGGACGGATCCACTTAAGGTAAAGCCACCTTGTATTTTTAACTTTTCCATTTATAGCTCCCTTCTAGTGAAAGAAAGTTTCTCACCTAGTAATTGAGGAAAATTTTGGTACAAAGAATACCTAAAAGAATGGTTATTTTTCCTATTACCTACTAGTGTACACGAAAATGAAAAAATCATGTATAGTTTCGACAAGATAAAAGAAAAATATGGCATTCACCTGTCAGGATGGTAAAGGCCACACAAATTTATACATGTTTAGACATTTCGTTTTTCCCAATCTGCTAAAAATTGGTCAATTCCTGCATTTGTTAACGGATGTTTGAACAATTGCATTAAAACTTTGTAAGGAATTGTCGCAATATGTGCTCCATTTTTTGCAGCTTCTGTTACGTGCATCGGATGACGAATAGATGCTGCAATAATTTCGGATGGAATGTCATGAATTGCAAAAATATCTGCAATATCTGAGATTAAATCGAGGCCATTAAAACCAATATCGTCTAACCTTCCCAAGAAAGGCGATACGTAAGTAGCACCTGCTCTTGCTGCCATTAACGCTTGGTTAGCTGAGAAAATAAGCGTAACGTTTGTCTTAATACCTAAACTAGTAAATTCTTTTACTGCTTTTAAGCCATCTGGAGTCATCGGTACCTTGATTGTAATATTCGGCGCAATCGCAGCAAGCTCTTTTCCTTCGCGAATCATGCCTTCTGCATCAAGCGCAATCACTTCTGCACTTACAGATCCTTCAACGAACTCTGTAATTTCACGAAGACGATCTTCAAACGTGATGTTCTCTTTAGCTACTAAACTAGGATTTGTTGTAACCCCCGCTAACAAACCTAATGAATGCGCTTCCTTAATCTCGTCTAAATTAGCCGTATCAATAAAAAACTTCATGAATGCCATCCCCCTGTGTTATGTATTCAGAATGATAAGAAAATTATAGTAAAAATAAAACCGCCTTACAATAAAAATAAGACGGTTTTATTTTTCAGACTCAACTAACTGCAAACAGGCCATCCGAAGATTTCAAATTATGCTTTGTTAGAAGAACCGAATTCACGCATTTTACCTTGAACCGTTTCTTTGATTGCTTCGCGAGCAGGTCCTAAGTATTTACGTGGATCATATTGTTCAGGTTGCGCAGCTAATACTTCACGAACAGCTTTAGCTGAAGCAATTTGGTTTTCAGTGTTTACGTTGATTTTAGCAGTACCTAAAGAAACTGATTTTTGGATATCTTTTGTTGGAATACCAGTTCCACCGTGTAGAACTAATGGTAAGCCTGTACGATCTCCGATTTCTTTCATTTCAGCAAAACCTAGGTTTGGTTCACCTTTGTATGGTCCGTGAACTGATCCTAATGCTGGAGCTAAGCAATCGATACCTGTACGGTTAACAAGTTCTTCACACTCGTTAGCATCTGCATAGATAACACCCTCAGCAATAACGTCGTCTTCTTGTCCACCAACAGTTCCTAGTTCTGCTTCTACAGATACTCCGTGGAAGTGAGCTAGTTCAACTACTTTAGAAGTAATTGCAATGTTTTCTTCAAATGGGTGGTGAGAAGCATCGATCATTACAGAAGTGAATCCAGCATGGATTGCTTTTGCACATGATTCAAAGCTTGAACCGTGGTCTAAGTGAATTGCAACTGGTACTTGAACGTCGTAATCTTCGATTAGAGCTTCAACCATTGCTACAACAGTTTTGAAACCGCCCATGTAGCGTGCTGCACCTTCAGATACACCAAGAATAACTGGAGAGTTTTCTTCTTTTGCTGCTTGAAGAATAGCTTGAGTAAACTCTAAGTTATTTAAGTTAAATTGACCTACTGCATAGCCTTGTTCTTTTGCTGTAATAAGCATTTCTTTCATTGATACTAAAGGCATATTGAAATCCTCCTTAAAATCAACCTTAGATTAGATGCTAACCAAAAGGCACACTCAAATAGTATGCTCTTGAATTGAGTGTTTCATGTAGAAACAACGCGCATCTTTACATAATAGATTGTCGAATTATGAATACAGTAATTAGGATACCAACTAACAATGAAAACAGCAACATTTTTAGGCTGATATTCAAAATTTGTTAGGATGAAAACCCTACCAAAACCTTAATTCGACTTTACTGGTATATATTCCCTAACAACTTTGCGGATTTCATCAATATCAAAAGGTTTTGCAAAGTGAGTTAACGCTCCTAGATCTTTTGCTTCTTGAATCATATCCAATTCACCATAAGCGGTCATAATGATGACTTTAATCGTTTCATCGTGCTGCTTTAACCTTTTTAAAATTTCGATTCCATCCATTCCTGGAATTTTCATATCTAATAAGACAAGATCCGGTGCTTGCTCTTTTGTAATATCAATCGCCTGGAAGCCGTTCGCCGCTTGAAATGTCGTATAGCCTTCTTTTTGCAGCACTTCCGTTAATAAAATACGTATACCATACTGATCATCAACAATTAAAATTTTCTCTGCCAATATAATCCCACCTTTTATATTCCTCTTCTACAGACAAAACTAACATATGTATTTCGCCTTTAAAACAAAAATCCCTGCTAATTAGAGAAATTGTTACAAAACATAGCTTTTTTTGTCATCCATCTAACTTCATTGCACTTTACTTTCATTGTAGCTCATTTCAAGATAGAATACAGATAGCTTTTTTCGTTATAATGTGTAGATAGACGGCTTTAGCCGCTTAAATCGAAGGGAGATTCTATGCTTAAAATTTTCACAACTCAACTTTCAGGTTTTTTTAAACGAATTGAAGAACAAGAAGAATTCCAATTTGAAGATGCCGCGCGTATTTTAGCACAGGCCTCTGTCGGAGAAGGATTTATCTATATTTATGGTGTAGAAGAAATGCATGCCGTTACACTAGAAGCACTAAGCAGTGCAGAACCTTTAAGTCAGGCAAAACCTTTGCCTTTACATGAATTGGATCAGCTGACTAGCGTCGATCGCGTACTGCTTGTCTCTCGATTTTCAACAGATCACAAAGCTGTGGAAATAGCTGAACGTTTAAAGAAACGCGATATTCCATTTGTCAGCATTGCTGCTGTCCCTAAAGAAATAACCGAACCTTCTTTAACAGCACTCGCAGATGCTCATATTGATACAAAATTGTTAAAGCCCCTTATTCCTGGAGAAGACGGCTCAAGATTTGGTTTTCCAGCAATGATGGTCGCTTTATACGCGTACTACGGTTTAATTTTTACATTAAAAGAAATCGTAGAAGAATATGAATAAAAAACACGCTGTCTAAAGACAGCGTGTTTTTATTTCACTTATTTGTTTTGGCCTGACTCCATTGATGCGCGAATAAATTCTTTGAACAATGGTTGCGGTCTTGTTGGACGAGACGTGAATTCTGGGTGGAATTGTGAAGCCAAGAACCATGGGTGGTCTTTAAGCTCTACAATTTCAACTAAACGGCCATCCGGGCTTGTACCAGAGAAGATAAAGCCTTTCTCTTCCATTTGCTGGCGATATTCGTTGTTAAATTCATAGCGGTGACGATGACGCTCATACACCACTTCATCTTGATATGCTTCATATGCAAGCGTATCTTCAGACAATTTACAAGGATATAATCCTAAGCGTAATGTACCACCTAAGTCTTCTACGTCTTTTTGTTCCGGTAATAAGTCGATAATTGGATAATTTGTTTCAGGTGCAATTTCTGCTGAATGTGCGCCTTCTAATCCTAATACATTGCGTGCAAACTCAACTGATGCTAGCTGCATACCTAAACAAATACCTAAGAATGGAACTTTTTGCTCACGTGCATATTGTGTTGCCACAATTTTACCTTCGATTCCACGATCCCCAAATCCACCTGGAACTAAGATACCGTCTACATCACCAAGTAAATCTTGAACATTTTCTTTTGTTACAAATTCAGAATTTACCCACTTGATATTTACATCTGCATCGAATGCATATCCAGCATGTTTCATTGCTTCTACAACAGAAATATAAGCATCTTGAAGCTCTACATACTTACCAACTAATGCAATTTTTGTTGTGTTTGAAAGTCCTTTTACTTTCTCAACAAGTGCTTTCCACTCAGTCATTTCTGCCTCTTTGCAATCTAATTTCAAGTGATCGCATGTGATTTGATCTAAGTGCTGCTCTTGTAGAGATAGTGGAATTTCATATAATGTTTCAGCGTCTGCACACTCAATAACTGCTTTTGGATCAATGTCGCAGAATAAAGCTAGCTTATCTTTCATATCTTCAGAAATTGGCATTTCTGTACGAACAACAATCACGTTTGGCTGAATACCTAAGCTACGTAATTCTTTTACACTATGCTGTGTTGGTTTTGTTTTCATTTCACCAGCCGCTTTTAAATATGGCACAAGTGTACAGTGAATATACATAACGTTGTCACGGCCAATATCGCTTTTGATTTGACGAATAGCCTCTAGGAAAGGAAGTGATTCAATATCTCCTACCGTTCCGCCGATTTCAGTAATAACAACATCTGCGTTTGTTTCTTTGCCTGCACGGAAAACGCGTTCTTTAATTTCATTTGTGATGTGCGGAATAACCTGAACTGTTCCGCCTAAATAATCACCGCGACGCTCTTTTTTCAATACTGTTGAATATACTTTACCTGTTGTTACATTGCTGTAGCGATTTAAGTTGATATCGATAAAACGCTCATAGTGACCTAAGTCTAAGTCTGTTTCCGCGCCGTCATCTGTTACGAATACCTCACCGTGTTGGTATGGACTCATTGTTCCTGGGTCTACGTTAATGTATGGATCAAACTTTTGAATCGTTACGTTCAACCCACGGTTTTTTAATAAACGGCCTAAAGAAGCTGCTGTAATCCCTTTTCCTAGAGATGATACAACACCGCCTGTTACGAAAATATACTTTGTCATCTATACTTCCCCCTCTAAATAATTTGAACTGTACAATATTAAAAGTTTTCACATAAACAATCACAATTCATTCATTGTGCATGCGAAATTATAAGAAACCTTATGAATGTGAAACGTTCAAGAACCAAAAGAAAGTTTCTATCAAGGATTTATAAGAACATATCGGGGTGTAAAACATTGATAAATAAAATAAAAAAATTGCTCCCAATACCAAAACTGGATTGGGAGCAATAGTCTATTTTAAATAAAAACTTTTTAAATGCTTGTTTAAAGAGCCCAAAAAAGATTCTACCTACTTCGCTTGAAAAAGTCAAGAAGGATTATTTTTCTTTTTCGTCCTCATAATCGTCTTCTTCATCTTCCTCATCATCGTCTAGATCATCTTCTAAATCGTCAAAATCGTCTTCTGCAAGATCATCTTCATCTTCTTCTAGCTCGTCGATGTCTTCAAAATCTTCTTCTTCGTCTAGATCGTCAACATCTTCATAATCTAAATCTTCTTCTAGATCATCAAAGTCTTCAACTTCTTCAACAACAGCTTTTTTCGCTTTTTTCTTTTTAGGTTTTGCAACCGGAATAACTTCTTCTTCAGCCTGGTCAAAAGGATACCATCCACGAAGACCCCAATGGTTGTCCCCTACTGTTAAAAAGCGACCATCAATATTAATATCTGTATAAAACTGAGCTAATCTCGTTTTTAATTCTTGATCTGACATTTCCGCTGCTGCTTTAATTTCAGCAATAATTTCTTGGAATGACATTGCTTGACGATCTGTTTTTTCTTCTAGAAGCGCGTAAGCAATCTCAATCATCGACATTTCTTTTAAATCCGTTTTTGAGTACTGTGCTAAACTCAAATCTGGCACATCCTTTCTATGGCTATGTATATCGAAAATCTATTAAATCAATTCATCATATGTGTAAATGATGGAAACGAATAAATACATACCATTCATTATAAACAAATTCAATACATTTATGCTAGCCTCGTTTCTAAAATTCTCGAGAATTTCGCATAAAACAACGAAAAAAATAGACATTTTATTACTATAATACATTCTACTTGATACACCAACAGTATCCTTTGACCAAAAGGAATTCACCATCAGTTATTCTGAGTCCGTTAGGGTTAAGTCTATAAAAGCCGCGATGACCAAAAATAGTCACCGCGGCTTTTAATATATCACTATATACTAACGATACATTATTACATATTTCGACGATATTGCCCACCGCATTCATATAAAGCTCGCGTAATTTCTCCTAAGCTGGCTACTTTAACAGTCTCCATTAACTCTTTGAAAATGTTCTCTCCTTCTGTTGCAGCTTTCTTTAACCTTTTCAGCGCGTCTTCTCTTTTTTCTTCATGCTGCTGTTGAAACTTCTGAAGCTGATTAATTTGATGATTTTTTTCTTCTTTTGATGCGCGGGCTAACTGCATGTCATCAACTGAGGAACTTTCCTCTTCATTTGGATTAATATACGTATTTACTCCTATAATAGGTAAAGCTCCCGTATGTTTTTGCATCTCGTATTCCATCGATTCATCTTGAATCTTACCTCGCTGATACTGCATTTCCATCGCACCTAAAACGCCGCCTCGATCATTTAAGCGTTGAAATTCAGCCAATACCGCTTCTTCTACCAAGTCTGTTAGTTCATCAATAATAAAAGAGCCCTGTAATGGATTTTCATTCTTAGTGAGTCCATGCTCTTTTGTAATGATTAGTTGAATGGCCATCGCTCTACGTACAGATTCCTCTGTCGGTGTTGTAATTGCTTCATCATACGCATTGGTATGAAGAGAGTTGCAGTTGTCATGAAGAGCCATTAAGGCTTGCAGCGTCGTACGTATATCATTAAAATTAATTTCCTGTGCATGAAGCGATCGGCCGGATGTTTGAATATGATACTTAAGCTTTTGACTGCGTTCATTTGCGCCGTATTTATCACGCATCACAATTGCCCATATTCTTCTCGCCACACGTCCAATAACCGTGTATTCAGGGTCAAGTCCATTACTAAAGAAAAACGATAAATTAGGAGCAAAATCATCAATATGCATCCCTCGGCTTAAGTAATATTCCACGTACGTAAAACCGTTGGCTAATGTAAACGCGAGCTGAGAAATTGGATTCGCCCCTGCTTCAGCAATATGATAGCCTGAAATAGACACAGAATAATAGTTGCGCACTTTCTCGTCAATAAAGTACTGCTGAATATCTCCCATCATTTTTAACGCAAATTCTGTGGAAAAAATACACGTATTTTGGCCTTGATCTTCTTTTAAAATATCCGCTTGAACGGTTCCTCTCACTTGTTTCAACGTACCCGATTTTACTTCCTCGTATTCCTGTTCCGTTAAAGGACGCTTTAATTCTTCTTCTTTCTTTTCTACCTGCTGGCTGATAGCTGTATTCATAAACATAGCTAATAATATCGGAGCCGGCCCATTAATCGTCATCGAAACGGAAGTCGAAGGATGGCAAAGATCAAATCCCTTATACAAAAGTTTCATATCATCAAGCGTACAGACATTTACGCCGCTTTCGCCAATTTTCCCGAAGATATCCGGCCTTGGATCCGGATTTTCTCCATAAAGCGTTACAGAATCAAACGCTGTACTTAAACGCTTGGCCTCATCATCTTTTGACAAATAGTGAAAGCGGCGATTGGTTCGTTCTGGTGTTCCTTCACCTGCGAATTGACGCTTAGGATCTTCACCTTTTCGTTTGAACGGAAAAACACCTGCTGTGTATGGAAATGCACCTGGCACGTTTTCTTTATAAAGAAAACGAAGAACTTCCCCGTATTCATCAACCTTTGGAAGGGCCACGCGCGGAATACGCAGTCCTGATAGCGTATCAACTTGCAAAGACGTTTTAATTTCTTTATTTCTTACCTTTGTAATAAGTTCTTCTTGCCGATACTGACTTTTTAATTTAGGCCAGTTTTCCAGCTTTTCAATCGATTCGGCCGTTAGCTGTTTTTGATATTTCTCCTTTAGCTGAGTGAGCTCTTGCTTGGCTGTTTCTGTTTCCACTTCTTCGAGAGCACCCTCTAGCTGATAAAATTTACGCGCTGTTTGCGCTTGAACGTCCGTATTGCGGTGATAAGAGCGAACGCTGTTTACAATCTCCTGTAAATATTGCTGTTGATCATTAGGAATGATGGTATATTTCTTTTCACTTACGCGCTCTGATGATTTTTCTACGTGCCAAGACGTACGGCATGTTTGATGCAGATGATTTACAAGATCTTCAAATAAAATATTTGTTCCCCCGTCGTTGAACTGACTCGCGATTGTTCCGTAAACTGGCATCGTAGAGAGACTATTTTCAAACAGCTGATGATTGCGCTGATATTGACGCTGCACTTGTTTTTTTGCGTCTTCGGAACCTTTTTTTTCAAATTTATTGATGACAATAAAGTCTGCGTAATCAATCATTTCAATCTTTTCTAACTGCGACGGCGCGCCAAATTCGCTTGTCATGACATAAAGAGAGACGTTTGCAATATCTTTAACTTGAGCATCAGCTTGCCCGATGCCGCTTGTTTCGACAATGATAATGTCGAAGCCCGCTTTTTTCACGACGGCAATTCCATCTCGAATGGCCGCCGATAGCTCATGTCCAGATGAACGCGTGGCCAAACTTCTCATATACACACGAGGAGACGCTGCGATGTTCATGCGAATTCGATCCCCAAGAAGCGCTCCTCCGGTCTTTTGTTTAGTTGGATCAACGGATAAAACAGCTACATGAATATCTGGAATATGTTCAATAAACCTTCTTACTAATTCATCCGTAAGCGAACTTTTCCCCGCTCCTCCTGTTCCTGTGATTCCAATAACCGGTATTTTTTGATCCGTCTCGCTGTCGATTACACTTTCTCGTATTTCTTCAAGAGCGGCTGCATGCTCTTTTGTGTATTCATAGGCTTCATTTTCAGCACATGTAATAAGCTGGGCAATTAAACGGTCATTAGCCGGCGTTAAGGTTCGATCATTCGGCAGTGCAGGGGGATTTGTGTAATAACAATCATCGATCATGAATTGAATCATGCCTTCTAACCCCATTTTTCGTCCATCTTCCGGAGAAAAGATTTTAGAGATGCCGTAATCATGAAGCTCTTGAATCTCACTCGGAATAATTACCCCGCCGCCGCCTCCATAAATTTTAATATGAGAAGCCTGTTGTTCTTGGAGTAAATCGTACATATACTTAAAATATTCTACATGGCCGCCTTGGTAAGAAGAAATGGCGATCCCCTGAACATCCTCTTGTATGGAAGCGTTAACAATTTCTTCAACAGATCGGTTATGCCCCAGATGAATGACTTCTACCCCCTTGGCTTGAAGAATCCGTCTCATAATATTAATAGACGCATCGTGGCCGTCAAACAGGCTAGAAGCGGTTAAAAAACGAAGCGGTCTTTTGCTTGTATTCAAACTGTCTCCCCCTCACACAGTTGTTGAAATGAAAAATTTTTAAGTAAAAAATCCAACTGCATATTTGTATATTCTTCTAGTGAATAATGCTTTTGCAGCCACCATCTGCGAAATGCCCACATCTGACCTTGAACAAATAAATGATGAGCAAACAGCGAAATTTCTTTATCCGTAAGTGCAAATTGATTGTTTTCTACGCAGCCTTCGATAATAACCTTAAACATTTCAACCATATCCAGCTCTTTTTTTAATACATATGGAAGCGCATCTTTAGACAGCGATTTCGCTTCTTGGTACATGACTAATACTTCATCTTGAAGCTCATCTACAACTTTAAAATAGTGTTGAATCGCTTGTTGAAGCTCAGCGATTGTATAACGATCCACTACCATCTCTTCTAATCGCTCTCTCACTTCGTCGTAAATGTTGTCACATACAAGATATAAAACATCTTCTTTAGATTGAATATATTCGTAAAGTGTACCGATACTGAACCCAGCGGCTTTGGCAATTTCCCTTGTTGTTGTTCGGTGAAAACCTTTTTCCTTAAATAGCGTGACGGCCCCTTTAATCATTTGATTACGACGCTCTACAATCAGCTTTTCATCTTTAATGGATGTGAGAACTTCTCTCTTTTTCATTTTTTCACCTCTCCTACAACAAGTGTTTTATTTAGCAAGATACCTAGAAATGACGAGACGCTGAATTTCTTGTGTACCCTCATAAATTTGCGTGATTTTTGCATCTCTCATAAAACGTTCTACTGGATAATCTTTTGTATAACCGTACCCTCCAAATACTTGAACAGCTTCTGTCGTTACTTTCATTGCTGTATCCCCAGCATATAATTTTGACATGGCTGATTCTTTGCCGTATGGCAGCCCTTGAGACTCGAGCCAAGCAGCTTGATAGGTTAACAGTCTGGCAGCTTCTATACTCGTGGCCATGTCGGCTAACTTAAAAGCAATTCCTTGCTGAGAAATAATGGGCTTTCCAAATTGCTGACGTTCCTTTGCATAAGCCACCGCCGCATCTAACGCTCCTTGAGCAATTCCTACCGCCTGCGCTGCAATACCATTTCGGCCGCCATCTAGCGTCATCATGGCAACTTTAAATCCTTCTCCTTCATTTCCTAGCAAATTTTCTTTTGGAACACGGCAATCCTCGAAAATAATTTCTGTGGTAGGTGAAGAGCGAATGCCCAGTTTCTTTTCTTTTTTACCAACTGAAAATCCCGGCATATCTTTTTCAATAATAAAAGCGCTCGTGCGTTTTTCATTAGGATCGATGCGAGCAAATACGACGTAAATATCCGCTTCGCCGCCGTTTGTAATAAAGATTTTAGAACCATTTAAAATATAATCTTCTCCGTCCTTTACAGCGAGCGTTCTCATTCCTCCTGCGTCTGATCCAGCACTCGGTTCCGTTAACCCATAAGCACCTATTTTCTCACCCGTTGCCATAGGTTTCAGGTATTTTTGTTTTTGTTCTTCTGTTCCGAATGTATAGATTGGCCAGCCGGCAAGAGAAGTATGAGCCGACAACGTAACGCCTGTTGATGCACATACTCTAGATAGTTCTTCAACGGCAATGCAATAAGCTAGATAGTCACTGCCGATTCCTCCGTATTGCTCTGGCCATGGAATACCTGTTAATCCTAGATCAGCCATTTGTGTAAAGATTCCTCTGTCAAAACGCTCTTCTTCATCTCGTTGTGCAGCTGTCGGAGCCACTTCGTTTTTGGCAAAGTCTCGCACCATTTTTCGAATCATTTCGTGCTCTTCTGAAAGTTTAAAAAACATGATTATTCCCCCTATAGTTGACTGCTAATGACAATGCGCTGAATTTCGCTTGTACCTTCGTAGATTTCGCACACTTTGGCGTCACGAAAATACCTCTCTACTGGATAATCTTTCATATAACCATAGCCTCCCAAAACTTGAATCGCATCGATTGCTACATTCATAGCCGTCTGGGAAGCAAACAATTTCGCCATTGAGGCTTCTTTTTTGCAAGGAAGTTTTTGATCATATAAAAAAGCGGCTCTGTACATTAAAAGCTTCGCTGATTCAACAGCCGTTTCCATATCAGCCAGCTTAAAGGCAATTCCCTGCTGAGATAAAATCGGCTTTCCAAATTGATATCGTTCATTTGCATAGTTTTTGGCTGCTGTTAACGCACCTTCAGCAATTCCTACCGCCTGAGCAGCAATACCAATTCTTCCAGCATTTAAATTAGCCATAGCAATTCGAAATCCTTCACCTTCTTCTCCGAGACGATTTTCTACAGGCACCTGCATATTTTCAAAGTGCAGTTGAACCGTTCGAGAACCGTGAAGACCCATCTTATGTTCATCTTTTCCTACTGAAAATCCCTCCATCGTCTTTTCAACGATAAAGGCGCTCATCCCTCTCGACCCGCGTTCGGGATTCGTTTTAGCAAATACAATATATGTATCCGCTTCTCCCCCGTTTGTAATGAAAAGCTTTAACCCATTTAAAAGATAGTGGTCTCCTTTTCGTTCTGCTTTTGTTTTTAGGCTTGCGGCATCAGACCCTGCACTAGGTTCTGTTAGGCAAAAAGCACCTAAATATTCACCTGTCGCAAGTTTTTTTACATACTTTTGTTTTTGATCTTCCGTCCCAAATACGACAATAGGATTCGTACCTACAGAAGTATGAACAGACAAAATGACGCCGAGGGCTGGACTTACTTTTGATATTTCGTGGATGGCAATCATGTATGACACAAAGTCCAGTCCACCTCCTCCGTATGTTTGAGGAACGGGAATGCCCATCAGACCAAGATCAGCCATCTGCTTTAATAAACCTCGAGGAAATTCACCCTTTTCCATGTTTGGCACAGCCGCAGCGACTTCTTTTTCACTAAAATCAGCTACCATCTTTTTAATCATGTGTTGTTCAGACGTAAAAAAGATCATTTTGCCACTCCTTTATGTTTCGTACGTAAAAAATCCTTTTCCTGTTTTTCGACCAAGCCATCCTGCCTTTACATATTTCCTAAGCAATGGACAAGGACGATATTTGTCATCACCAAACCCTTTATGGAGCGTTTCCATAATAAACAAACATGTATCGAGGCCGATGAAATCTGCTAATGTCAAAGGTCCCATTGGATGGTTCATTCCTAGTTTCATCACTTGATCAATATCCTCTTCGTTTGCTACACCTTCATAGAGCGTAAACACAGCTTCGTTAATCATTGGCATTAAAATTCGATTTGAAACAAACCCTGGAAAATCATGAACTTCCACCGGGGTTTTATTTAATTTTTTTGTTGTTTCATAGACTGCTTGATACACTTCATCAGCAGTAGCCAGCCCTCTAATAATTTCAACGAGCTTCATCACGGGAACAGGATTCATAAAGTGCATGCCAATTACTTTTTCAGGTCGAGTGGTCACAGCTGCAATTTCAGTAATAGGAAGCGAAGACGTGTTGGTTGCTAAAATAGTATGACTCGGGGCTAACGAATCCAACTCCGCAAAAATGGCTTGCTTGACTTCCATCTTTTCCACAACCGCTTCGACGATTAAATCTGCTTTTTGTGCTGCTGTTATTTCATTTGCCAAGTGAAGGCGCTCCATAATCCCTTCATATTCCTTAGCTGAGAGAGAACCTTTTTCCACCTGTTTTTTCAGACGTTTATCAATACCTTCTATTCCTTTTTGTGTATTTTTTTGATCAACGTCATACAAAGAAACTTGATATCCGTTCGCAGCAAATACTTGCGCAATGCCTGCTCCCATCTGACCTGCTCCAATAACCATAACTGTTTCAATATTCAAGTTGATCTCCCCCTTTTACACTTCTACCATGATGGCATCACCTTGGCCGCCGCCGCTGCAAATAGACGCAATGCCTAGTCCGCCGCCTCGTCGTCTTAATTCATGAATGAGCGTTACAACAATACGGGCGCCGCTTGCTCCAATCGGATGTCCAAGTGCCACTGCCCCGCCGTTCACATTTACTCTTTCAGCCGGAAGCCCTGCAATCTCCATACTCATTAATGCTACTGCTGAAAAAGCTTCATTGATTTCAAACAGCGCAATATCATCTACTGTCTTCTTTGTTTTTTGCAGTAGCTTGTTAATAGCAAACCCAGGCGTTTTCGGAAATTCCCTTGGCTCCATCGCAAGAGAAGTATGGTTTATTATCGTAGCCAACGGCTCATAGCCATTTGCTTTCGCCACATCTTCATCCATTAGCATGAGCGCAGCTGCTCCGTCATTCACGCTAGGTGCATTTCCTGCTGTAATGGTTCCACTGTGGCCAAATACAGGCCGAAGAGACGAGAGTTTTTCTAACGACGTATCTTTTCTTGGTCCTTCATCTTTTTGAACCGTTATCGTTCCTTTTTTAGACGGAATATCAACTGAAATTCTTTCTGCATCCCATCTCCCTTTTTCTTCTGACTCTACCGCTAATTGATGACTGCGAAGCGCCCATTCATCCTGCTTTTCTCGGGAAATATTCATTTCAGAAGCTATTTGATTTCCATACGTACCCATTTGCACCCCTGTAAAGCTGCATGTCAAACCGTCATGAACCATCAAATCCGTCACCACGCTATCTCCCATCCGGAATCCCCATCTTGCTTTTGGAAGAAGATACGGCGCGTTACTCATCGATTCCATTCCACCTGCAATGATTGTTTTTGCTTCTCCTAATCGAATCAGCTGATCAGCAGTTGTAATACTGCGCATACCCGATGCACAAACTTTATTAATGGTTTCCGTCTCTACTTGCCACGGTAAACCTGCATAATGCATGGCTTGCCTAGAAGGTAGCTGTCCTTGGCCCCCTTGCAGCACGCACCCCATAATAACGGAATCAATTTCTGTACGTCCCTTTGATGCTGCTTGAATCGCTCTCCCCCCTAGTTCTGCCGCTTTTAGTCCGCTTACGCTGCCACCTAATTTTCCAAAAGGTGTTCGAACTGCACTCACAATAACTGTTTTCCCCACTATTGTTTCCTCCCCTTTTTCCTACTCTTTGTCCTTGCCGATTGAACGCTTGCTCAATTTCCTTTCTTTAAAAAGTAGAGATGAATACCATCTCTACTTTTCCTTTATGAAACCTGTTCTTGCACGTCACCATAAATTGACTTTTCAAGCAGTTCTGCTACGTCATACGTATGAACCTTTTCTTCTACTTCTTTTGCTTTTGTTCCGTCACTTAGCATCGTTAAGCAGTACGGACAACCTGAACTGATAATGCTTGGATTAACGGCTAAGGCTTGTTCCGTGCGCGTTACGTTAATTCGCTGGCCGGTCGTTTCTTCCGTCCACATTAACCCTCCTCCTGCTCCACAGCACATACCATTTTCACGGTTGCGATCCATTTCAATCAAACTAACACCTGGAATCGCTTTCAAAATTTCTCTTGGTGGACTGTATACTTCGTTATATCTTCCTAAATAACAGGAATCATGGAAGGTAATTTTTTCATTAACCGCATGTTTTGGTGTCAGCTTACCTTCTTTCACCAACATAGCTAATAATTCTGTGTGATGATACACTTCTCCTTCAAAACCGAAATCTGGATATTCATTTTTGAAGATATTGTAAGCATGTGGATCAATCGTAACAATTTTTTTGATTTCATTTTTTTCAAATTCAGCGATATTTTTAGAAGCTAACTCTTGGAATAAAAATTCATTGCCCAACCTGCGGGGCGTATCACCAGAATTTTTTTCTTTATTTCCTAAAATCGCAAATGAAACACCAGCTTCATTGAGAAGCTTAGCAAACGATAGAGCGATTTTTTGACTGCGGTTATCATAAGATCCCATCGAACCTACCCAGAACAAATACTCAAACGTTTCACCCGCTTTACTTACTTCTTTAACAGTCGGAATGTGAACATCTTCTCTTACATGTCGCCATTCTTCACGCTCTTTTCGGTTTAATCCCCAAGGGTTTCCTTGACGCTCAATATTCGTCATGGCACGCTGAGCATCCGCGTCCATCTTTCCTTCGGTTAATACTAAAAAACGTCGTAAATCTATGATCTTATCTACATGCTCGTTCATTACGGGACATTGATCTTCACAGTTTCGGCACGTTGTACATGCCCAAATTTCTTCTTCCGTAATGACATCTCCAATTAGGGCGGGATTATATTCCGCTGTTGCTGCGGCTTCTGCTCCGCCTTGGCTGGCCGCCATCATCGCCAGCTGATTTCCTTTTGTTTTAGAGAATGCATACGTAGGAACCCAAGGAGCCTTAGATGTCACAACCGCTCCTTTTTCTGTTAAGTGATCGCGCATCTTCAAAATTAAATCCATTGGAGACAAAATTTTCCCCGTACCCGTTGCCGGACACATATTCGTACATCGACCGCATTCTACACAGGCATATAAATCAATGAGCTGATGCTGCGTGAATTCTTCAATCTTACCAACCCCAAACGTCTCCTGCGTCTCATCTTCAAAATCAATCTTTTCAAGCTTACCTGGCTTAGAAACACGGTTAAAAAATACGTTAGCCGGTCCAGCCAGTAAATGAGCATGTTTTGATTGAGGAACATATACTAAAAACGTCAATAACACGGCTAAGTGAATCCACCATGAAACATAAAAAATGGAGATAGCGGCAGTATCATTGATTCCCTTAAACAAGATGGCAATAGATGACGCAATCGGTTCTGTCCATGCTGGTTCATGATTATGCCAGATGATTGACATGCCGTTTCCAACAAGCACTGACAGCATAAGTGCTCCAATAAAAATCAGTACTAAACCAGATTTAAATCCTCTTTTTAAACGCACAAGCTTTTCTACATAGCGACGGTGAAAAGCCCAGACAACTGCTACTAAAATCAAAAACGTCACAATTTCTTGGAAAAATGTAAAGCCGGGATATAAAGGTCCAAGCGGCAAATGTTTACCTGGAAGCAAACCTTTTATAATGAAGTCTAACGCGCCGAACTGAACTAAAATAAACCCATAAAAAAACATGACGTGCATAATTCCACTTTTTTTATCTTTTAACAGTTTCTTTTGTCCAAACACATTCACCCAAATTTTTTGCAGCCTTTCTTTTAACCGCTGATCAAATTCAACTTTTTTTCCTAATTGAATGTACTCAATGCGTGTGCGAATTAAATATACAAACAAAGAGATAGCGTAAGCGGTTACAATAATAAAAAAGAGAAAATTCACCCACAGCAACCCTGTCATCTCGTCCCCTCCTTGAATAATTTGTTACCTTTCTTTCCTCCTGACGACTAAATTTTCTGATAATATATCTGTTTTCATTGTATATAATGAATGAGCATTCAGTCAATATCTTTTCGTTCTTTTGTTCATATTCTATTTAAACAAGGTGACACTAAGAACAACATAAAATGTATTTACATCGGGAAAAGAGGTGACATGATGAGCGGCATGATTGTGATTTTACTTTTTATTATTTTTATTGCTTGGCTTGCAATTGACCTTGGTGTTGGAAAGAAAGTATTTTCCCAGGCTGAAAATACTTTTCCAAAACGCCGTGCTTCTCTCTTTTTGTTCGCAGACGGGAATGTCTTGTATAAAGATTTATTTCACGAAATAGAAAATGCCTCTTCATTTATCCATTTATCGTTTTACATTGTACAAAATGATGAAATTAGCCAAGAATTTTTAGATTTACTAGTCCAAAAAGCACAGCAAAATGTTGAAGTCAGATTATTGGTAGACCGTGTAGGAAGCTATAAAATCAAGAAAAACAAAATTGCATTCTTAAAGAAACAAGGTGTTCATTTTGCTTACAGTCGAACGCTACGGTGGCCTTATTTGTTTTATACACTCAACGCACGCAATCACCGTAAAATGGCCGTTATTGATGGGAAAGTTGGCTACATTGGCGGTTTTAATATTGGAAGAGAATATTTAGGACTCGACGCCAAGCTTGGGGTGTGGAAAGATTACCACCTGCGTATGGAAGGGGAAGGTATACAAGACCTTCAAATGCAACTATTGAGCGACTGGTATGCTGCTACCGGCTTAGACCTGCGTAAAGTGGAAAGATACTTTCCACCAACCTCTGAAGGAGACTATGTTATTCAGCTAAAGTCGACTGAAGGTTTTTCACTTGAAGAAAGCTTTTTATCGATTATCAACCAAGCCAATAGGGAATTGTACATAGGTACTCCTTATTTTATTCCAAGTGAACCTTTGATGAATGCTTTACTCCAAGCTCGTGCACGGGGAGTAAAAGTTCATATTTTAATTCCAATGCGTGCAGATCAACCGCTTGTTCATCATGCTGCGTTTGCTTATCTTCCCACATTACTTCAAGCAGGTTGTATGATTTATCAATATTATTACGGTTTTTACCATGCCAAAGTATTAATTGCAGACAATGTTATCTGCGATGTAGGAACGGCTAATTTTGATAAAAGAAGCTTGTTCTTAAATGCTGAAATCAACTGTTTAATCTATGATGCAACGTATATTGAAGAAGTAAAGAACAGCTTTAAAGCTTGTATGGGGGAATGCCCAATTTTGTCTTTAGAAGATGTCAAAAACCGAAAATGGAGTGAAAAACTAAAGCAAGGATTTGCAACCTTTATTTCTCCGTTACTTTAATGAACGAAAAGAGGAAGATTTATCATGAAAATTAGATTTGGCTATGTATCACATGCCCTGTCGCTTTGGGACTGCTCACCTGCTAAAACCCTCACGTTTACTAGATGGGGAAAAATGAAAAAAGATGAGAGGCTGGATAAGCTTCATCACGTCACAAAACAAAATTTGAATCATACTAAGCGCGCTTTGCATTTTAATATTGCCCACGAAATTATGCTGTATCGATTGTCATCTTCTCTTGTCCCTTTAGCTACTCATCCTGAAGTAGCTTGGAATTACATTGATGCGTTCCAAGAAGACTGGTCAGAGATAGGAGAATTGATTCGGAATCATCAGCTGCGCGTGAGTTTTCACCCCAATCAGTTCACATTATTTACAAGCGACAAAAAACACATTACAGAAAATGCGGTAAAAGATATGGATTATCACTATAGAATGCTTGAAGCGATGGGAGTAGCTGATCAAGCTCTTATTAATATTCATGTAGGAGGAGCTTATGGCAATAAAGAAAAAGCGATTGGTCGATTTCATGAAAACATTCAAACGCTGCCGCCTGCCATTAAAAAGCGCATGACTCTTGAAAACGATGATAAAACATACACAACTGAAGAAACATTAGCCGTATGCGAAAAAGAGAAAGTCCCTCTCCTCTTTGATTATCACCACCATAAAGCAAATGAAGGAGAAGAACCTCTTGACCTATTGCTCCCTCGTATCTTTGACACGTGGAAACATATCGGATTAAAACCAAAAGTACATATCTCTTCTCCTAAATCTGAAAAAGAATTTAGAAGTCACTCTGATTATGTCTCAACTGATTTCATCGCACCTTTTTTGCAAATAGCTAAAGATATGGGACAAGATTTTGACGTAATGATTGAAGCAAAGTTAAAAGATAAAGCGCTGCTAAAATTAGTGGAAGATTTAGCATCAATGAGAGGAGTAAAGCGTACGGGAGGCGCCACGCTTGTTTTTTAAATAAAAAAAGAGCCAAGAGGCTCTTTTTTTATTTACATTTTTTCAGGTGCTGAAACACCAATTAGTTTTAAGGAGTTTTGAAGCGTTACTTGAACAGCTTTCACTAGTTCAATACGCGCTTTACTTGTTTCTATATTATCGCTGTCTAATACTTTTTCTGCATTATAGAAGCTATGGAACGTAGAAGCAAGATCAAATACATAGTTCGTAATGCGGTGCGGAATACGTTTTGTTGCTGCTTCCGCTACGGCCTGAGGGAACTCTCCGATTTTCTTCAGCAGTTCCATTTCTTTTTCTGCACTAATTAATGAAAGGTCGGTGCCAGATGTTGATTGAATCCCCATCTCTTCACCTTGACGAAGAATACTGCAAATACGGGCATGAGCATATTGCGCGTAGTATACAGGATTTTCATTAGATTGAGAAACAGCTAAATCTAAATCAAAGTCTAAATGTGTATCCGCACTTCTCATCGCAAAGAAGTAGCGAGTTGCATCAAGGCCTACCTCTTCTACTAGGTCACGCATTGTTACTGCTTTACCTGTACGTTTGCTCATCTTCATTTTTTCGCCATTTTGATACAGTTGAACCATTTGAATAATTTCTACTTCCAGCGTATCTTTTTCATAACCAAGCGCTTGAATCGCCGCTTTCATACGAGGAATATATCCATGGTGGTCGGCTCCCCAAATATTAATTAGCTTATCAAATCCGCGTTGAATTTTGTCTTGGTGATACGCAATATCTGGCGTTAAGTACGTAAATGAACCGTCATTTTTAATTAACACACGGTCTTTATCATCACCAAATGTTGTAGAGCGGAACCACGTAGCACCTTCTTCTTCATATACGTGGCCTTGTTTTTTCAACGTTTCAAGTGCAACTGAAATTTTATCATTTTTATAAAGAGACGTTTCAGAATACCATACGTCAAATTTCACACGGAACTGTTCAAGATCACGCTTTAATTTAGCTAACTCATAATCTAATCCGTATTGACGGAAGAATTCAAAACGCTCTTCTGCAGAGGCGTTTACATACTTGTCTCCGTGCTCTTTTGCTAACTCTTTTCCGATGTTTATAATATCAGCACCATGATAGCCGTCTGCAGGCATTTCTTTCTCTAAACCAAGAGCCTGCATGTAGCGTGCTTCTACTGAATAAGCCAGGTTATTAATTTGGTTACCAGCATCATTGATATAGTATTCACGTGACACATCGTAACCTGCTTTTTCAAGAACATTACATAATGAGTCTCCAACTGCAGCACCGCGGGCATGTCCTAAATGTAAATCTCCTGTCGGATTAGCTGAAACAAACTCAACCTGTACTTTTTGTCCGTTCCCTACGTTTGTCTCACCGTATGCTTCACCAGCTTTTATAATCGTTGGAATAAGCTCTGTTAAATAAGAGTTATTCATATAAAAGTTGATGAATCCAGGGCCTGCAATGTCAATTTTTTCGATAGATGCTTTTGATTTATCGAAGTTTGCTACAAGCTCTTCAGCGATAACACGCGGTGCTTTTTTGGCAATACGAGCTAGCTGCATAGCCATATTGGTAGAATAATCACCATGTGTTTTATCTTTTGGTGTTTCTAATAGAACTTCTGGAAGTTCTGCTTTTTCAGCAAGTCCTGCTTTGACCACAGCATCTTGAATTTCAGCTTTTAATTTTTGCTGCACTTGTTCGACGATGTTCATTTTTTCTCCTCCTTGAATGTAATGGTTAACGCATATTTCCCGGTAGGCTGACCCTGTACTTCTAGATCATACGTTAAAAATAACCGACCCTTTTGAGTCATTTGTTTATATTCAATGTTATGAGCGAATGTTAGTAAATCCATACGTCCATAAGGGCTTATATAAGTTCCTTCGATCTGTACCTTTTTACGAAACGATTGCTTCATTTGAACAGCACCAGTTCGGTTAATTGATACTTCGTCTTCGCTAATTTTTACCATTGTTCTAATATCTCCGATTTCCTCTTGGCGCTCTGTGTATGTAAGATAAATTTTCGATCCTTTTTCATAATACATACCTTTTGCATTTACCGATGTTGTCTCTTTTCGGTGACCATCACGGATATCCGTCACAATTTTAACTTCAATGGGTTTTTTGACTTCTGAAGCGTTACTCACAAAAGACACTTCCTTATTAAAATGAATACGTTATAACTTAAATAGTATAAACATTCTAAAGAAAGAATTCAATAATACTTCAAAGGAAATATGATAGATAAGCCGAGAATTCCTTTTTTCACTGTGTTTGACGTACTCACATATTTCAAACAAAAAAGGCGGCCGTAGGCGGCCGCCTTTTTACTTTATTTATTTCTTTTGAACCCAGCCTAAGATCATTTCGCGAATAAGCTTGCTTGCTGTATTAGCTGTTTGTTCAGACGGATCATAAATTGGAGCTACTTCGACTAAATCTCCTCCGACAATACGAAGATCTGATTTAGCAATTGCGTGAATAGAAGCTAAAAGCTCTTTTGATGTGATACCGCCTGCATCTACTGTTCCTGTACCAGGAGCGTGCGCTGGATCTAATACATCGATATCAATTGTTACATAAACAGGACGACCTGCAAGTGTTGGTAGAATCTCTTTTAACGGCTCTAGAACTTCAAATTTTGAAATATGCATACCGTTTTCTTTTGCCCATTGAAATTCTTCTTTCATTCCTGAACGAATACCAAATGAATAAACATTCTCCGGTCCGATTAGTTCAGCAACTTTACGAATTGGAGTGGAATGAGAAAGTGGTTCTCCTTCATACTCTTCACGAAGGTCTGTGTGAGCATCCATATGGATAATGGCTAAATCCGGGTATTTTTTATACATAGCTTTCATAACAGGCCAAGAAACCAAATGCTCTCCGCCCATGCCTAATGGGAACTTGTCCGCTGCTAAAAGCTGGTCGATATACTCTTCAATTATGTTCAAGCTGCGCTGAGGATTCCCAAATGGAAGTGGAATATCTCCTGCATCAAAATATTTCACTTCTTCTAGCTCCCGATCTAAATACGGGCTGTATTCTTCTAATCCAATTGATACTTCACGAATACGAGTTGGGCCAAATCGTGAACCTGGACGATAGCTAACTGTCCAGTCCATTGGCATTCCGTAAAGAACCGCTTCACTTTCTTCAAAAACAGGGTGACTGCCAATAAATACATTACCTGAATAAGCTTCATCAAAACGCATATTTTGTTCCTCCTTCATTACTCATAGAAAAGATGCCAGCCTTAAACCTCTGGCATCTCACTTGTATGTGATAACTTATTTAATAAGATCTTGCACAAATTTAGGTAAGGCAAATGCCGCTTTGTGCAATTCTTTTGTGTAATATTTTGTATCAATATCAAAGAAACGATCTTCGCTTACTTCCAATGGATCATGTTTCTTTGAGCCCATTGTAAATGTCCATAAACCGCTTGGGTACGTTGGAATATTTGCTACGTATAGACGTGTAATCGGGAAGATTTCTCTTACATCACGCTGAACATTTGAGATAAGTTCTGGCGTGAACCAAGGGTTGTCCGATTGAGCAACAAAGATACCATCTTCTTTAAGTGCTTTTGAGATACCTGCATAGAATCCTTTTGTAAATAAATTCACAGCTGGACCTACTGGCTCTGTTGAATCCACTAAAATGACATCGTATTCGTTCTCGCTTTTAGCGATGTGCATAAATCCGTCATCTACTTGTACATCAACACGAGGATCTTCTAGTTTACCCGCAATTGAAGGTAAGAATTTTTTTGAGTACTCAATAACTTTTCCATCGATATCAACTAACGTCGCTTTTTTTACGCTTGGGTGTTTTAAGATTTCACGGATTACGCCTCCGTCTCCTCCACCTACAACTAGTACGTTTTCTGGATTTGGATGCGTAAATAACGGTACATGTGCAACCATTTCATGATAAACGAACTCATCTTTTTCTGTTGTCATAACCATACCGTCAAGTAGGAGCATGTTACCAAACTCTTCTGTTTCAACCATGTCTAATTTTTGAAACTCCGTTTGCTCTGTATGTAAAGTGCGATTAATTTTAGCTGTAATACCAAAGTTCTTTGTTTGCTTTTCTGTGAACCATAATTCCATTTCAAAATCTTCCCTTCTATTTTGAGAATTAACCTATGCATAGATTACCCTAACATAATTTATACAAACATGAAAAAAGTATAGATGAATTCAGCAAAAAAGCAAGTAAAATTTTTAGCAATGGAGGTTTAAAACCTCCTTTTCTATTTCATACTGATGATAGATACAAGCTTTAGAATCTACTTGCACCGCTCTTTTAATAGAATTTTGTTGTGTTGAAAGCAACATGTATGGTGCATAGTGACACATATTGGTGGTGAATAGAAATGGAAACGGTATTAACCGAACATTTAAAAAAGGCAAGACGCATCTTCCGAATTCTTCTCGTCCTTGGTATATTAGCGGGGGCTTTATTGTTGTTTGCCTACATAAGCATCTTTCTCTACGCCAAAATCGCTGGCCCCCCTCCGCTAAACGTTTCTCAAACAGCTGTTTTCTACTCAGCAAACGGTAAAGTTCTTGATGAAGTTCACAATGGACAAAAGCGCTACTGGGTTTCACTTAATCAAATTTCACCTTACGTAAAAGATGCGACTTTAGCCGTTGAAGATAAGCGCTTCTATGAGCATCACGGCTTTGATATGCATCGAATCGCCGGAGCAATTGTAGCTGATATAAAAGCTATGGGAAAAGTACAGGGTGCGAGTACTATTACTCAGCAGTATGCACGAAACTTGTTTTTAGAGCACGACAAAACGTGGACTCGAAAGCTTCAAGAAGCTCTGTATACGATTCGGTTAGAAATGAATTATAGCAAAGACCAAATTCTAGAAGGCTACATGAATACGATTTACTACGGCCATGGAGCTTATGGAATTGAAGCGGCAGCTAGGCTGTACTTTGATAAGCACGCCAAAAATTTGACGTTAAGTGAAGCGAGTATGTTAGCCGGTATTCCAAAAGGCCCTAGCTACTACTCTCCTCTTATTCATCAGGAAAATGCAAAAAAACGACAAAATATCATTTTATCTCTCATGAAAGAGGATGGAATTATTACGTCGAAGCAAGCAACAAAAGCGCTGGTAACTCCCCTAGCATTTTCAAAGCCTGCTGAAAAAGATCCTAACAAAGAAGACGCTTCTTACTTTATGGATGCAGCGCTAGCAGAATTAAAGCAAGATTTAGGCATTGATGAAACCATGATTTATACAAATGGACTTCGCGTTTATACAACGCTGGATGAAAAGATGCAGCGAACGGCAGAAGAAAAAATGAAAGATGTTATCAGCAGCTCTTCAGACGTACAAAGTGCATTTGTTGCGATGAATCCTAAAAATGGACAAGTGAAAGCTCTTATTGGTGGAAGAGATTATGAAAAGAGCCCGTTTAACCGCGCTACTCAAGCAGTAAGACAGCCTGGCTCAACGATGAAGCCATTTTTATACTATGCGGCATTAAAAGATGGTTTTACTGAATCCACTCCAATGAAAAGTGAAGAAACGACGTTCAAATTAGAAGATGGTGTTTCGACATACACGCCTAGTAACTATCACAATTATTATGCAGATGCGCCTATTACAATGGCTCAAGCCATCGCACTTTCAGACAATATTTATGCGGTCAAAACGCATTTGTTCATTGGGGAAAATCGCTTGATCGAAACCGCTAAAACACTTGGTATATCATCACCTTTAAAGAAAGTTCCATCTTTAGCTCTTGGAACTTCACCTGTCAAAGTCATTGATATGGTTAATGCGTACGGCATCTTTGCTAATGGCGGAAAAGAAATTCGTCCAACATTTATTAAACGAATTGAAACCCATGACGGAGAAGTTGTTTATCAAGCTCCTTCTGAACGGAAACAAGTCATTGATAGACGCTATGCTTTTCTTACTACCCATTTAATGACAGGCATGTTTAATCAAAAGCTAAATGGCTATACAACCGTCACAGGAAAGCCTATTTCTAAATATGTATCTCGTCCTTACGCGGGAAAATCCGGCACAACCTCTACGGATAGCTGGATGATTGGCTACTCTCCTCAGCTCGTTTCAGGCGTTTGGGTTGGATATGATCAAGGAAGGACAATGGATGATGTAGCTGAAAAAGGATACGCAAAAAAAATGTGGGCGCTATTTATGGAAGATGCTTTAAAAGGGAAGAAAAAAGAAAAGTTTAAAGCACCAAACGGATTAATGAGCGTCAACATTAATCCTCAAAATGGAAAGTTAGCATCCAAATCATGTCCTGTTCAATATAAAGCTTATTATTTAACTGGAACACAGCCTAAAACATATTGTACTGATCACATCGATCATGCAGCAAAAACGAAGAAAAAAGAGCGTGAAACAGAAGGTAAAAAATTTCACTGGTTCCCAAAATGGTTTGATTAAAAAAAGCTTAAGGCCTTGGCCTTAAGCTTTTTTTAGCATTACGATGTTTGAAGCGCTTCTTTTAAGTCATCATTAGATAACGTCCAGATTTCTTCATTATGAGACTTCAAAAACTCACGAAGCAAAGCCTTAGACTTGTTATCCATTTCTTCTACCATAATGCGTCGTTTTAAGGATTTATCCATTTTGTTTACATGTTCAGGAAGCGACTTATAGCCGCGGCGAATTTCACGATCAACGGTCATTTCACATGCTGTCATACCTGCGTAGTAAGGTCCTTCTTGCTTGCGATCAATCGTTACCCATACGAGCCAATATAACTTGCCGTTTGGCACCTCGTCTTTATTCGGTAAGAACTTAATTCCTTTTTCTACTACACTTCTGGCATGCATCGCACCAATATCGACAAATACTTCTTCATCGCTTGGGCAAACAAAAACCGGTGAAATGTTTTCTAAACTTAACGCTCCAACCCCGTAGCCGCCGTGGCCGTCGGTTGAATCGTCTTTTATGATATTAAATCCTATACTTTTCTTTTTTGGCTGAGTCATAGTAAGCCTCCTCTATTTAGTAAATCAGTGGTGCTAATATCTGCTGAAAGATATTCATCACAAACGTTGCTGCTCCGTTTAGAAGCGGCCAGATTACAATTCGATCCAGAGGTGTAATCACAAGAATCAAAAATACAAAAATACCCCAAGACTCATACTGCGTCATTTTGGCTCGTGTAGACGGCGGAACGAGATCTTCAATCACGCGGTAGCCGTCTAAAGGCGGAAAAGGCAACAAGTTAAATACGCCTAGTGTTAGGTTTATTTGAATAAATAATGTAAAAAAACGATAAAGCGCATCGTTGTCCACTGCGGCATTGTTCATCAAATAGTAAATAAGCAAGCCGATAAATGCCAACAACAAGTTGCTAAACGGTCCCGCTATCGATACTAGAATACCAGCTAAACGAGGCTTTTTAAAGAAATAGCGATTAACAGGAACCGGCTTCGCCCACCCAAAACCTGCGATAATTAACAAAAGCGTTCCAAATGGATCTAAATGTGCCAGCGGAGAAAGCGTTAGCCTTCCTTGCTTTTTAGCCGTGTGGTCTCCAAATAAATAAGCTACATACGCATGTGCAAACTCATGCAGTGTGAATGCAACAATAAGGGTCATCACCACGTAAGGAAGGTCTTGCAATGAAAAAGCTAAAAAATGTTCCACTCTTTATCTCCTTTATTTTAAAATAATTTCTACACATCATATCTACTAAATAAACCGTTTGCTTACGAAGAAGGATACAAGACTTCTTGAATATGGCCTCAAAGGTCTCAAAAACCAGACATGGGCTCCCTATGGCCCCACCTGGTTTTTAGCATCGATGTTATGATAAAAAGTATACTACAGATTATGACCTGCATCACTACCTCATACTGTCATTTTATTCAGAAAACGGGTACACTAATCATATACTGACCAAAAAGGAGTGTACACATTATGCCAGTTGTAACTGTTAAGATGCTTGAGGGCCGTACAGATGATCAAAAAAGAGCTCTTGTTGAAAAAGTAACGGATGCTGTTGTAGAAACAACAGGTGCATCACCTGAAAAAATATCCATTATCATCGAAGAAATGTCTAAAAACCATTACGCTGTAGCGGGCAAGCGCATGAGCGATCAATAACGCCTACATAAAAAAATGCCATAGGAGTTGACCTATGGCATCTTTTTAATGTACAGACAGAGTTGCCTGAAGTTTTTCAATATATTCGTATGCTTCTGCAATGTCTTCTTCTGTATAGTTTTGCTTACGCTTTAACGTAAACACTTTTTCTTTTACTTCTTCTTTAGATAAGTTATCAAAATATAAAATCGTAGAGACGAGCTCCAAAAATTTAGAGCTTTGCTCGTTCATATCCTTCATACATTCCTGCAAGTGAGGAAGCTCTAAATCATAGTGACTTAAAAATCCTTCTCCCGCTTCTGTTAATACGTAACGATACTGCATATACCCGCCTTTTTTCTCTTTAATTTCACTTAAAAAGCCCAAGTTACACAGCTCCTCAATTCGAAGCGTTAATTCCTCAGAATAAGGTCCAAAAAAGTGAAAATTATACTTTTCATAAAAAGGAAACTTCAGTTTTTTTCCGATAAATATCATCTTTTGTAACTTTTTTCTGCCAACAACTTCTCCCGCCGCGGAAAATACTTTCACAATCTTTGCGTGATCGTTTAACACAGCCCCTTCAACTCCTATACTATTTAACTCTGAACTCCTTTTAGTAAGTTTATAATCTGATCTTTAACTTTTCGCTTAGACGACAATTGATCAATGAGATCTTGTGGAAAATATAATTTATGATCGGTTCTCTTTTTCCCTGAAATTGCTTCAACAATCTCCGACTGACGTGATAATTCACGCACTTCATTATTTGGCATCAACAGATGAATCGGCAAACGTTCTTCCTCTTCACCCGGTCGATAAAAATCGTATGGTAGGTCGCTTGAAGAATCGACGACTAAATAATAATCTGGGTTAATGCCCGCTTTTTTAAAAAGTGTTGTAAGCTCCATCCACATTTTCATTTGTGAATTTGGATTAAACTCAATGTATTTAAAAAGCTGACGATTCATAAATCTTCGGCATAGATCAGATAAAATTTCATCCTCTTCTTCTTCCCATGCTTGAAAATAAAATAAAATAACAGATTCATCTAATTTCAAATACTCTTTTAGCGATATTTCTTCTTCAAAAATCGAATAAAAATGAGTGGGCTCCTGCTTGAACTCATAGTAATGATGATGGAGCTCTTTCGCGCGATGTAAAATTTTTGTCAAAATAACTTCAGCACTTCTCGTAACAGGATGAAAATACACTTGCCAGTACATTTGGTAGCGGCTCATAATATAATCTTCAACCGCATGCATACCGCTGTGTTTAATCACGGCTTGGTCTTCCCGAGGACGCATAACACGAAGAATTCGTTCCATATCAAAGTGACCGTAGCTTACTCCTGTGTAATACGCATCACGCTGCAAATAATCCATGCGATCTGCATCAATTTGACTGGAAATTAAACTAACGACAAGCTTATTTTCATATGTTTTCGCGATTACTTCGGCCACTTTTTTAGGAAAATCCTTTCCCACTTTCGTCAACACTTGATTTACCTCCGTGTCACCTACGATAATGGCTTGTGTAAATTCTTCATGATCTAAGTGGAAAACCTTCTCAAATGAATGTGAAAACGGACCGTGACCTAAATCGTGCAGTAAAGCAGCACAAAGACAAAGAAGACGCTCATCTTCATTCCATTCAGGGCGTCCTTGAAAACCGTCGTCAATAATACGGCGCACAATTTCATAAACACCTAAGGAATGACTAAAACGGCTGTGTTCAGCCCCATGAAACGTTAAGTATGTCGTTCCTAGCTGTCTAATACGACGCAGCCTTTGAAATTCGGCTGTCCCAATTAGCTCCCAAATAACACGATCTCTTACATGGATATAGCGGTGAACAGGATCTTTAAATACTTTTTCTTCACTGAGTTTTTCATTAGGATATGTCATTTACATACCTCTCTATCTTCACTTTGTTGTTGCTATAATTTTTCGACACTCACTTCCTATTTTCCTATTCAGAATAAAAAATCACCTTGTCAAGCAACCAAGGTGATTTACCTAACAAACAAGGCGATTCTGTTTGTAAGAAGCTCGTTCGACAAATAAGTAGCAGAAAAGCAGCTATTTATTGTTTCACTATCTATTTTTTTACTTTTTTTTCAATCTTCTCGATTAATTCGTCCTCTGTTGGCGCTGCTACAGGACGGTTATTTACAAATGCAAATGACTTTTTACGTCCGGGTCCACAGTAAGACTGGCAACCGATTTGTACTTCAGCTTGTTCATCTATTTTTTTAAGTCGAGGTAACAACGTTTTGACGTTTGTTGCCTGACAATCATCACAAATTCTAAATTCATTTGCCATGTTGACACAATCCTTTCAAAATTGGTTCATCATTTTGTCTAAGGGGTATTTTACCCCTATTTGAAGTCCGATGCAAGTTAAAGAAGGAAGCAAAATCTATCATACTCCTAGAAGAAATGGTATAAAGTATGGATTTTTTGTACATGATGATACTACAAAACATGATTACTATGAGTCATGGAAAATAGAGGAGTGAACAAAGTGAAAGATAGACAAGATGCTTGGACAGAAGAAAACGACTTATTATTAGCTGAAACAGTATTGCGCCATGTCCGCGAAGGAAGTACGCAGTTGAATGCGTTTGAAGAAGTTGGAGATGAATTAAATCGAACTTCAGCAGCATGTGGATTCAGATGGAATGCTGTTGTACGCCATCAGTATGAAAAAGCACTGCAGCTAGCTAAAAAACAGCGAAAACAGCGTATGCGTGCACTTGGACAAGAGCAAGGCAAAAAGAAATTATTATATACGCCACCAGCATCTGTAGAGCATGTGGAACAAATGATGTCTGCGCCTACAGCAACATATAGCTTACCTGAAACACACGTAGAAAGAAGCAGCAGTGAGGAGCTTTCAATGGCTGATGTTATTCGCTTCTTGCAAACAATGCCAAATCAAGCGAGCAATTTACAAGCATTGCAAAGCGAAAACAAACGCTTGATGCAAGAAAATGCAGAGTTAGCTAAGAAAAACACAGAGTTGGAAAAACAAATTAAACATCTCGAAGCTAATGCTACTACTATTCAAGAAGACTATGAAACATTAATGCAAATCATGAACCGTGCGCGAAAGTTAGCTCTATTTGATGAAGAAGAGCGTTCTTCTACTACGTTTAAAATGGATCGTAACGGAAATCTTGAGAAAATGGCTGAATAAGCGACACGAACGAAGAAAGAGGGATGTCAAACTTGGCTCTGCTTTCTTCTTTTTCTATTTTACAGACAATGACCTGACGCCTTTATGCTATAATATGTTCGTTTACTGTTTATAAAGGGGTTTGAGATATGCAGCAGAATAGTTTGAAACTTTTAGCACAGCCCGCTTGGCGTATTATTGATCAATCCAGTCTAGGTCCTCATTTTGATGCCCGTCATTCTTTTGCCATCGATGACACGCTTTGTACAACCGTTGGAAGAGGTGAATCTCCAGCTGTCATGCGCTCATGGGTGCATCACGATACGATTGTATTAGGCATTCAAGATACAAAGCTCCCTCACCTGGCTGAAGGTGCAGCTTATTTACATGAACAAGGGTATAAAACAATCGTCCGCAATTCAGGCGGCCTCGCTGTCGTACTTGATCAAGATGTTCTAAACATTTCTTTAATTTTTCCAGATGCAGAAAAAGGAATTGATATTGATCGTGGCTATGAAGCCATGTTTGATTTGATTAAGGCCATGTTTGCATCTTACGGTACCGCAATTGAAGCGAAGGAAATCGTAGGATCCTATTGTCCCGGCAGCTTTGATTTGAGCATTCGCAATCAAAAATTTGCAGGCATTTCACAGCGACGCGTTCGCGGCGGTGTGGCCGTACAAATTTACTTATGCGTTAACGGAAGCGGCTCTAAACGCGCTTCTCTCATTCAAGAGTTTTACAAAAAAGGGCTCCAAAACACAGAAACTAAATTTTCATACCCAGATATCGAGCCTCATACAATGGCTTCTCTATCTGAACTATTACAGATTGATTTAACCGTTTCTGATGTCATGCTGCTTTTATTGCAAACACTGAATAGCATGAGCTCTTCTCTTGTAAATATGCCTTTAAATGCTACCGAACAAATGCTGTTTGAGACGCAGCTGCAGCGCATGTATGACCGCAATGAAAAAGCGTTGGGTTCATTAGCCGAATAAAAAAACTCCGCCCTAGGACGGAGTTTTTTTATTAAAGTGCTTGAGCAGCTGTGATTAAAGCAAGCTTGTACACATCTTCTTCGTTACAACCGCGAGATAGATCGTTTACCGGTTTGTTTAGACCTTGTAAGATTGGACCTACTGCTTCGAAGTTTCCTAAGCGCTGTGCAATTTTGTAACCAATGTTACCTGCTTCAAGGCTTGGGAATACAAATACGTTTGCATCTCCTTTGATCACTGAACCTGGTGCTTTCTTTTCAGCTACAGAAGGAACAAATGCTGCGTCGAATTGGAATTCGCCGTCTAATGTTACGCTTGGTGCTAATTCTTTTGCAATTTCTACTGCGTTTGCTACCTTTTCTGTTTCCGGAGATTTTGCTGATCCTTTTGTTGAGAAGCTTAGCATAGCAACACGAGGATCGATATCGAACATTTCAGCTGTACGAGCACTTTCGATAGCAATTTCAGCTAAATCTTGGCTGTCAGGTGAAATATTAATTGCACAGTCAGCAAATACGTATTTTTGATCGCCGCGAACCATGATAAATACGCCAGATGTTTTCTTAACACCTTGTCTTGTTTTGATAATTTGTAGAGCAGGTCGCACCGTGTCTGCTGTAGAATGAGCAGCTCCGCTTACAAGACCGTCAGCTTTGTTCATATGAACAAGCATTGTGCCAAAATAATTTTCATCTAATAAAATTTTGCGAGCATCTTCTTCTGTTGCTTTGCCTTTACGACGCTCAACAAATGCTGCCACCATTTCATCAAATTCAGAGTAGCTTTGAGGATCTAAAACCTCAACACCGTCTAATTTTACGTTTAATTCTGCTGCTTTTGATGCTACCGCGTCTTTATTTCCAACAACGATAGGCTTTAAGATATTGTCGGCAGCTAAACGAGAAACAGC
This sequence comes from Priestia sp. 3CA3, assembly GCF_056836725.1. Lineage (NCBI taxonomy): Bacteria > Bacillati > Bacillota > Bacilli > Caryophanales > Bacillaceae > Priestia > Priestia sp. 3CA3. Next base: position 273,651 of record NZ_JBXENJ010000007.1, read on the forward strand.
ACCTAATACGCGCTCATCTAATCCCTCTGGGAATACGATTGATACATCGCTAGCTGATACTTTTTGTTTTAAACCTGTAAATAAATCACTCAAAGTAAATCCTCCTCGATATGTAAAAAACTTTTCTCATAATAGGATACTCCACTTTTTTTAAAAATCAAAGGCATGTCCTTCAAGAATCCATGATTACGAAAAAGTCTTTTAATTCTTAATTTTCCGCTAACACTCAAAATAAAACCTGTTTTTACTTTGCAACAATTGTTTAAAGTTTAGTCACAAAATCACAGGTTTTTCATTCCAGTTCTTCGGACAAACTATGATATAGTAGAATTGGAATTTATCATAATCGGACAATAGGAGTGAAACGAAATGGCAGAAGCAGCACAAACATTAGACGGTTGGTATGCACTTCATGATTTCCGTTCAATCGATTGGGGCGCTTGGAAGCAGTTATCAAGCGACGATCGCCAAGCGGCCATCCATGAATTTTTAGGTTTGATTGAGAAATGGAAAGGAACTGAAGCTGAAAAGCAAGGCAGTCATGCTTTATATACCATTGTCGGCCAAAAAGCAGATTTTATGCTAATGCTTGTTCGTCCTACTATGGAAGAACTAAATGAAATTGAAACAGAATTTAACAAAACAAAGCTTGCTGAGTTTACCATTCCTACTTATTCATATGTATCAGTAGTTGAATTAAGCAACTACTTACCTGCTGGGGAGGATCCTTATGAAAATCCTCAAATCCAAGCTAGACTATATCCAACTTTACCAAAAGCTAGTCACGTTTGCTTTTATCCAATGGATAAACGTCGTCAAGGAAATGACAATTGGTACATGCTTCCTATGGAAGAACGACGCAGCTTAATGCGCAGCCACGGAATGATTGGACGTCAATACGCTGGAAAAGTAAAGCAAATCATTACGGGTTCTGTTGGGTTTGATGATTATGAGTGGGGCGTTACTCTTTTTGCAGATGACGTTCTTCAATTTAAAAAATTAGTATACGAAATGCGTTTTGACGAAGTAAGTGCTCGCTACGGGGAATTTGGCAGCTTCTTTGTCGGAAATTTATTAAAAGAAGAAGCTATTGCACGCTTTTTACACGTTTAAACTAAGCTGCAAAAGCGTTCATCTCTTTTATAAAATTTAGTATATAAAAAACCTGTTTCCACTTGGAAACAGGTTTTTTTATTTTCTACCCATGGCATATTCGCATCTACAGGACCATATATATACAACAGTGTCACAAGTAAGCGAGGTGGGATAATGGCAGTCGTTGCACACAACGAAGAAGATGTTAAGCTCCTAGCCAGACTCATTCGAGCTGAAGCTGAAAGTGAAGGAAAACAAGGGATGTTACTGGTAGGAAATGTAGGCGTGAACCGCGCTAAAGCTCCCTGTTTGGATTTTAGAAATATAAGAACCATTCGTCAGATGGTATTTCAAAACCCAGGCGGATTTGAAGCAACTCAAAAAGGCTACTTTTATCAGCGTGCCCGCCAGTCTGAAATTACACTTGCACGACGTGTATTAAGAGGGGAACGTTTTAACCCCGCGGAAAACTCACTGTGGTTTTTCAAGCCCAGCGGCGACTGTCCTGCTCAATGGTATAACCAAAATAACACAGGACGATTTAAATCTCACTGTTTCTTTGCACCAACTCAAGCTGATTGTCCAGGAGTTTACTAATTTCTTTTTGTTTGAAGGAGGTTCCTATGAAAAAACCAAAGTCTAATCAACCGCAACAGCAATATATGCAAAATCCGTATATGAGTCCAAACTACCCTTATTATATGCCTCAGCCGCAGCAGCCCCAGCCAGGCGGCCAGCCGCAGGTTCAAGGGCAAAGCCAAGGAGGGCCACCCCCTACCTCTTCTGGAGGCAGTGGTGCCCCGCAAGACCCAAATCAACTGCCTATTGAAGAATCATATATTGAAAATATTTTACGTTTAAATCGAGGAAAAATAGCGACTGTATATATGACGTTTGAAAATAATACGCAGTGGAACGCGAAGGTCTTTAGAGGTATTATTGAAGCGGCCGGACGCGATCATATCATTTTAAGCGATCCACAGACTGGAACGCGCTATGTACTGCTTATGGTTTATCTTGATTACATTACCTTCGATGAAGAAATTAAATACAATTATCCATTTGGCGGTGGAGGCCAACAGTTGAGCAATTATTCTCCGCGTTAAAAAAACCCCTTTTCAGGGGTTTTTTTATAGCCATTTTACAGCTGCAACAACAATTAAAATCCAGGCTACAATAAAAGCAACTCCACCTAGGGGAGTAATCGCGCCAAGAACTTTAATACCGGACGTACTTAATACATAGAGACTGCCTGAAAACAGCACAATCCCTGCAAACATAATCCAGCCCGAAGCTGTTAACAAAGAAGACTGAGGAAATTTGCTTAATAAAAACGCAATAACGAACAGCCCCATTGCATGGAACATTTGGTACTGCACTCCTGTTTTCCATACCTCTAAATACTTCTCTGAGATTTTCCCTTCTAACCCGTGTGCTCCAAAGGCACCAAGAGCAACCGCTAACATCGCATTGATTGCACCGATTATTAAAAATAGTTTCATGTTTTTCCCCTCACTTTAGAAATCAAACAAACTATCGCCGTTTGCATCATCTGATTTCAATTTCGTTCCTTCAAAATTAGGTTTGGATGACTGAATAATCTGTTGCTGCATAATCTCAGGCGATTGCATAATTTCCGATGAAGACATGACAACAGGTTTTGAAACCGAGACAGGTTTCGATGCTGAAACCTCTTCATTTTGATCTAATGCAAGCTCACACAGTGCTTTGATAGCAACCAATTGATCTCGAACGTTCCCACTATTCGAATGGTGCTTCGCTTTTTGTACTTCTGCACTAATTTTATCAAGGAGCTGCGCCATTTTTATATCCATGTAGACACCTCATCTTACATTCAATATGACTTTATACAGCTATTTTATCAAAAGATGAAATAGGAGGCTATGTCTGAAGCTAATCTTCATGAAATGCTCACTTTTACACATCATCAATTTGCCAATCGATGGATTGACGTCCGTGTTGGAGCAAAAACTCATTTGCTCGTTGAAAATGATTATTGCCAAAAAAGCCTCGATTAGCTGAAAATGGGCTAGGATGCGGGCTTTCCAAAATTAAATGGTGTGAATGATGAATGAGCTCTTTTTTAGCTTGTGCATGTTTGCCCCACAGCAAAAACACGACCGGCTCCTCTTTTTGTGCCACTAATTCAATAATGCGGTCCGTCAGCTGTTCCCATCCTTTTCCTTTGTGAGAATTCGCTTCCCCTCTTCTAACCGTCAAAACAGTGTTAAGCAAAAGAACACCTTGTTCTGCCCATTTGACTAAATAACCGTTATTCGGAATGTGATAGTCCATTTCATTTTTCAGCTCTTTGTAAATATTCACTAAAGAAGGCGGTGTTTTGACTCCTGGTTGAACAGAGAAGCTCAGTCCATGCGCTTGATTTGGTCCATGATAAGGATCTTGTCCCAATATGACAACTTTTACATTTTTATAATCCGTATAGTGTAAAGCGTTAAAAATATCATATTTATCAGGATAAATGGTGTGGTGATTATATTCATCCACTAAAAATTCTCGAAGCTGTATGTAATAGTCTTTTTGAAATTCTTCTTCTAATAAAGGAGCCCAGTCATTTTTTAAAATACTCATTGCTTATCACCTCATAATAATCTTTTTTGTTATTTTATCGTAAACTCTGCCGCCTGCTCAAACGTTGCCTGCTTTAAATACGCTGAGAGCCTGGGCATATTTTAATATTGTCATGTTCAATGAAACTTTGTATACACTTATAAAGAGTGTATTTTTATATTAAAGGAGGGATTCCATATGATCATCAGCAATCCCCACCAAATAGACGTAACCTACAGCCTGGGTGTTACACCCGTTGAACCAATGATACCAAGAAAATACACCGTTTTCCCAGGTCAACACACTTCTGTTCCTTCCATTCAAATCGGCATTGAATTTGCCTACGATCATATGCAAAAAGAGCGGAACGAATATTTAGCATCCTTCGTCTTCGATAAAGGTTTTTATTCCCTTACTGTGTATTATTACATCGGTGCGCATACATCAACAGATGAAACCATTACACGCTACCTTCACTTTTTAGAACAGCTCCCTGTTATTCTATCGTCTATCTATCACGCTGATGCTTCCTTTTTCGAAAAACATCCACTTTTAATGCACTGTCCTATTTTTATCATTGCCGATAGCCCTGAGCTGCCATTTTCAACAAAAAAATCTATCGGTTCCCTGTATCAATATAAATAAATGAGAAAAGCTACTGTTAAAATAACGGTAGCTTTTTCTCCGTATTCGAAACAAAATACTTTTAAACTTGTTAAAAACATGGAATAATAACTACAAATTGTTTTAATCTATTTGCGTTAACCCTTTAAAATCGTTACAATTTATTAGTAGTTCTATACATAAAGGAAAAGGTAAACAAGCAATCATTCGTTTGTTTATAAAGGCCGAGTTTAACGGGCAATGAATCCCCAGATTTCATTTAAGTGTTGTCTGTTAAAGCGGAAAAAAATTGAACGTAACTACGACAAAGTGAGGTCCTAGAAGTAATGACAAATGTACAACCAAAATCCATTATCGTAATTTTTGGCGCTACAGGTGATTTAGCAAAACGTAAGTTATTCCCCTCTATTTTCCGCTTATATAAAGCGAACAAACTATCGGAAGATTTCGCTGTTGTTGGTGTCGCAAGAAGACCTTGGACTAATGACGAATTACGCGAAAATGTAAAAAAATCAGTGAGCAGTTTCAAAAACAGTGACGCTGACATTGAAAAGTTTGCTTCACATTTTTATTACCAACCGTTTGACGTAACAGATGTCGCTTCTTATCAAGAATTAAAAAGCCTAACAGAAAGCCTTGATGAGCAATACAACGTGCCTGGAAATCGTATTTTCTATCTAGCAATGGCACCTGAATTTTTCGGAACGATTGCTTCGAATTTAAAAAATGAAGGTTTAACACAAACAGAAGGCTGGAGCCGCCTAGTCATTGAAAAGCCGTTTGGCCATGATTATCCTTCTGCTAAAGAATTAAATGAACAAATTCGCCATGCATTTAAGGAAGATCAAATTTATCGTATCGACCACTATCTCGGTAAAGAAATGGTGCAAAATATCGAAGTTATCCGTTTTGCAAATGCTCTATTTGAACCGATGTGGAACAACCAATACATTTCAAACATCCAAATTACGTCTAGTGAGACGCTTGGTGTAGAAGACCGTGGCCGTTACTATGAATCTTCAGGTGCCCTTCGAGATATGGTACAAAACCATATGCTTCAAATGGTGGCCCTACTTGCAATGGAACCGCCGATTAAATTAACACCGGAAGAAATTCGCAGTGAAAAAGTAAAAGTATTGCGTGCTCTTCGCTCTTTATCAGTGGATGAAGTAGATGATTATTTTGTACGAGGTCAATACGGCAAAGGTGTACTTGAAGGAGAAGAAGTTATCGGCTATCGCGAAGGAAACTCGGTTGATCCTGAGTCTAATACCGCTACATTTGTATCTGGTAAGCTTATGATTGATAACTTCAGATGGGCTGGCGTACCGATTTATATCCGTACAGGTAAACGCATGAAAGAAAAAGCAACAACAATTGTTGTACAGTTCAAAGACTTACCAATGAACCTGTACTTCAATAAAGATAAAGAAATTCATCCAAACTTGCTTGTCATTCATATCCAACCGGAAGAAGGCATTACGCTTCACTTGAACGCGCGTAAAACGCCAGGTGCCACATCATCCACACCGATTAACTTGAACTATTGCAATAACTGTGGAGATAAAATGAATACACCGGAAGCTTATGAACGCCTTATTTATGATTGCATGCTTGGAGATGCAACGAACTTTACTCACTGGGATGAAGTAGCCCTTTCTTGGAAATTTGTTGATACTATCTCAGAAGCATGGGAAAGCACAAAAGCACAAAACTTCCCGAACTACGAATCAGGTTCAATGGGACCAAAAGAATCAGACGCATTGCTTGCTGAAGACGGTTTCCACTGGTGGCCAGTCGGAGAAGACAACTTCTCACCTAAAGAGTAAATAAAAAAAGCAGCTGTAGTATACAGCTGCTTTTCTTGTTTTTTATTTTAACCACTCAGTATGGAATACGCCCTCTTTATCAACACGTTGATATGTGTGAGCTCCGAAGTAGTCACGTTGCGCTTGTAAAAGGTTCGCTGGTAGCGTTTCTGTACGGTAGCTGTCATAGTAAGCTAATGCACTTGAGAAACTTGGTACAGGAATACCTTGTTTAACCGCAATTGAAATAACTTCACGAAGAGCCGACTGATAGCCTTCTACGATATCCTTGAAGTATGGGTCTAACAATAAGTTTGTTAGATCTGCATCGCGATCGTAAGCTTCTTTAATTTTTTGTAAGAATTGTGCACGGATGATACAACCACCGCGGAAGATCATTGCAATATCACCGTACTGTAAATTCCAGTCATATTCTTCAGAAGCTGCTTTCATTTGAGCAAACCCTTGCGCATATGAACAAATTTTACTCATGTACAATGCTTTACGAATTGCTTCTACTAATTCGGTTTTATCGCCTTCAAATGCAGCTGCATTTGGACCGCTCAATACTTTGCTTGCTTTTACACGTTCTTCTTTCATAGCTGAAATAAAGCGTGCAAATACAGATTCCGTAATGATTGGTAGTGGTACACCTAAATCAAGCGCACTTTGGCTTGTCCATTTACCTGTACCTTTTTGACCTGCAGTATCTAAAATAACGTCTACAAGTGCTTTCCCTGTTTCTTCATCTTTTTTCGTAAAGATATCAGCTGTGATTTCAATTAAGTAGCTATCTAGCTCGCCTTTATTCCATTCAGCAAATACTTCATGTAATTCATCTGTTTCTAAGCCTAATACGTTTTTCATGATGAAGTATGCTTCACAAATTAACTGCATATCGCCATACTCGATGCCGTTATGAACCATTTTTACGTAGTGACCTGCACCATTTGGTCCAATGTATGTGCAGCAATCATCGCCTTCAACTTTCGCTGAAATAGCTGTTAAGATTGGTTTTACAAGTTCATATGCTTCTTTTTGTCCGCCAGGCATGATTGAAGGTCCTTTTAATGCGCCTTCTTCTCCGCCGGATACGCCTGTACCGATGAAATGGATACCTAATTCTTCTAGCTCTTTGTTACGACGAATTGTATCCTGGAAGAATGTATTTCCGCCATCGATTAAAATGTCGCCTTTTTCTAAGTATGGTTTTAACGAATCAATTGTTGCATCTGTAGCAGCACCAGCTTTAACCATTAATAAAATTTTACGCGGTTTTTCAAGAGAATTAATAAACTCTTCCACACTGTATGTACCTGCAAAATTTTTACCTTCTGCTTCTGTTTTTAGGAACTCTTCTGTCTTTTCAGGAGAGCGGTTATAAACTGAAACAGAATAGCCTCTGCTCTCAATGTTTAGCGCCAAGTTTTTCCCCATAACCGCTAAACCGATAACACCGATTTGTTGTTTTGCCATGTTAAATTCTTCCCTTCATGTGTAATATGAATTGGTCAACCTAATCGTAACTGAACATATCATAAAGAAAGTTACAGATTCAAGTTTGATATAACCATAATCATACGTTTTATTATACACATTTGAAAAGAATCATGCTCACCGAACATTGATTATTTTGAAGAAAATTTCGATAAAATAAGTGAAATGAACGCAGTTACTAATCATCCGTACATTCTTAACTACCTTTAGACGCATTTTAACATTTTCTTAAACAATTACTTTTGTTAAAATATTAAGCAGTTAATCATTTCAATGAATTGATGATCAACACGGTTGTTACCGTTTTACTATATTTACTGCAGCTAAAAAAGCTGCACTAGTACTTATTTTGTTTTATGAAGAGGGATTTTATATATGACAAAACCAATCAAAGATCCGTTCAAAGAAAATTTTGATACGCTTGAAGAATTTGCTGATCGCATTAGCGAGGTATTGAACTGCCCTATTACGATTGAAGATGCTAATCATCGCTTACTAGCTTACAGCACCCATGATGAAAGAACGGACCAAGCGCGTATTGCTACGATTATTGGAAGAAGAGTTCCGGAAAAAGTCATTAACAACTTATGGAAAGAAGGCATTATTCCGAAACTGCTTGAGACAAATGAACCTGTGCGTGTGAAAAATATAAATGAAATCGGGCTTGGAGATCGTATAGCCATTTCTATCTGGAAAAATGAAGAAGTTCTAGGATTCATTTGGGCTGTGGAAATTGAGAAAGCCTTAGGCGATGAAGAAGTGGAGCTATTAAAAAAAGCTGCGAATGTATTAAAAAACAAATTGCTGCAGCTTCAAATTCGAAAATACAAACGAGAGGAGCGCTCACAGGAATTTTTCTGGAAATTATTAACTGGCCACATTAAGTCTCGCCAAGAAATTTCAGAAGCGTTTTATGAAGCTCAAATTACGGCTCCATCAGCGTTTTCCATTGCTATCTTCCGCTTCCAAGAAGATATTACGCCTGAAGCTGAACGCCAAATTTCGTATATGTTGAAAACAATGCACCGCTTAAAAATCGTTCTTTATACGATTGATTGCAATGATTTAATCTTACTGCTTTCTTTGGATGCGGTTGAAAATCCTCTTGATGAACAGCGAGATTTTGTAGACTATTTTAGAGGAAACATGCATGAACGCTTTGATGTTACTCAAATTAAAGCCAGCTGCAGCAGTATTTATTCATCGCACGATCATATCGAAAAAAGCTATAAAGAAGCTTTGAACGTATTAGATATGAAAAGTAAGTTTCCAGAAGAAACAAAAGAGATTATTAACTATCAAGAATTAGGTATTTATCAATTTCTAGATGTTATTTTAGACAAGCGCGTTCAAGATCAATTTGAAAACCATTCTTTAAAGAAGCTAACTGATTATGACCTTCGTCATAACAGTAACTTGGTGGAGACTCTTGAAGTATTTTTAAATAATGATAACAATATTAATGAAGCAGCCAAAGAATTAAATGTGCATATGAATACACTTAGCTATCGATTAAAGCGAATTTCAGAGATTGGTGATATCAACTTAAAGGATGTTAATCAAAAAATGACTCTTTATATTGATATTAAGTTAATGAAATATAAAAAATAACAGATAATGTTATATTTTTTAACAGAAAGCTATTTATTTATTTTCCGATAAATAAATAGCTCTTTTTTTATGTTTTCTTCCCTTAGCAATGTTAGATAACCTGACACAAAATTAAAAATTCTGATAAGTAAGCGGTTACATTTGTGTGTTTAAACAAAAACCGCTTCTTCAATTCTTCTTTCTAGACAAAGAAATTTCACAAAACTTTCTTTATACTAAAGATACACAAACGACCAAGGGGGAAATTAATCATGATTATTGGCGTACCAAAAGAAATCAAAAACAACGAAAACCGAGTAGCGATTACACCAGCAGGCGTAGCATCATTTGTTGGTACAGGTCATCGTGTATTAATTGAAAATGAAGCGGGTATTGGAAGTAACTTCACAAACGAAGATTATGTAAAAGCCGGAGCTGAAATTGTTGAGACAGCAGCTGACGTGTGGGCACAAGCTGAAATGGTCATGAAAGTAAAAGAACCATTAGCAAGTGAATACGGCTATTTTAGACCAGGTCTTATCTTATTCACTTACCTTCACTTAGCAGCTGAACCAGCACTGGCAAAAGCATTAAAAGATAGCGGTGTAACGGCTATTGCTTATGAAACAGTGGCAGTCAATCGTACATTGCCTCTATTAACACCTATGAGCGAAGTAGCAGGACGTATGGCTGCTCAAATTGGTGCACAATTCCTTCAAAAATCAAACGGCGGAAAAGGAATTTTATTAGCGGGTGTTCCTGGAGTTAGCCGCGGAAAAGTAACGATTATTGGAGGCGGCGGTGTTGGTACAAATGCTGCAAAAATCGCAATCGGCCTCGGTGCTGATGTAACAATTATTGATTTAAGTCCTGAACGCCTACGTCAATTAGACGATATCTTTGGCAACCAAATCAATACGCTAGTGTCAAATCCCTATAACATTGCGGATGCAGTAGCAGAGTCAGATTTAGTGATTGGTGCAGTATTAATCCCAGGTGCAAAAGCTCCAAAACTCGTAACAGAAGAAATGGTGAAAACCATGAAGCCAGGTTCTGTTATTGTTGACGTAGCAATCGACCAAGGTGGTATCGTTGAAACAATTGACCACATTACAACACACGATCAGCCTACTTATGAAAAGCACGGTGTTGTACACTATGCAGTTGCGAACATGCCAGGAGCAGTTCCACGCACATCAACGATTGCTTTAACAAATGTAACGGTACCTTATGCACTTCAAATTGCTTCTAAAGGTGTTCACAAAGCAATCGCTCAAAACGAAGCGTTAAAATTAGGAGTGAACGTTGCAAACGGAGCTATTACGTACGAAGCAGTTGCACATGATTTAGGTTATGATTATGTATCAGTAGACGTAGCTCTTGAAAAAGAATTAGCTTCTATTTAATAGATAGTAAAAAACGTCCTTAACCCTCTGTTAAGGGCGTTTTTATTTTAAATAAACAGCAATTAGCTGTAAAAAACACGACTATTTAAAGCTTTGTGTATCTGTTCACCGGTAATCTCCGGTACCATTGGCCAGAACTCAGGAGTAGGAAACATAAGGTTGCTAGGCGTTCTATTATGATTACCATCTAATTCATGAAATGGTTCAGGATCATCTGTCTCGTTAAACCGATTCGTAATAAACATAAAGTGACCTAATTCATGTGCAAGAAGATACTCATCTGTACTTGCATTTGTCATAATCACAAGTGGAAAAGAGTTATAAGTTACAGCAAGAGTCGATGAATAGTCAAAATTAACAGGCCCAAATCTATTTCCATTCATATAAAATACGTATACATCAGCGTCTTGACAAACTTTTCGGCCAGTTTCAAGCATTGCTTGTACCATTGTAAGATGACTAGCTCCTCTAATTGGAAAATTTTCCGCATTACTTACAATGCCACTGATGTTTTCCAAAAAAACAAATGAACGTGTAATAGTAAATGTAACCCCCTGGATTAATTGGTTTTTCTCATATTGTTTCCATATCCTATTAGCAGCCGCTATGTCTCTTTTTACACGGTTGGGAACTGTAGACGGATTATCTTTAGAGTTTCGATCAACTTTAGCTCCTGGTAATACGATTATACAAACATTTAAAGTACCTGTCTTAACAGTTTTGAAGTTATCGCTCATTAAATTCGATTTCATATAACAGTCTTTGTGATTTCTCTTTTGAAGTTGTGATTGATTAGAAGAATCCGGGGCATCTTTATAACTGTCATGATTATAATGTTTTTTTATGTGAATCACCCTTTCTTAAGTTTCTATTCATTTTATTCATTAAGAAAAAGAGTGCTTGTACAATAAGGTAAAAAGCCTTTTAATAAGAGGTTTTTTAGCATGCGATTACTTGTGAAGGTGGTTACTCTTAAGTTTATGTAAAGTAAATGTTCAAACCACCTTATATCTCATTCGCTAACGTTCATTTAACTCATGCTTCACAGTCAGTCATGATAATTCTAAATTACACGTAGGATTCATACAGTTTTTAGAAATTGAATATCTACATTAAAAGCGATAAAATAGAAGAAAAAGTGAATGGAAGAAATTTATCTAAAACACATTGGGCAACTAAAAGCCGCCCGGTAGAAATTTTACTCTATTTTCTCTATGAACTTAAAATACGGGAGGATTTTTTATGACAATGAATAAAGCATTAACCATTGCTGGTTCTGATAGCAGCGGCGGAGCTGGCATTCAAGCGGATTTAAAAACATTCCAAGAACTTGGTGTTTACGGAATGACAGCTTTAACAACAATTGTAACAATGGATCCCGATAACAGCTGGTCTCATAACGTATTTCCACAACAACCTTCCACTGTTGAACAGCAGCTGAAAACAATTGTAAAAGGCGTAGGCGTACAAGCTCTAAAAACGGGTATGCTTGGCTCAGTGGAAATTATTGAACTAGCGGCAAAAACAATTGAAGAATACGATTTAAAAAATGTTGTAGTAGATCCTGTGATGGTATGTAAAGGAGAAGACGAAGCGCTTCATCCGGAAACAACTGTCAGCTTGCGTGATGTACTAGTTCCAAAAGCAACAGTCGTAACGCCTAACTTATTTGAAGCTAGTCAATTAAGCGGACTTGGCCCTATCAAAACGGTTGATCAAATGAAAGAAGCAGCCGTGAAAATTTCTGAACTTGGTGCCAAATATGTATTGATTAAAGGTGGAAGTAAATTAGCACACGAAAAAGCAATCGATTTGCTTTATGATGGAAAGACATTTGAGATCTTAGAGTCTGAACGTATTGAAACGACATTTACACATGGTGCTGGATGCACATACTCAGCTGCGATTGCTGCTGAATTGGCAAAAGGCAGTGACGTCAAACAAGCTATTTATACAGCAAAAGAGTTTATTACAGAAGCAATTCGCCATTCATTTGCTTTAAATCAATATGTCGGACCAACAAATCACGGTGCATACCGTCGTAACAAAGAAAAAGTAACAAACTAAAAGCATGCCTAAAGGCATGCTTTTCTATTTTGCTTATTGTTTGACTGTTTCAAGCGCATTTAAGATAGCTTGAGCTACGCCGTGCTCGTCATTTGTTCCTGTTACGATATGGGCAAACTCTTTAATTTCTTGAGGGGCATTTCCCATCGCTACGGCACGTCCAACTCGCTGAAACATCGATACGTCGTTATAATTGTCTCCAATAGCCATCGTTTCTTCTAAAGAAATATGGCGTTCTTGAACAAATGATGTAACCGCAATTCCTTTTTGAGCATTTTCATCATTTATTTCAATATTTTCTTTACCAGATGCACTGACTGCAATAGAATCTAACTTCACAAGTTCTACTTTTGCCTGCTCTAACTTTTCTTCATCAAAAGAGAAAGCAAGCAGCTTATAAATGTCCTTGTTTGGATCTTGAAACAGCGCTTCATACTCTTCAATAAGCTTTACTCTGCCGCTATTGAAACGCTCTTTTGCCGCTTCTAACGATTTTTCATAATTATCTTTTAAGCTAGCACTTAAATAAATATCCATTAATACGGACAAAGCTTTTTCATAGTCATTTGAATACGTACCTTCACTTGTATAGACTTCAAAGTACAGCTGAAACTCCTTAAAAATATCTTCTACTTCACGAATAGCTTCCATCTTCATGCCTACTGAATATTGTTTTTCCCCTTGTGGATTGCGAAGCTCTGCTCCGTTTGCACAAATTAAATATGTATGAAGTCCTGCTTCTTCTAAAACATAACGCGCTTCTTCATAAGAACGTCCCGTAGCAACAACAACTTCCACCCCTGCCTTTTGAGCTGTCTTAATCGCTTGGGCATTTTCCTTACTTACAACTTGTTCACTATTTACTAGCGTTCCATCCATATCGATCGCAATACATTTAATCATGATGTACCCCTTCCTATGTATCTTTGCTCTCTTATTTTATTCTAGCATATGTTTTTTAGCGCTTTGCTACTTGCATGTAAAAGATTTACTAATTTTTTGTATACGCGCTGTTATAATCTGTTCCTTTTCTTGCTTTTTCGAAAACCTCTTTGATCGTCTTTACATGCAAATCAGCTGTTGAATATACGCGAAAATTCACATCCTCTTCCCTCAGATGCTTACCAACGCCGATTGAAACCATATCTGTTTGATTAATAGCTTTTATACCTGCCTCTCCATCTTCTATTGCCACACATGCATCGGGTTTTACTTTTAATTGATCGGCAGCTGTCAAAAATATTTCTGGATCTGGTTTTCCCTTCTTGATTTTCCTCACATCCACAATACAATCAAAAAAAGAGCGTATTCCTAGCGCATCTATTACAGTATTTGCATTCGAACTAGAAGAAGCAATTCCCATTTTAATGCCTTGTTTTTTACAATCTTCTAACAACATTTTAATGCCTGGAAGTAAATGATCTTCTGTCATTTCTCTTATTAAAGCCTGATAATGCTTATTCTTTTCATAAGCAAGCTCTTCTTTTTGTTCCACTGTCAGGTGTACATTGCCTTGCGCAGCAATGACCTCTACAGTTCTCATCCGGCTGATTCCCTGCAGCCGTTGATTTAGTTCTTCAGAAAACGAAACGTTAAGTTGATCTGCTACTTTTTTATTTGCTCTATAATATAAATGTATTGTATCTGCAATAACACCGTCTAAATCAAAAATAATCGCTTGTAGCTCTTCTTTTTTCATATTATCCTCCTCTGTACCTATCTTTATGCCATTACTTAAATGCTTTTATTACATCCCACCATGTTAAAATACCGTTGATATTGTTCACTTTATCATAAAAATTTTTTCATCATTTATAATTTATGAATAAATTTTTCAAAAAAAGAGAAATTACAGTATTGCATTATGAAAGCCCTTTTATTACAATAGGTTTATGCAAACGGTTGCACTGTCTTAAAAATATAGTTTATCAAAAAATAAAATGAAAACCCATACATAGGGGAAGGGGAAAAACTATGAAGAAGTTCTTTTCATTTGATTTTTGGCAGAAGTTTGGTAAGGCTTTATTAGTAGTAGTAGCGGTTATGCCCGCAGCTGGTATTATGATTTCACTTGGAAAACTAGTTGCAATGACTGGGGGAGACATCACTGCTGTACAAACAATTGCACGAGTGATGGAAGATATAGGATGGGGTATCATTACAAATCTTCACATCTTGTTCGCTGTTGCCATCGGGGGATCTTGGGCAAAGGAACGTGCTGGCGGTGCATTTGCTGCACTCATTGCATTCATTCTTATTAATCGAATTACAGGAGCCATTTTTGGAGTTAAAGCAGAAATGCTCTCAGATTCAAAAGCAACGGTTCAATCACTGTTTGGACAAGAATTAGTTGTAAAAGACTACTTCACATCTATTTTAGGATCTCCCGCTCTTAACATGGGAGTATTCGTAGGAATTATCGCTGGTTTCTTAGGCGCAAATTTATTCAACAAATATTACAATTATGATAAATTGCCTGAAGCCCTTTCGTTTTTTAACGGCAAGCGCTTCGTACCGTTTGTAGTCATCGGTGGTTCAGTTGTAACGGCACTGCTTTTATCCATTGTGTGGCCGTTCATCCAAGGTTCCCTAAACAGCTTCGGACAGTGGATTGCAACATCTAGAGACACAGCTCCTATTCTGGCACCATTTATTTTCGGAGCATTAGAGCGTCTCCTTCTTCCGTTTGGTCTTCATCATATGCTGACAGTTCCTATGAACTATACGGAGCTAGGCGGTACGTACAAAATTTTAACGGGTTCTGGAGCAGGTTCCACTGTTGCCGGTCAAGATCCTTTGTGGCTTGCTTGGATTGCAGACTTAAATAACTTCCGTGCTGCAGGAGATATGGACAGCTACAAGCAGCTCTTACATGACGTTACACCTGCACGATTTAAAGTAGGACAGATGATTTTATCTTGTGCGTCATTAATTGGAATCGCTTTAGCAATGTATCGCAACGTAGATCCTGACAAACGTTCGAAATATCGTTCAATGTTCTTTTCAGCTGGACTAGCTGTTTTCTTAACAGGCGTAACAGAACCGATTGAATTTATGTTCATGTTCGCGGCACCTCTTCTATACGTCGTATACGCCATTATGACGGGACTGGCTTTTGCCATTGTTGATATTGTTCATGTTCGCGTACACTCATTTGGCGTAATTGAACTATTAACACGTACACCAATGATTATCAAAGCCGGACTATGGGTTGACTTAATGAACTTTGTCATCGCCTGCCTTGTATTCTTTGGCTTAAATTTTGGAGTGGCAAACTTCTTAATCAAACGTTTTAACTTCCCAACGCCGGGACGTAACGGAAACTATATCGATGAAGAAACAACTGCAACAAGCAGCAAGCAGGTGAAAAATGATTCGCTTGCCCCAGTCATTATTGGACTGCTTGGTGGAGAAAACAATATTGAAGACGTTGATGCTTGTATGACTCGCTTACGTGTAACGGTAAAAGATATACATGCCGTTGCAGGAGAAAGTGAATGGAAACAAAACGGAGCCCTTGGTTTAATCTTGAAAGATAAAGGGGTACAAGCTATTTATGGACCTAAAGCGGATGTTTTGAAATCCGACATTCAAGATTTGTTAGGAGCTTAACATAATGAAGCTATTAACGTTAAATTGCCACTCTTGGCAAGAGGAAAATCAGCTAGACAAGTTATCTTGTCTAGCTGAAGTAATTAAAAAAGAAAAATATGATGTCATTGCTTTACAGGAAGTAAGCCAAAAAATAGACGCACCTTATGTATATGACTACATTCGCAGCGATAATTACGCTTGGCTTTTAGCAAAAGAACTGGGTAAGCAAGGTGAAGACTATCAATTGGTATGGGATTTATCTCATATAGGCTATGAAGTGTATGAAGAAGGAATTGCCATTTTAACGAAACACCCGATTATTGAAGAGCATTCATTTTTTGTTTCGCAAACGTCAAATATTGACTATTGGAAAACGAGAAGAATTGTTGGAGCAACAATCGAATATGAAAAAGAACTCCTTACTTTTTATTCTTGTCATCTTGGCTGGTGGGATGACGAGGAAGAGCCATTCAAGCAGCAAGTTGATACGCTGCTAGCTCATGTACACAAAGATAACCCATTTTTCTTACTTGGAGACTTTAATAATGACGCTCATAGACAAAATGAAGGTTACGACTACCTGATGAGCCAAGGCCTCTATGATACGTATACTCTATCAAATAAAAAAGACAGCGGTATTACAGTTCAAGGTAATATTGCTGGATGGGATGATAATGAACGTGCGCTGCGCCTTGATCTAATTCTGTCGAGTCATGCGCAGGATATTCAGTCGTCAACTGTGGTTTTTAACGGCATACATTATCCCGTTGTTTCCGACCATTTTGGGGTAAGCGTTGAAGTGAAATAAGTGACATAAAGCGAACGAATAGCGTTCGCTTTTTTCGTGTGATTATGATGATGTGAAAATCATCTTCTTTACTGCTTTATCTATCGTTTTAGAAGTGTCCGATAAACTTTCGCATTTTAAAAAGTAGGTGTGCTATAATATTGTGATGTTGACGATATGCAACCCATTTTTGCATGTTTATCAATGAAATCGCTCAACTTAATAGTAAGATGATACATGTAAGCTCTATTTAAATGAACACCCGTTGTCATTATCATAAACTAATAAAGAAAAATAGGTGTGAAACAATCATGAAAATTTTGTTGATTTCAAATATGTATCCTTCTGAACAATTCCCGAGCTATGGTGTATTTGTTCAAAACACTGAAAAAATTTTAGTTCAACATGGTATTCAAGTTGATAAAATTGTCATGCAAAAAAAGACAAGCAAATTGAGCAAGCTTTTTAGCTATGCTTCTCATTATGCTAATGTCATTGTGACGGGCTTAACAAAAAACTACGACTATCTTTACGTACATTATGCATCTCATAATGCTCTTCCGCTGCTGATTCTCAAAAAGCTAAAGAAGAATGTGAAGATTGTGACAAACGTGCATGGTTCAGATGTTGTACCTGAAGTAGCTTCACAGGAAAAATATCAGCCTAGAGTAAATGACTTATTGCACCATTCCACTAAAATTATTACTCCTTCTCCCTACTATAAAGGGCTCGTTGAAGAGAAATATAAGGTGCATAACCCAATCTATATTTTTCCAAGCGGAGGAGTGAATAAAGATCTGTTCCATCCTTATGCAGAGAAAAGCAAAGCTTATCAAGAACTAAATTTGGACCCTACTATCCGTTATATTGGATGTGTAAGCCGCATTGATGTGGGTAAAGGATGGGAATACTACCTTCAAGCAATTGCAAAAGCTGAACAACAAACGCCCACTTCTTACAAATACCTATACGTTGGAAGCGGAAAAGACGAAGCTGCATTTAAGGAAATGATCCAGACTCTAGGTCTAGAGGAAAAAGTCATCCATTTCCCTCTGCTTCCTCAGTCCTCTCTTGCTTACGTATATAATGCGATTGAAGCATTCGTGTTTCCGACCGTAAGAAAAGGAGAAAGTTTGGGCTTAGTCGGCCTCGAAGCTATGGCTTGCGGAGCACCCGTAATTGGGAGTCAGATTGGTGGTCTAAAAGATTACATTATAGACGGAAAGAATGGTCTATTCTTTGAGCCTAAAAATGTAGACGAACTAGCTTCACAGCTACAGGCTTTTATTAATCTTCCTGAAGATGTGAAACAGCAAATGTCTCAACAGGCGTTACAAACAGCAAACCGCTACACAGTAGATGTAATTGCTGAACAGCTCCCAACAATTTTTTTTGATGAGGTGGAAAAATGAAAGTCGCAGTTTTAATTCCTTGTTATAACGAGGAAGTAACAATTGGAAAAGTAATTGACGATTTCAAACGCGAACTGCCTAGTGCAGATATTTATGTATACGACAACAATTCAAAAGATCGTACAAGTGAAATTGCACTTGAACACGGCGCAATCGTCAAAAAAGAATTCAAGCAAGGAAAAGGAAACGTTGTACGCTCAATGTTCCAAGAAATTGATGCAGATTGCTATGTCATGGTAGATGGGGATGATACGTATCCTGCAGAATTTGTTCATCAGTTAATTGAGCCTATCAGAAATCGAGAAGCTAACATGGTCATTGGAGATCGTTTATCAAACGGAACGTATCTCGAAGAAAACAAACGTGCTTTCCATAATTTTGGTAACAACTTAGTACGTTCTTTAATTAACGGCCTGTACAAAAGTAACATTAAAGATATCATGACAGGTTATCGTGCGTACGATAAATTATTTGTAAAATCAATTCCTGTGATGAGCCCAGGATTTGAGATTGAAACAGAAATGAGTCTTCACGCGTTAGATAAACGATTCCGCCTAAAAGAAATTGCGATCGATTATCGCGATCGACCTGAAGGCAGCGAATCGAAACTTAATACGTTCTCTGATGGATTTAAAGTGTTACGAATGATTTTTACGTTATTTAAAGAGTACAAGCCGCTTCAGTTCTTCTCCATTTGGACAGTGTTGTTTATTGTCGCAGGATTAGCTGTTGGTGCTCCGGTACTTTATGAATTTTTTGATACAGGCTTTATTACCAAAGTACCTTCATCTATCTTAGCAACTGGATTGATGGTGTTAGGTGTTTTATCTTTCGTCTGTGGATTAATTCTAGATACAATCGCTTCATTAAATCGCAAGCAATATGAATTAGAACTAAATAAAAAAATTGAACAGATTGAACAAGTAGGAGAATAACAATGATGAAGAATAAAAAAAGTATTTTACTGCTTACAGTAACAGCTTTAATTATTCTTATCGGTTTAAGTATTGGTAATCCAGACGGTGTTCACTATCTTTCCCTTTTTGCTGCACTTGTATTTACCATCATAAGCTCTATTTTTATTTATAAAAATAGAGCTTATGCTTCATTTAAACCGCTAGAATGGCTATTGCTGATTGTTTTTTCGTTTATCGTACAGTTTTCACTTTTAGATAACTTACATATGACGAGCTCAACTATTTTTTCACTCGTTTTGTATGCCATCAGCCGTACTTTATTGGCAATGCTGCTGACGGCCGCTGTACTCAGCGCTATCAAACAGATAAACGATTTTCACTATACATTTGCACACCCAAAGCGTTATCTAGGAATTGTTACGATTCTTATTTTAACTGTTAGTCTATATTACTGGTTCGCCTTTTTCCCAGCGGCCATGACTCCTGATTCATTAGCACAGTGGAGACAGGCACATAACGGAGAATTTAACGATTGGCACCCTATTATGATTACGTGGCTCATTATGCTGCTGACAAAAATATGGGATAACCCAGGAATTGTAGCGTTCACGCAAATTGTTGTTGTAGTGAGCATATACGCCTATACATTTGACTTTTTCATTAAACGCAAAGCACATCCTGTTATGATTGGACTTTTAACAGCCATTATTGTCATTATTCCAAGCTTTTTAATCTTTTCAATTATTATTTGGAAAGACATTTTATACAGTGCTTTTCTGCTGTTTTTTACGGTTAACATTGCAAAAATTTATCTGTCAAAAGGCGCTTGGGTTAAAAGTAAAGCGAGCTTTTTCTTACTTTTACTTTCCGCATTTGGAGTAGCTTTCTTTAGACATAATGGTTTTCCTGTATTTGTTTTGACTTTCCTTTTAATGATTGTCTTATTCAGAAAAAATTGGAAACCTCTTGTCACGATTTTCTTAGTCGTCTTTATTTTACAAAAGATTGTTACAGGCCCTGTGTTCACGTGGCTTGATGTAAAACCTTCAGATCCAAATGAAGCTTTGTCTATTCCAACTCAACAAATTGCAAATATCATTTCAAATGATGGGGAGATGTCAAAAGAAGAGCGCGAATATTTTAATAAAGTGCTCCCTATTGAATTGTGGAAAGAAAAGTATAATCCATACAAAAGCGATCCAATTAAATTCACGTGGAAATACTACGACCGCGAGTTTATTTTTAATGATTTAGGCCTTTACTTTAAGAACTATGCTAGCATTGTCATCAAAAATCCTTATCTAGCAACGGAAGGCTTTCTCAAACAAACAGCTTTAGTATGGCAAATCAATCCTTTTAAAGATGGCTACACGGATACGTACGTAACCAACATTTATTACGGCAATGATTTAGGTCTTAAAAATAAAGTAATCGAGCCGTTTATTACACATACTGCCAATGCTTACTTAGCTATTTTTAAGCACCCTGTTTTTACATTCTTATGGAAACCAGCTTTTTATCACTGTGTCATTTTATTATTTTCATTAATGCTAGTGATTCGAAGAGGAATTACGTCCCTTATTATTGTCATTCCTTGGGCACTTAACACGCTTTCTGTTCTTGCGGCACTGCCGGCTCAAGATTTTCGATATTTATTAGCAAGCGTATTTGTGTCTTTCTTCTTTATTGGTCTTCCTTTTATCCGATTTGATCAGAAAGAAAAGGATGTGACCTCCTGATGGAGAGCAATTATAACAAAAAGCTAGGAATCACACTCATTATCGTGGCTTCCCTGTTTACAGCTGTTGGACAACTTTTTTGGAAGTTGTCCGAAGCTTCATTTAACTTAAATTTAATTATTGGTTTTTTCCTTTATGGATTAGGAGCGGTGTTTATGATTGCCGCTTTTAAATTTGAAAGAGTTTCCTTGCTTCATCCATTTTTAAGCCTAGGATATGTCATCAGCATTGCTCTTGGTTTCTTTCTATTAAATGAAACCATTAGCCCTATGAAGCTGGTCGGTACTCTTATTATTATCGTAGGTGTAATTTTAGTAGGTGGCCAAGATGAATAGTATCCCACTTTTAATTATTATGACCCTTTTAGGTTCAGTTGGAGCTGTCTTTTTCAAGTATATTTCTACGTATTTAAACGAAAAAAAGATAAAACTAGCGCTTATTTGCTTTGTAGGCGGCGGCCTTTTTTACGGGGCGGCAGCTCTGCTTAATGTGTATGTTTTAACGCTGTTACCTTATTCTATTGTATTTCCGCTTACGTCTATTACGTATATTTGGACATTAACATTCGGTTACTTTTTAATTAAAGAAAAAGTTACAACAAAACAAGTTATCGGCTGTATTCTTCTAATTGTCGGATGCTTCTTTATTGCTAATAGTTGATGAGATAACTTGAAAAGGTAGGAGTTTCGCATGAAAAACTTAAAATTCGCGAGCATTTTACTGCTCATATCAACATTATTTTTGAAATTTTCTAGTATGATTCGTGATTTAGTTATTGCTAATTATTTCGGTACAAGTTATATCGTCGATTCATACAACGCAGCAATGATTATTCCAAACGCTTTTATCTTATTTATGTTAACGGGGATGAAGGATGCGTTTATTCCTAGTTATTTACGTTATGAAAAAGAAAATAAAGGAAAGGTTCATTTAACTAATATTGTTAAATCAACCTTTCTTATTTGTTTCATTATTTCGGTTCTCGGATCAATTGCCGCTTTCTTTTACTTTCCCGCTTCGTATTCTAATTTTTCCAAAGCAGCAATTGAACTAGGCATTTATACGGGCGTTATGTACTTCTTATCTCTTTCATTAGTTGGAGTGAATGCCGTATACGAAGGTGTATTTGATGCACGAAGTCAATATTCTTTCTCCGTGTTTTCTCAAACCGTTGTTGTATTATTTACGATTTTAAGTACAATCCTATTACATTCAATTATGGGCGGCTATGCAATTGCTCTTGGCTACTTTGTAGGAACGATTGCTTCTTTCTTAATTAAAGTTGTCTATTTTAAACCGCAGCATCTGCTGTTATGGAAGCAAAAAATTGACCGTGATGAAGTGGTGGCTTTTTATAAAGTATTCATCCCTGTTGGTGTAACCATTATGGTCGGTCAAATTAATTTAACTGTCAACTTCTTCTTTGCTGGCTCCTTTGGTGAAGGTGTTATTTCATACTTAAATTATGCTTTCAGACTTGTAAGTATTCCCCAGGCAATATTCGGGGTTACGGTCGCAACCATTATTTACCCGCTGATTGCAAGAGCCATTTCTGAAAAAGATGAAGAGCGCTTTAAATCAGGAATTGAAAAAGGGATTACGTTTATGCTGATGCTGCTGATTCCGACGATTGTTATTATGATCTTTTATATGAAAGACATTGTAATGATTGCTTATCAGCGCGGTGCATTTGACGCACAATCAACGCTAAAAACAACGGATGTATCTTATTATTACCTAGGTTCGGTATTTTTCTATTCCCTGCAAGCTGTTCTTGCAAAAGGATTTTATTCTCTTCAAAAAGGTTATCTTATTATGAGAGCAGGCTTATTATCCATTGTGTTAAATATCATCTTTAACATGATTTTCACTAAATTTATGGGATACCAAGGATTAGCACTTTCCATGTCAGTAGTTGCCTTTTTCTATACGGCTATCGTATTCGTTATGCTGGCAAAACAAATCAATCACTTCCATTACGGATATCTAGTGAAAGAAACAGGAAAAATTCTTTTAGCTTCCGTACCTGTTGCGATCGTCATGTTCTTCTTAAAGGACATCGCATTTTTGAATTCATTACATGTTATCTTACGATTTGGTATTGTCTGTATTGCAGGTGGTTTAGTATACTTAATGTCGACGCTATTATGCAGAGTAGAAGGTGTTATGCTTTTAGTTAAAAGAAAACGTTAATTCACGTAAAACAGGAGAGTACTATATGAAGAACACATACTGGTTATTTTTTCTGTTCGTTGGTTTTATTTCAATTCAGCCGATTATTGATATGCTAACGACGTACATGGTTTTGAACATGGATAGTGGTCTCTCAATTGGGGTTGTTATTCGCTTTCTATATATGATTTTTGCAGGTGTCCTACTTTTAGTGTTTGCCAAACAATCAAAATGGGCTAGATATTCGATTATCTACCTTATTGTTTTTGCACTCTTTCTTGGACTCAACATCTACTTAAATCATCAATGGAAAGATCCTTATTATATTGGGCAAGAAATTAAATTTTTCAATAAAGTTGTTTATATGAACGTTACGCTGCTTGGAATGATTGTGATGTTTTCACATTATCGATCATCTGTGGATGTAAAAAGAATACTGAGCAAAAACTTATTAACTGCTTCACTCATCATCAGTATTGTTTTTATCGGTACAATGCTAACGGGTACAGCACTAGAGAGTTATCAGTATAATAAAATTGGGTTTAAAGGCTGGTTTTATGCAGCGAATGAGCTAGGCGCAACCATTGCTATTTTGCTTCCTCTCACACTGCTTTTAGCTTTAGATAAAGTACGTTCGTTTTCAAAAGCTTATTACTGGATTCCTTTTATCTTGTTAGCCGTTTCGTCCATCATGCTTGGAACGAAAGTAGGCTTAGGTGCCGTTATTATTTCTTTAGTTGTAGCAACAGTTGTCTTATTTGCTAAATTATTTACGAATAAACGCAGCTTAATTAAAGCCAACTTAGTAATCTCAATTCTGCTTTTAATTGTAACCGGAGCAACTACTCCGATTTCTCCAGCTTATAAAAACACATATACGCACATCGATATGTTAGAGGCTAAAAAAGAGAAAACAAAGCAAGAAAAGCCGGAAAAGAAAGAAAAAGAAAAGCCGGCTAAAAAGAAAAAACAAAAGGAATCAAATTTAGATGATAAAGATATTCAAAATCTGATTCTAAGCAGCCGTGAGCAATTCTTAGCTCATCATAAGGAAGAGTATGCAAAAGCACCTATTGCACGAAAAATGATAGGTATGGGCTTTTCTGGTGACTATACAAAACAGCTTCCGCCAAAGATGATTGAAATGGATTTTTATGATTTGTTTTTCTCTTTAGGTATCATCGGATTTTTACTATGGGTTCTTCCACTTCTAGTAGTTGGTTTAACCGTATTGGTTCGATTATTTAAAGAGCCATCACAGCTTCTTGATGAAAGCTTTATGATGTATAGTACAGCAATTGTATTAGCTCTTGGAATTGCTTTTGTAGCTGGGCATGTCTTTACAGCACCAGCCGTTACCATCTATTTTGCAGCAGCTGCTGCTTATCTGTTCGTCATTCATTTTAAACAAAGACAAGCATAAAAAAAACAGGTCATTAAAGGCCTGTTTTTTTATCTTTTTAATGGCTGAAGGCTTAACACCGTGTCACCCGCATTAACGTTTATTTCTTGATCATGAGCAAAAAAACTCAATGCCTTTCCTTGCTTGCTCACTGCTAGTAAAAGAGAATCATCGCTTTTCTCCTCAACATATGTTTCATACGTATATTCATCCGTAATTTTTGTATTGTAAATCGTATATCCGTGCTCCATTTTATGATGCAGAAACTCCCACGTAATTCCTTTCTTAAAGAGCATACGTCCTCTTACTGTATGCATAATTTCATCGACATCTTCTCTTGAATCTTCTTGGTCACGAATGCTCAATTGAAAAACATTGTTCCGCCCCATATCTTGAAGAAAAGCAGTACAAACAAGCGCATTATATGCATCTAACTCAGTTGCAGCAATCACATATTCATAAGGAGTTAAGTCTAGATGATATTCCGTTTGCTCAGCTAGTACTTCTCCGTGATAAACATTTACCTCCGCTCTGCGCGCAACTCTTAACCGCTCCCACGAAGAATCAGCAACTAATACTGGATAGCCTAGCTGTTTTAACTTCGTTGCAAAGGCAACCGTAAAATCATTGCTTCCTACAAGCAAAATACCAGGTTCTTCTCCAATTGATAAATCAAGCTTCTTAGCTAGCCATGAAAGAGAAAAACCGTGTGCACAAACCGTAGCAAACACTAAAGCAAATGTCAGCGTTGTTAAGATCGAAGCATCTTTAAATCCTTCATCAATTAGTACTTTCGCAAAGTAGCTTGAGACCGTTAACGCCACAATTCCGCGCGGGGCAATCCAGCCAATCAGTATTTTTTCTTTTATAGATAAATCTGTGCCTACCGTTGATAAAAAGATGGAGACAGGTCTGACAATAAACAGCATAAGTAAAACAAACAAAATAATATTCCAATGAAAAATTTCAGTAATGGTCTTCATCGTCAGTCCAGCCGTTAACATGATAAAAATAGTAGAAGTTAATAGAACCGAAATATTCTCTTTAAAGTGTCGCATATCACTAATAGACGAAATATGCATATTAGCAAGGGTAATCCCCATCGCTGTTACTGCTAGAAGACCTGTTTCATGCTTAATTTCATCAGCTACTGTAAAGCAGGCAATAACGACAATAAATACGACCGGAGATTTTAAATACTCTGGAATATGCCCCTTTTGAAACATCCATCCTATTCCGCGGCCAAGAATCCATCCTATTAAAACGGCAATAATAGAGGCTACGAAGAAAAAGAGAATTGTTTTTCCACTCACTTCTCTCAGCACTAAAAATTGAACAATTTCAAACGAAAAAACGGCCAACAGTGCACCAAATGGATCGACAATAATACCTTCCCATTTTAAAATCGCTGCTGGTTTTGGTTTTAATTTAGCTTGTCGTAAAAGAGGTAAAATTACGGTTGGACCCGTCACAATAAAAAGCCCTCCGATAACAATTGCCACCGCCCAGGATAAATCCGCTATATAATGAGCAGCTAAAGAGCCTAACATCCAAGCTAGCATGGCTCCCAGTGTCACAATGCGAAACACGGGCTTTTCGATTCCTCTTACCTCTCTCATGTCTAAGTTCAAGCTGCCTTCAAATAAAATAACAGCTACAGCAATCGATACAAAAGGATCAAAAAGCTGAGCAAACTGTGCTTTAGGATCAATTAAACCTAAAATAGGGCCTGTTAGCAGTCCGATAATCGACATCACGACAATTGCTGGTAGCTTAAATCTCCAAGCCAGCCACTGAGATAGAACTCCTAGTCCCACTACAAGTGTGATATGTACAAGCATAGGTTCCATTGTATCTTCCTTCTCTCGTTCGCATAATGTGTATATATTTTCCCTAAAATAAACCGATGTTATACAGGAAGAAACAAACACTACCTTGTTTTACCACTTTTTCAAAAATGCTAAACGCCTCTCCCCTCTTTGAATCCAAGCTATTTTCCTTCGTTCGACACATATCTTACTCATGTTTGTCGAATTTCACTTTAGTATAAAATAGTAAAAAGCCTTTAGCTGCTGCTAAAGGCTTTTTACCGGATGATCCAATTCATATAGCTTTTGATAGTGACTGTTCGTAGCAAGTAATTCCTCATGCGTTCCGCGAATGGCTATCTTTCCATCTTGTAGGAATAAGATTTCATCCATCTTTTCCATCCCAACTAAATTATGTGTAACCCAAATTAAAGTTTTGTCGTGAAGAGTTTCAAAGATAGTGGATAACAAACTCTTTTCAGTCACGGTATCCAACCCTGCAGTTGGCTCATCCAGCATAACAATTGGCGTACGCTGAAGTAGAACACGTGCTAACGCAATCCGCTGACGTTCTCCTCCTGAAAAGCGCTGACCTGTTTCGAGCATGGACGTTTGATATCCTTGATGCAAACCTTCCACAAGGGAGTGCATATTGACTTGCTTCATTGCCTCAATTACCTCTTCTTTTGTAGCCTCTTCATTAGCTAGTAATAAATTGTTTGCTACGCTTGTATTAAATAAATAAGGATTTTGATTTAATACAGAGATGAGTTTTGGTACATCTTCACGAACTTCAGCAACAGACTGACCGTTTAGTTGAACTGTACCTTCTGTAGGCAATAAGGAGCCTTGCAGCAGCTTTAACAGAGTCGACTTTCCAGCTCCGCTCTTGCCAAGAATCGCAATTTTTTTCCCTTGCTCGACTTGAAATGAAAGATCATGAATGACTGACTCTTCCTCATTGCTATAGCGAAAGCTTACATGCTCGACTTTTAAGCTAACCGAGTCCCATGAACCTTTGTAAGGTAGGGAAAGAGTATGTTTTTTCTTTCCATTCACAGATTCCCAGTTATTTTCCATTTCCTGCACTCTATTTAATGACTCTTCAAATTGAGGAATTTTTTCTACTGCATTAGATACCGGCAGCAGTGCTTCAGATAAAGGAAATACTACTAAAATAAAAGCAGCAATAAAAACACCTGCAAGCTCTTTGTCTGCAAAAAGAGAAGCCCCAAACCAAATCATTGTGACAATTAAACCTGCTACAATAACTTGGCCAATCAATTCTCGGTAATACGTCCATAGTTTAAGCTTACGATCCATGCGGTCTAGCTCATCTTCTGTTTTGTTATACGAATGAAAAAATGACTGCTGCTGACCGCTTAACACCCAATCAGCAACTCCTAAAAACCCGTCTGTGACCTTAGCATATAACTGTGCTTTGCTTGATTTATATCGCTGATTGGCCGCTTTCATATGCCAAAGGGAAAAAAGCGGCATCACTACTACTAATAAAAATAAATAGATGGCAATCAAACATGCAAACTTTAGGCTAAAGAATCCTAAAGCTACAATCGAAATAACGTATAAAATAACAGCTGAGATTATTGGAAGAATGGTACGCAAGAACAAGTCTTGTAAACTTTCAATATCTTCAGCGAGAACCGCTAAAACATCTCCCGTTCGATAGCGGGATGTAGCAACTAACGGTTCAATCAAATGATAAAGACGTGTACGCATCTTAGCTAAAATGCGAAGAATAAAATCGTGACTAACAAGACGCTCCGCATAACGAAAGGCGGCTCGACTTAAACCAAATGTACGCACAAGCACAATGGGAACGTACACCAGTAAGATTGTTTCTGGCCGTAAGGAAGAAGCTGAAATCAAGTAACCTGATGTGAACATTAGCGCACAAGCAGAACCAATCGTTAACAAGCTTAGTAATAAGATAGAAAAGATACGATATTTATACGTTTTAAAGTAGGGCCATATCCAACTTTTATATTTCATCATATCTCCTCCTCTTCATGTAAAAATTGATAGTAAGCTCCTTTTTTTCGAATCAGTTCTTGATGATTGCCGACTTCTGCAACCTTTCCGTTCTCTATTACAACAATGAGGTCCATATCTTTCATCCAATGCAGACGGTGCGTAGCTAAAATAAATAACTTGTCTTGAAACATCGTTAAGATATCTTGCTTTAATTCATATTCCGTTTCAATATCTACTTGCGCCGTTGGTTCATCAAGCATAATAATAGGGCGATCGCTCAGAAACGCCCTAGCTAGGGCAATCCTTTGAGCTTGGCCGCCGCTAAGCTGCCGTCCTCCATCTCCTATCACTTCATTTTCCTTCTTAGGCATCTGTTGAATCGTAGATAAAAGTCCTGCTTTCGTTAAAGCATCTTCATAATCATAAGAACCGCCTCTATCCTGATAAAATTCAATATTTTCTTTCACTGTTCCATTAAAAATAAATGGGTGCTGAGGGATATACGTAATCTGCTTTTGCCAAGCATCTGAGCGTAAATCAACCGGCACGCCGTTTACTTCAGCAGACCCTTCTGTAAATTGTACAAAGCCGCTCAGTATATCAATAAGCGTCGATTTTCCAGCTCCGCTTTTTCCTATAATCCCAATTTTTTTACTTCCTTTAACATGAAGTGACACATCTTCAAGAGAAGGCGGCTGCTCTTCGTCATATTTTACGGTGATATGACGCAATTGAATTTCACTGTTTTCCGTCCAATCAGGAACATCTTCTTCTTTAGCCGACGGTTTTTCAGCCTGCTTTACAATCTTAATTAATGCATCTCCGGATTCTTTTCCGTCTAATGTTGCATGATAATCGTTTCCGACTTCCCGTATCGGCAGGAAGTATTCAGGCGCCAGCAATAAAATCATAAGTGCAGGCTCTAACGTCATCGAACCGTTCACTAGCCGCAAACCGAGCATAACAGCCACGATGGCTACAGATAACATCGTAAAGAAATCTAAAGCAAACGTAGATAAAAAAGCAATTCGGAGCGTTCCCATTGTCGCTTTTCGATAGCGGTCACTGACTCTTCCAATCGTTTCAGCATGCTCCTTACTTTTCCCGAGAAATATTAACGTTTCTAATCCTCGAAGCGAATCTACAAAGTGATTGGACAGCACATGATACGTCTCCCATTGGCTATCTATTTTTTTCTGGGCAGCCAGTCCAAGTAAAATCATAAATAAAATTAAAATTGGCATAGTTACAAGCAAAATAATGCCTGAAAGCCGATCTTGATACCAAACGAAAGCGAGCACTAGCCAAGGTGTAACGCTGATGGCGGCCAGTTTAGGCAAAAACAGCTCAAGATAAGCGCGAAGCTTCTGTAGGCCTGTGGTGATGAGCGTCACCAAGTTTCCTGTCCCTTCATTTTTGGTAAAGCGCGGTCCGAGTGCAAAAATGCTTTTCATGACCGTCAAACGAAGTTCCTGAGTCGTTTTGACTCCAAATTGATATGCTGTTTTTTTCACTATAAAACTTACGATCTGACGAACCATAAAGGCAGACAAAAACAATCCGATTGCTTTTGTCTGCGAAGTTAAACTTTCACCATGAAAAAGAGCAGTAATTACTTCGGCAAGCCACTTAGCTTGAAAAATAATGGCTACACTTTGAATAGTAATAAGCCCTATTAACACGGCAAGAACCATTTTTATTCCGTTGTAAACCATTAAATTTCTACCCATTAGTACTCCATATGCTCCTTATGATCTACACGTTTTCTAAAAACGTAGTAGCTCCAAATTTGATAACCTAACACAAAAGGCAGTAACGCAATAGCAGCGTAAGACATAATTTTCAAGGAATAATTCCCTGATGCTGCATTATGAATCGTTAAACTATAGCTTTCATTGACTGAACTAACCAAAACGGTTGGAAACAATCCTGCAAATATAGAGGAAATTGATAAAATTAAAATTAAGCCAGACATAGCAAAGGCCCATCCGTCTTTTTTCCGTGTAAGGAAAAATCCTGCTAGTAAATACACGAAAATACCGATAAAAAATGTGTATAGCATCAAGCGGCTATGATTGCTGAATAAATTTGTTTCAAAAAACGTCATGCCTGAAAAAATAAGAAGCAGCAAGGCATTAACAGGCAAAAGCTTCATGGCAACTTTTCGTGAACGATCTCTAATGTCATCCATCGTACGGATCGTCGCAAAAATAAGTCCGTGCCATAAGCAAAGCATCGTTAGCGTCACGCCGCCCGTTATGGTATATAGATTCACAATATCCGAAAAGCCGGCATTCATTTGCATGTTGCGCTCAACAGGTAATCCTTTCATTAGTGCTGAAAATAAGATGCCGAAAATGAGCGGTGGAAAAAGACTTCCAAAGAAGATAACCCAATCCCACGCATTTTTCCACGCTTGTTTTTCAACTTTTCCTCGAAATTCAAATGCTACACCGCGTCCGATAAGCGAAAGCAACAGAAGAACAAAAAGAACATATGACCCGCTTAATAGCGTTGCATACCAGTTTGGAAAAGCGGCAAACATAGCACCGATTGCTGAAATTAACCAAACTTCATTTGCATCCCAAAAAGGACCGATTGTATTAATAAAAGCTCGTCGCTCTAAGTCGTTTCTTCCTAAAAAGCGAGACACCATTCCAATCCCAAAATCAAAGCCTTCTAAAAAGATAAAACCAACAAACAGAATGGATACTAGCAAATACCAGAATTCATTAAGAGAAAACATTGTATCCCTCCTTTGTAAACGGATCAGTTGATGTTACTTTTGTATGTGCTTCGTGATCGTGATCTGGACCTTTTTTAATTTCTTTAACGAACAAGAACACCATAATCACAGCTAAAATTAAGTAAAAGAACGAAAACGAGATAATAGAAAATAGCAACTCACCTGCTGTTACACCAGGAGACACGGCATCTTCGGTTTTCATATAGCCAAATACAACCCAAGGCTGACGGCCAATCTCTGTCATAATCCAACCTGCTGAGCTTCCAAGGAACGGAAAGGCGATGGCAATCGTCATAATACGTAAAAATAGTTTGCTTTCTTGAAGTTTTTTACGAGAAAGCAAGTA
This sequence comes from Priestia sp. 3CA3, assembly GCF_056836725.1. NCBI lineage: Bacteria > Bacillati > Bacillota > Bacilli > Caryophanales > Bacillaceae > Priestia > Priestia sp. 3CA3. Next base: position 305,248 of record NZ_JBXENJ010000007.1, read on the forward strand.
CGTACCCCAAATGCCTAATGCACATAATACGCCACCTAGACCAGCCATAATGCGGAAACTCCAAAACGTTGTTCGAACGGGTGGAATATAATTTCCTTCTCCATATTTCGCCGTATACTGCTGCTGCAGCTCATTCATTCCAGGAACGGAGCCTGAAAACTTACCGTATGATAAGAAGCTTAATAAGTAAGGTATTTTGATTTCACTCGTATTTTTCTTTTCATCAGGGTGAATATTTGCTGTTACTGTCCAAGCACCTGGACTTCCGCTGTTTTCCCATAATCCTTCACTTGCGGCCATTTTCATCGGCTGTGTTTTAACTAAATATCCGGCCTGTTCATGCCCAGATAGTGCAATTCCTACACCTGAAACTAGCCCTACAAGGATAGCAACTTGAAATGATTTTTTAGCAAAAGCCACATGTTTTTTCTTCAAGAGCATAACAGCGCTGACACCCGTGATAAAAAAGGCGCCTGTTGCAAACGAACCTAAAATTGTATGAGGGAATTCCACCCACAGCTGACCGTTCGTTAACAATTTAAAGAAGTCATTCATTTCCAAACGGCCATTATTTAGCTCCATTCCGACCGGATGCTGCATAAAAGAATTAGCCGTTAAAATAAAGAACGCTGAAAAGATAGTACCTAGACTAACAAGCCAAATACATAGACAGTGCAGCCATTTAGGCAAACGATCCCACCCGAAAATCCACAGCCCGAGGAACGTGGACTCCATAAAAAACGCGAGCAGTGCTTCAATAGCAAGCGGCGCACCAAATACATCTCCTACAAATCTTGAGTACTCTGACCAGTTCATGCCAAACTGAAATTCTTGTAAAATACCTGTTACGACTCCGACAGCAAAGTTAATCAGGAATAAGTGCCCCCAAAACTTTGCCATCTTTTTATACTGTTCATCTTTTTTTACTACGTACATCGTTTCCATGATCGCTACTAAAAAGACAAGGCCGATAGACAGCGGTACAAAGATAAAATGAAACAGCGTCGTTGATGCAAATTGAATACGTGATAGTATGACTGTATCCATCTTCTTTCTCCTTTCATATATAAGAACATTCATCATTTCCATAGATACTTTGCTCATTTCTGAGCATCTTTTACTTATATTGTGAAACATTGAGCATAACAATTCGAGAAATATGCTCAACATTTCACAAATATATGTAATGTCTCTCTTTCTATTTACATAGTATAGTCTATTTTTTTAGCTGTGCACGTACATTTTTTGAACGTTTTTAGACTAAAACGTGACTTTCTTGTGACAAAAAAGGGCAGGATCTCTTTATTTTTTCATAAAAAAAGCACGCTCTGATTTGAGCTTGCTTCTCTACGGTCGATATTTTGCTTTCGCATTTAATTTAGATTGACGAATGATTTGGTTAATGACTTCAGAAAATACAATACCAATGGCAATTGAACCTGAAATCATAAAGGCTTTTGCTGCAAGACTAATCGCTTCATTATAATTATTTTCTACAAAGTTACGCATGGCATCGTATGCTGTTCCCCCTGGAACGAGCGGAATAATACCTGCTACGGTGAAAATAATGATCGGCGTACGATAAATTTTTGCGTAAATTTGACTAATAATAGCAATAAAAAAGGCCGATGCTACAGTGCTTGGAATTTCATCTACACCATAGAACGTTAGCAAATAGTAAATGAGCCAGCCAATCATTCCGACAAAGCCACTTTTTAATAATGATTCACGTGGAACATTAAAAATAATCCCAAACGCTGCTGAAGCAATAAAACTTGTAATTATCTGCTCTACGATATGCATATGATGCCTCCCTTCTATAGAAGCGTAAATACAATGGCAATACCTGCACCAATAGCAAATGCCGTCAGAAACGCTTCTGCTCCTTTTGATAATCCAGACAGTAAATGTCCCGCCATTAAATCTCGCACTGCATTGGTAATCGATAACCCAGGAACGAGAGGCATAACGGATCCAATAATAATTTTATCAATTTGCGTTCCTAGTCCTGAAGCGACTAAAAGAGCTGATAAAAGTCCAATAACTAACGAAGCGGTAAACTCAGCAAAAAAGCGAATCGGAATAAGACGGTGGAAATACACCACGGTTAAAAATCCGAGACCTCCTGAAAACATCGCTGGAATAAAGTCCGTCCATAAACCTTGAAACATGATTAAAAAGCATCCGCTAGAAATGGATGCAGCTGCAAGTTGAACCCATAGTGGAAAAGCTACGTTCGTTGCTTCAATTTCTTGTAGCATTTCATACGCTTCCTCCAAGGAGATGTTTCCTTGACTGATGGTTCTTGAGACGCTATTTACCATAGTTACTTTTTTTAAATCCGTCGTTCGTTCGGAAATACGAATTAACTTCGTTTTCGTCGGTTCTTTCGTTTCAAGTGAAAACATAATCCCTGTTGGCGTCACATAGCTGTGGGATTTTTTTATACCATAAGACGCTGCAATCCGCATCATTGTGTCTTCTACTCGATACGTTTCTGCTCCGCTTTCTAACATAATTTTACCTGCTAGTAAGCTAACGTCCATAATTTCATATTTATCTAATTTTTGTTGTGTCATCAAATCGCTCCAAACATATTAAAGCTTGGTTTTTTCCCCTACAGCATACAGTGTATAAGAAAGAGGGAAGTGGACGCAATGGTTAATGCAAAAAAGTGTGGACTTTTTGTCTCACACTTTCAGGAATAGTATATACATTCCTTATCAATTCATACGTTTTGTGGTCTCACGCTCTACTAATACAGGTGCCATTTTATACTGTACCTGATCTATTTCTTGCTGATCCTGAATTTGCTGAAGTAAGAGGTTTACTGCTTTTTCAGCCATTTTTTCCATCGGTTGACGGATGGTTGTTAGCGGAGGTTGCGCTTCACTAGCTTCTGTAATATCATCAAACCCTATAACAGACAAATCCGCTGGAACGTGAAGTCCGTTTTGCCACGCACAGTGTATCACTTTCAGAGCAATGTAATCCGTAGCACAAATAAGCGCAGTTGGGGGCTCTGGATGATGAGCTAGCTCATTTATAAACTGATATAGTTCATCTGAGTTATTCATATCTTCTTTCACAAACTTTGCGTTTGCTGACGGTACATACTGATAAAAAAGAGACAGACGGTGCTCGACTCCGCTTACAGCTTTTCCAACGAACCCGATATTCTTATGGCCAAGGTCCGTTAAGTGAGCAACAGCTAATTGCATTCCCACCGCATCATCTACATGTACAATTGGCCAAAGTGCAGAAGAGCCGTCTCCTGTAAGAGAAACGTAAGGCGTTTGATATTGTTTTAATACGTCTACAAACGGATGCGGAGCGGCTACATAATCTAATAAAATGACTCCATCAAACCAATGATTCATCATCACATTTAATTGACGCTCAGCCGTTGTTTCTTGGTAATCCGTATGTCCAATAAGAACGTCCATCCCTCGACTTTGAACTTGCTGCTGTACCTTTTTTAACAGCTCGATTAAAAATGGGTCTTTTAAATCTCTAATTAATATCCCGATAATCCCTGTTTTTTGGGCCCGCAGAGCTGCCGCAAATGGATTTGTCTGATACCCTAAATGAGCTGCTGCTTTTAGTACTTTTTGTTTTGTTTTTTCACTGATTTTAATTTTACCGTCTTTATTATTGAAGATTCTTGATACCGTAGCTAATGAAACACCCGCTTCTTTTGCTACTTCTGTAATCGTGACTTTTTTTCTCCCCATTCGTACCGACTCCTATTTCCTTTTAGTCTATCGACCAAGTAAACATTTTTCTTTATTATACTACTAGAAGTCGGAACCACCCAAAACTACCTTCCCTACTTTTCACTAAACAGCCACTTTAACACATCTTGAATTTTTTGATCCCAATATGCCCAGTCGTGACTTCCTTTTCCTTCTTCATATGTAAAACAAATAGGCTCTTGCTTACATCGCTCGGAAAAACGTTTATTTTCCTGATATAAAAAATCTTCCGTTCCACAGCATTGATAAATACGCGGAGTCACTTCTCCATAGCGCCGGCGATTTTCAAGCAGCCAGAAAAGATCATCCTCAGGTCTAATAACAGGCGGGATGCCAAAAATCAAAGGATAATCTAGGAACTGAACTTCCCCTCGCTCTCCAAGCCCTTCAATGTCCATCACTCCTGATAAACTGGCAGCTGCAGAAAATTGATGTGGTTTGCGAAACGCCCATTTTAAAGCGCCGTACCCTCCCATAGAAAGACCAGCCACAAAATTATCTTCTCTTTTTTCCGATAACGGAAAGAATGACCTAGCCAATTGAGGAAGTTCTTCTGTTACAAACGTCCAATACTTCTTTCCATAAGCCATATCTCTATAAAAGCTGCGATCTACATTTGGCATTACAACTGCAAGTCCTAATTCTGATGCGTAGCGTTCAATCGAAGTTCTTCTCATCCATATCGTATGATCATCAGAAAGACCGTGTAATAAATAGAGCGTAGGGTGTTTCTCACTTCTTGTATTGGTTTGTAAACCAATCTGAGATTTTGTTTGCTGCGGTATCAAAACGTTCATTGAAGTACTTATTTGCAATACTTCTGAAAAAAAATCACATTGAATAAACGCCATATTTCTCTTCCCCCTTACTTTTTCTTCCCTATTGATTGATAACAAAACGTACATAATTCATATAAAAGCTAAAAAATAGTTTGATTATTTACAATTTTTAGTTTAACATAAAAACATCTTTTATGAAAACGTTTTACGTATAACGTTTTTTAAATTAAAATAGTGAACGCGATTCAAAGGAGGAATTTATATGGGGATAGTAAAAGTAACTTCTGACGAGTATAAGGAGCAAAAAGGAAATCTATTTTTTGTTATTTTCATTTCATGTGCAGCTGCTTTTGGAGGGTTACTTTACGGCTATGACACAGCCGTCATTTCAGGGGCTATTGGATTGATGGAAGTGCATTTTAATCTCAGTCCAACGATGGTAGGTTTTGTTGTATCTAGTTTGCTGCTCGGGGGTGCCGTTGGGGTACTTTCTTCAGGAAAACTGAGTGATCGATTCGGTAGAAAAGGTATCTTGCTTTTAGCAGCTTCTTTATTTATCGTATCCGCAATTATGCAAGCGCTATCTTCAGCCATCTCTTTTGTGATTATTTCTCGAATTATTGGAGGGCTAGGCATTGGTATGGCCTCCGTTCTTTCTATTACCTATATTTCTGAAATAGCCCCTCCGCACATGCGCGGCCGCTTAGGCTCTCTTTATCAATTTGCTGTTGCCGTTGGGATTGTTTCTGTCTATTTTGTAAATGACTACATTTTATCTATTGGGAAAGACGCATGGCAGAATTCCACAGGATGGCGCTACATTATCGGTGCTTCTGGGATTCCAGCTCTTTTATTTCTTCTTATCCTTTCTCCTGTTCCTGAAAGTCCGAGGTGGCTAGTAAAAGCAAACCGCACTGTAGAAGCTATGGACATTTTAATTAAAATCAATGGTACACACATTGCACGCCAAGAGCTGTATCATATTGAGCAATCGTTAAAAGAAAATCAACCGGCTTCTCTTTCGCTTTTTAAAGAGGCAGGCCTTCGAAAAGCGTTGCTTATTGGTATTCTACTTGCAGCCTTTCAACAGCTTGTCGGAATCAATGCCATTATTTATTACGCCCCGCAAGTTTTTGAAGCAGCTGGAGCTAGAGGAGATTTATCGCTCCTTGTTACGTCTATGATTGGTGTAGCTGCCTTTTTAGGCGTTCTTTGTTCCATGTGGCTTATCGACCGGATTGGCCGCAAAGCTTTATTACTTATTGGCACAGCCGGTATGGCCGTTACGCAGCTTCTCGTTTCTTTTGGATTTCATTCACAGGGTACTGAAGGCTTGACTACTAGTTTACTTATTGTTTTTTATTTATTTCTTTTTAATATTTCTATGGGACCTGTTGTATGGGTTGTGATTTCTGAAATTTTTCCTAATCATGCGAGAGGCTATGCAATGTCTATTTCTACCTTTTTCTTGTGGATAGCTAATTGGTTTGTGTCTCAGTTTTTTCCTATTCTTTGGAACAAAGCTGGAGGATCTTTTACCTTTTTATCTTTTATGATTATGTGTATCGCTTCATTTTTGTTTATATGGAAGTGGGTGCCAGAAACAAAAGGAAAGTCACTTGAAGAAATTGAACATATATGGAAGTAAGGGAAGAGGTTGGGGTATAACTAAATGAATCCAATCTAAAGAAAAACAAACGGGATACATGAGCTAAATGGCTTATGACACCGTAGTTGATTTCCGTGCAAGACTTCGCTTTCCGCGGGAGTCTTCATCTCGCCCTCCAATCAACTACTAGAAGAATTTAAACAGATGAAAACTATGTTCACCCTAACAAAAAAAACGAACCACTAATCAAAAATTTTGATCAATGGTTCGGTTTTACTTTGTCTAAAATACTTTCGTCCCAGCCTCTTCTTTTTATCGAATTTGTCCATCTCCGTAAATAATATATTTTAATGTTGTTAATTCCTTTAATCCCATTGGTCCACGCGCATGAAGCTTTTGTGTACTAATTCCGATTTCTGCCCCGAAACCAAACTCTTCTCCGTCCGTAAACCTCGTCGAAGCATTCACATAAACAGCAGCTGAATTAACGCGCTGTAAAAAACGCTGAGCATGAGCATAATTTGTTGTTACAATCGCTTCAGAATGATGTGAACTATGAACATTAATATGGGAAATCGCTTCATCGATATCATCTACGATTTTAACTGCCATGATGAAATCCAAATATTCTTTCTTCCAATCCTCATCCCCTGCTGGAACAAGATCTGGAACGATTGTGAGCGCACGTTCATCACCGCGTACTTCTACATCTTTCTCTCGTAGCGCTTGAACAATAATCGGCAAAAATTCATGAGCCGCTCCCTGATGAATAATCAGCTTTTCGGCTGAGTTGCACACCGCTGGACGAGATGTTTTTGCATTAATGACAATACTGGCTGCCATGTCACGGTCATATTCTTCATCAACATAAATGTGGCAGTTCCCGGTTCCTGTCTCAATAACAGGAACCGTTGCATTTTTTACCACCGCTTCAATTAAGCCAGCACCGCCTCGAGGAATTAATACATCGATATATTCATTTAGCTTCATTAAGTCCAGTGCTGTTTCTCTCGACGTATCTTCAATAAGCTGTACGCTATGCTCAGGCAACCCTGCACTTGCCGCAGCTTGAGATAACACAGAAACAATCGCTTGATTCGAATAAAATGCCTCACTGCCTCCGCGCAAAATAACCGCATTTCCTGCTTTTAAGCATAGGCCTGCTGCATCACATGTAACGTTTGGACGCGCTTCATAAATAATTCCTATGACACCAATAGGTACACGCTGCTGCCCAATTTGTAAGCCATTTGGTCGTTTAGCCATAGACAGCACTTCTCCTACCGGATCTGCAAGCGCAGCTACTTGGCGCAGGCCGTCTGCCATTCCATGAATCCGCTCTTCATTTAAAGATAGGCGATCCAACATCGCTTTTGACGTGCTTTTTTGAACGGCTTTTTCTACGTCTAATTTATTTGCTTTTAAAATCGTTTCTTGTTGATCCAATAGAGCAGCCGCCATTTTATAAAGTGCCTGCTGTTTTTGTTCGCTCGTTACATTTCCTAAGAAATAAGAGGCTTCTTTTGCCTGCTTTCCTTTAAGCTGCAATTCACTCATTTCATTACTCCTTCAGCTTGTTTTAAGAATAACGTTCCAATTTCTTGGCCTTCAATAATATCTCGCAAAATACTTGGTTCTTTCCCATTTGCTAGGATTAAGCTCACGCCTGCACTTGTAGCTGTTTTAGCAGCGGTCAGCTTTGTGACCATTCCGCCTGTTCCAACGTCAGTTCCACTATCTCCAGCAAAATTCTCAAGCTCCGGCGTGATGCCATCTATTACTTTCATTAATTTAGAGTTAGGGTTTTTTGTGGGATCTGAATCAAAGAAACCGTCAATATCAGATAAAATAACAAGTAAATCTGCGTGAATCAAAACTGAAACAATGGCGGATAAATTATCGTTATCTCCAAAACGCACGATGTTTTCAATCTCATCGATGGCAACTGTATCGTTTTCATTCACAATAGGAATCACTTTGTCTTCAATTAATTTTTCAAACGTGTTCACAACGTTATTGCGCACATGTTCATCTTCGATTACATCTTTTGTTAACAGTACTTGACCAACAATGTGACTATACTCACCAAAGAATTTACTATAGATATGCATAAGCTCACACTGCCCGACAGAGGCTGCTGCTTGTTTTTCTCGAATAGAAGTTGGCTTTTCTTTTAACTTTAGTTTTTTTACTCCCACTTGAACGGCACCTGATGTAACAAGCACAACTTCTTTTCCTGCATTCATTAAATCAGATAACACACGCGCTAGTTTTTCAATGCGTGCTAGGTTAATATCTCCGTTATCATAGGTCAACGTAGATGTCCCTACTTTGACTACGATACGCTTGCTATTTTGTAACTCTTGACGATGGTTCACTCATTTCATCTCCCTAACTAAAAACACCTAAATGCGTACTAATTTTTTTAAAAATTATAGCAGAGATTATGTGAAAAGTCTTATAGTTTTTCAAAGGGAATTTGAACTTTCTAATTTTTTAAATAATTAAGGGGAAAACTGGTGATAAAAGCGCTTTCTTCTTTTATAATGAAAGTTGTAAGGGGAACACACAATTACATAACGTTGTGTAGTAGTACAAACATCAGACAACTAAGGGATAGGGGGATTTGTAATGAATGCGGTTACGATTGTTATTGGATCTATCTGTATTTTAATGATTGCGTATCGGCTTTATGGAACATTCATGGCTGTTAAGGTCTTGAAACTAAACGATGCGCAAAAAACGCCGGCACATGAGCTTGAAGATGGAAAAGATTACGTGCCAACCAATCGATGGGTAACATTTGGTCATCACTTTGCAGCTATTGCAGCTGCGGGTCCGCTTGTTGGACCTATTTTAGCAGCTCAGTTTGGCTATTTGCCCGGACTGCTCTGGCTTTTAATCGGAGCTGTAATCGGAGGAGCCGTTCACGATGCAGTTGTGTTATTTGCATCTATGCGCCAAAAAGGCCAGTCGCTTTCAGAAGTGGCTAAAAAAGAGCTAGGACCCGTCGCTGGTTTTTGTACAGGTTTAGCTATGCTTTTTATCATTACCATTACAATGGCCGGTTTATCTATGGTCGTGTTACACGCCCTTGAGAAAAATCCTTGGGGTACATTCGCTGTTGGAATTACCATTCCGATCGCAATGGGGGTAGGTATTTACCACAAAAAAACAGGTAATTTAAAAGCGGCTTCTACCGTCGGCTTCATTTTAATTTTACTCGCCGTATTTAGCGGTCCTTATATTCAAGGAACAGCTTTAGGAGATTTTTTAACGCTAGATATTAAAACACTTTCAATTATTCTTCCCGTTTATGCATTTTTTGCAGCGGCCTTGCCCGTTTGGCTGCTTTTAGCACCTCGAGATTACTTAAGCAGCTTTATGAAAATTGGTGTCTTTATCGCGCTGATTGTAGGCGTGTTTTTCGTAAATCCAGCAATTCCATTTCCTGCAGTTACTGAATTTATTCACGGAGGCGGCCCTATTTTAGCAGGACCTGTGTGGCCGTTTATTTCCATTACGATCGCCTGCGGTGCTATTTCTGGCTTCCATGCATTTGTTGGTTCAGGAACAACCCCTAAGATGCTCGATCGTTGGAGTGACATTAAAGTTGTAGGCTTCGGCGCGATGTTAGTCGAATGCTTAGTAGGAATTATGGCATTAATTGCCGCAACTGCTTTACATCCTGGAGACTATTTTGCAATCAACTCTACACCTGAAGTATTCAAAACGCTTGGCATGAACGTAACGGCTCTTCCTCAGCTTAGCCAAGAAATTGGCCTAAACTTAGAAGGCCGTACAGGCGGCGCTGTTACACTGGCTGTAGGAATGACGTATATTTTCACGGAAATTCCTTGGTTCAGCCACCTGTCTTCTTACTTTTTTCAATTCGTTATTATGTTTGAAGCAGTGTTTATTTTGACTGCTATCGACGCGGGTACACGCGTTTCCCGCTATTTAATTCAAGACTTTTTCGGTGAATTTTATAAGCCATTGAAGCGAGTAGACTGGCTTCCTGGGTCCATTTTTGCAAGTGCCCTAGCCTGTTTTATGTGGGGATACTTATTGTTCTCAGGAGATATTGGCTCAGTTTGGGCGCTGTTCGGCGTATCGAATCAGTTAATGGCATCCATTGGTTTAATTATTGGTGCAACCGTTATTCTTAGAATTGCAGATAAGCGCTCCTATATGCTTACTTGTCTTATTCCACTAGCCTACCTTTACGTAACGGTTAACTACGCGGGTTATTGGATGGTTAAGAATGTGTATTTAAATGAAGCTGCGGCAGGTTACAGCATATTAAATGCGACTCTTTCAATCATCATGCTTATACTCGGTCTCATTATTATGATTGCCGCGATTCAAAAATGGACGCAGCTTTGGCGCACGCCTCAGGCTGAACTAGCGGCGAAAGCAAACTTATCACAAAATATATAAACCGAACACGCTTGCTTATATAAGCAAGCGTGTTTTTGATATGGTAATAGCCGGTCAAAATAATTGCACACCAGGCATTTTTATTATTAAACTAAATATACTATACAGAAAATTTTTAAAATAGTTCGTACACTTCACATGCTTATAACCCCCACTGACTACATCTCAAAATTAACACTTTAAATTATAATAATTATAATTTAGTATTGATTTTTTATTTAAAAATGTTATTATTATTTCTAACATAATAAAATTCAAATAAGAGGTGGTTCTAAGATGACAACAAACAAGAATAACTTAACGACTAGTTGGGGATCTCCGGTTGGAGATAATCAAAATTCGATGACCGCTGGTTCACGCGGACCTACTTTAATTCAAGATGTTCACCTTTTAGAGAAATTAGCCCATTTTAACCGAGAGCGTGTTCCTGAACGCGTCGTACACGCAAAAGGCGCCGGTGCCCACGGTTATTTTGAAGTGACAAACAATGTTTCAGCCTATACAAAAGCAGCTTTCCTTTCTGAAGTAGGAAAACGAACACCTCTATTTGTTCGCTTTTCAACAGTAGCTGGTGAAAACGGCTCAGCAGATACCGTTCGCGACCCTCGCGGATTTGCTGTTAAATTTTATACAGAAGAAGGCAACTACGACTTAGTCGGAAATAATACACCTGTATTTTTCATCCGAGATGCGATTAAATTTCCCGATTTTATTCATACACAAAAACGCGATCCACGCACGCATTTGAAAAACCCGACGGCCGTGTGGGATTTCTGGTCTTTATCTCCTGAATCTTTGCATCAAGTTTCTATTTTAATGTCTGATCGCGGTATCCCGGCAACGTTACGCCATATGCATGGATTTGGCAGCCATACATTTAAATGGGTTAATGCCGAAGGAGATGGCGTTTGGGTAAAATATCACTTTAAAACAGAGCAAGGCGTGAAAAATCTGTCTCCAGACGTAGCCGCAAAGCTAGCTGGTGAAAATCCAGATTATCATACTGAAGATCTATTTAATGCCATTGAAAAAGGCGATTTCCCTTCATGGAAGCTGTACGTTCAAATTATGCCATTAGAAGACGCTGATACGTACCGCTTTGATCCGTTTGACGTAACAAAGGTTTGGTCACAAAAAGACTATCCGTTAATTGAAGTAGGTCGCATGGTCTTGGACCGAAATCCAGAAAATTATTTTGCCGAAGTGGAGCAAGCTACATTCTCACCTGGAACGCTTGTACCGGGAATTGACGTATCACCTGATAAAATGTTGCAAGGTCGACTATTCGCATACAGCGATGCACATCGCTACCGCGTGGGTGCTAACCATCAAGCGCTACCTATTAACCGTCCGCGCAATGAAGTAAATAACTATCAGCGTGATGGTCAAATGCGCTTTGACGATAACGGCGGCCGTTCTGTTTACTATGAGCCAAACAGCTTTGGCGGTCCGACAGAATCTCATGAAAATAAACAAGCGGCATACCCTGTTTCAGGCGTTGCCGATAGTGTTGCATATGATCATAACGACCATTACACGCAAGCAGGTGACTTATACCGCCTTCTAAGCGAAGACGAGCGTACACGACTAGTTGCAAACATCGTTGAAGCTATGAAGCCTGTAGAAAAAGAAGAGATTAAACTGCGTCAAATTCAGCACTTCTACAAAGCGGATCCAGAGTATGGAACACGCGTTGCAGACGGTTTAGGATTGTCTGTTCCGCAGCAAGTAAAATAAAGATATCAGTTTTCCTAATGAGAAAATAAAGGTGTTTTTCTCATTGTAGATTTTCGTTTATTCTCAATTAGTTTAACATTTTATCACTAAATAAGTATCCATATTTTATGGATACTTATTTAAATTCTTGTAAAAAGAGGAAGGGATGAAGAAATGATTGGACAAGAAATAAGATGTAATCAGTGTCATAGAGAAATAAAAGTACTAAAGCAGTACACTTTGCGGTTGCGGAATAAAATTACGAACGCTAAAAAAAGAGAAGCAACCAGCATAATGAGGTTGCTTCTCTTTTTTACTAGATATGCTGTTTATATTCACTCACATTAAAGAGTAATCGTTACTTTAAATAAATCTCCGTCAATTTCAATATTCAATTCTCCTCCGTGCAAATCAATAATTGACTTAGCAATAGCTAAACCAAGTCCAGAGCCATCGGTTTGTCTTGAGGCGTCCCCTCTTTTAAATCGTTCAAACAGCTCATTGTTTACAACTAAAACTACATATTCGTCCATTGCTTTCTCAGTCTCCTTTCAAAAGTATGTCATGGGTCATTTCGTCTATGGGTTTTATTGTAAACTGCATTTTTTAAGAAAAAAGAAGAGAAAATTTTAAGATTTTCTTAAGCGACATATATTGAAAAAGGTTTAAGGAATAGGGATAACAGGAACGTTAAAAGAAAAAATATAATCAATTCCTCATTTGATTCTAAAGAACTATCCGTGAGCGATTATATCTTTTTATTTAAAAGGAGGATGATTTAACTTGGAACGGAATCATACAATTATGCAATTTTTCGAATGGCATGTGCCAGCTGATGGCGAGCATTGGAAACGCCTCAAAGAGCTCGCTCCTCAACTAAAAGAACAAGGAATTGATTCCGTGTGGATTCCCCCGGTTACAAAAGGTGTTTCATCAGAGGATAATGGCTACGGCGTTTACGACTTATATGATCTTGGCGAGTTTGATCAAAAAGGAACCGTTCGTACAAAGTATGGAACCAAGCAAGAGCTGCATGAAGCAATTGATGCCTGTCATAATCACGGAATTAATGTCTATGTTGATATTGTGATGAATCATAAAGCTGCAGCGGATGAAAAAGAAACCTTCCACGTCATTGAAGTAGACCCCATGAACCGAACAGAAGAGATTTCTGAACCCTTTGAAATTGAAGGGTGGACAAAGTTTACATTTGAAGGGCGCGGCGATCAATATTCTTCTTTCAAATGGAACTTTAATCATTTTAATGGCACTGATTACGATGATAAAAACGGAAAAGAAGGTGTGTTTCGTATTGCCGGGGAAAACAAAAGCTGGAACGAAAATGTTGATCAAGAGTTTGGCAACTACGATTATTTAATGTTTGCGAATATTGATTACGACCACCCTGAAGTTCGAGAAGAAATGATCAAATGGGGAAAATGGTTAGCAGACACCCTGCAGTGCGACGGTTACCGATTAGACGCCATTAAACATATTAACCATGATTTTATTAAAGAGTTTGCTCACGAATTGTCCTCTTCTCAAGAAAAGCCATTTTATTTTGTGGGAGAGTTTTGGAATCCAGAATTAACAGCCTGTCAGGAATTTTTAGACGTTATTGATTATCAAATTGATTTGTTTGACGTATCGCTGCATTACAAACTGCATGAAGCCTCTCAGCAAGGAAGAGATTTTGATTTAACCACAATTTTTGATGATACATTGGTTAAGACTCATCCGTTGAATGTTGTCACATTTGTAGATAACCATGACTCTCAGCCAAATGAATCTTTAGAATCTTGGGTAGAAGATTGGTTCAAACAAAGTGCTTACGCTCTAATTTTACTTCGTGAAGACGGCTATCCTTGTGTATTTTACGGAGACTATTTTGGGATAGGCGGAGAGCATCCAATTGAGGGAAAAGAAAAAGATATTTCTGCTCTCTTGCACGTACGCTATGACAAAGCATACGGACAGCAAGACGATTATTTTGATCACCCGAATACCATTGGATGGGTAAGGCATGGTGTAGAGGAATTTGAGAAGTCTGGATGCGCTGTGGTGATGTCAAACGGCGAAGACGGCGAAAAGAGAATGTTCGTCGGCGAACACCGAAGGGGACAAACGTGGATCGACTTCACAAATAACCGAGAAGACCAAGTTGTGATTGAAGAAGACGGCTACGGACACTTCCCTGTAAATGGCGGCTCTGTATCCGTTTGGGCTGAAGCATAAAAAAAACAGTGGCCTGCGCCACTGTTTTTTTACCATAGACCTAGCAGTTTCCACCACAAGCCGCCAATTCCAATCCAAATGATAATATGAATAATTGAAATTAAAAAGCCGAGCGACCACCATTTTTGCTGCGTTACATATCCACTACCGAAGAACACCGGTGCCGGTCCACTGCCGTAGTGAGTTAAACAGCCAAATAAATTGCTAAAGAACGCTAAAATTAATGCTGACAGTAACGGAGGCGCACCAGCGGCCACGATGACAGATAAAAATGCTGCGTACATAGCGCTGACGTGAGCCGTGTTACTCGCAAAAAAGTAGTGAGAATAAAAATATGCAATAGCTAGTACAATCAACGCCGTCATCCAAGACATATGACTAACAGTGCCTTTCATCAGATCACTGAACCAAGGAATCATGCCTAGATCATTTAAGAAAGTTGCCATCATAACCAAAACAGCAAACCAGACTAATGTATCCCATGCTCCCTGTTCTTTTTTGATGTCCGACCAGCTTAACACTTGCGTTAAAAGCAGCGCACATAGACCAATAAAAGCAGTTGTTGTTGCATTAATATTTAAATTAGCGCCAAAAATCCACAGCACAAGAAGAAGTAAAAATACGCCAATCATGTACCATTCTTCTTTCTTTAGCGGACCCATTTCATTTAGTTTTTTTGCTGCAATTTCAGATGCTTCCGGCGTTTCTTTTAATTCTGGCGGATACAGCTTATAAATAACGAGCGGAATAACAATTAAACTAATAATTCCAGGTACGATTGCAGCCGCTGCCCATCCAACCCATGAAATAGTCTTTCCTGTAATTTGTTCCGTCATTTTAACAGCAAGAGGATTGGCCGCCATTGCCGTTACGAACATAGCCGATGTAATCATATCTCCTTGAAACGATACTTTTGTTAAGAAAGCACCAACTCTGCGCTCCGTACCGTCTCCAGTTCTCGATCCGTATGTTTCAGATAAAGAACGAATGATTGGAAGAATAATTCCTCCAGCTCGTGCTGTATTAGACGGCATTGCAGGTGATAAAAGTAAATCACTTACGATAAGAGAATACGATAGTCCCAACGTCTTTTTACCGAACAAACGAACAAAGATATAGGCAACCCTTGTTCCTAGACCAGTCTTAATAAAACCTCTAGAAATAAAGAATGCAATAACGATCAACCAAATCGTCGTATTTTGAAAACCGCTGAGCGATTGTTCAAGTGTTAATGTATTAGTTAATACAATAATGGTTAAAGATAAAATAGCTACACTGCCTAATGGCAATGGTTTAATGATAAGACCTACGATAGTAGCCACAAAAATAGCGAATAAGTGCCAAGCCTTCACATCAAGTCCGGACGGAGGTGTAATAAACCATAAAACAAGTCCGATTGCCAGACAAATTAATAAAGGAATAAACTTCACTTCGCCGGCAGGCTTTTTAGTTGTTTCAGCCATAATCTTTCTCCTTTCATGTTTTTAAATATTAATAGTAGTAGTATGCTCTTTCCCCTTCGTACCCAATACTTGTCCCATTTAAAATAAAATAATTGTAAAAATACGTTTTATAAGGATGATATTGTAAATTTGTGAAGTGTTGAGCATAATTCCTTTATTATTTTATCATACATATTGACAATTTTTATCTTTCACCTTCATTTTATTCCCTTCAAAATAGCTTGTAAGCGTTATTTCATCAAAATAAATAAGCTGCATGAGTTCATCATGCAGCCTTGCATTTAACGATTTACCTTTTGAATAAACACGACTTTGAGATAATCACCTGACTTAAATTCTTTTATTGTTTTAAAATCAGCTGGAAGAGAGAACTGCTCCATCATTTTGTAACGTTCCCCTTTTTCGTTAAAAGCTTTTTCAATAAACGAATGAAATTTTTTCATATCAAAATTACTTGCATTCGTCGAAGCTACAATGACACCATTTGGCTTTGTAAGAGCAATGGCTTCTTTTAATAAATCTTTGTAGTCTTTTGCCGCGCTGAACGTATGCTTTTTCGATTTAGCAAAGCTCGGCGGATCTAGCACCACAAGATCGAACGTCATATTCTTCTTAACCGCATATTTAAAATACTTAAAAACATCTTCCACAATAATGTCCTGTGCTTCGTGATCAATTCCATTTACACTAAATTGCTCAATTGTTTTTGCCAGGCTGCGATTGGCCAAGTCGACACTTGTTGTTTTCGCAGCTCCTCCAAGAGCGGCCGCCACTGAAAATGCGCCTGTATACGAAAACATGTTTAGAACGGTCTTTCCTTTTGCATATTTATCTCGAATCGTTTTACGGACGTCTCGCTGATCTAAAAAGACCCCAACCATCGCTCCGTCATTTAAATAAACGGCAAAACGAATACCATTTTCTCTTACAATTAAAGGGAATTCACCTTTATTTCCTGTGACAAAATCATCTTCTTCAATATACTGCCCTTTTACGTTGAAACGTTTTTTCTGGTACAGCCCTTTAAAGTTAGGCGCAGATTTTAAAGCTTCAATAACGTATTCTTTAAATTGATAAATTCCTTCACTATACCAACTCGTGACGTAATATCCGTCATAATAATCAATGATTAAGCCGCCAATTCCGTCACCTTCACTATTAAATACACGAAAAGCAGTTGTATCTTCAGACGCATAAAAATCGTGACGAGAGGCAATAGCTCGCTGAATTTTTCGTACAAAAAACGCCGCGTCAATTTGTTCACTTTTCTTCTTCGTCAGAATCCATCCGTAGCCTTTGTTTTGTTTTCCATAATAGCCTTTGGCTAAGAATTGATTCTTTGGAGTGACTAAGTTAATAATAACGCCTTCTTCTTGCAGTTTATGACCATCAACAAGCGCATCTTTTTCAATGAGTGGATAACCTTTATTCACTTTTTTAATAAAAGCTTCTTTGGCTATAACTTGTACTTCTTTTCTCATGTGTACACCCTATCTATTTAATTTAGTTCATTCTAGTTTTATCCATTTTACGAGAATAATCTACATTTATCTTAACATAGATAACCGGTAATGTTTCCAGTTACAAAATAGAAAAGCAGAGGATGCCTTGAAGCACCCTCTGCTTGATATGAATGAAAAATGAAATGTATGTTTTATGTTTTAAGATAAAAAATTATGAGCACTCTTGTCCAGTATATGCATCGAACTTAAGCGTCTGCTGCTTGCTTCCGCTCACTAAAGTCACCACGTATACAGTTATTGAGTTTTCTGTTATAAGCTCAATATGCTCTACTTTTCCTTCTTGATGTTTTAAAGCAAGAACTTTTACAGCGGTCTCCGTTAACGGCTGAAGCTTATCATGTTTTACATGTGTGATTTCACCCGAAACCGCATCAATTGTAACGGTGTATTCCGTATTATCTTTGATTATTTTTACTGTGAAAATCGCTGCGTTTTGATCATATTCTACCATTTTCACCTTACCTGCATATGTAGCCAGTGCAAGATCTTTTGCATCTTGTCTCGTTAATAGCTTCACTGCTTGCTGAGAAGTATTAACTACTTTTCCTGTGAAAGCATCTAACGTTACCGTATATTGAGTGCTATCTTTAAGAATCACTGCTACATACTGACTAGCGGATTCTTTAAACTCTAGACTATATACGTAACCACTATATTGTTTAACAATTGCTTCTTTTATTTTTTGCTCTGATATTAGCTGCAGCTCTTTTTTATTCTCATGAATGACTTTCCCCGTTAGACCATCCACGGTTAGCGTATATTCTACTTTGCCATCTACTACAGTTAACGTATATTCATGCGTTTCTTTGTTAAATGTAATAGATTGAATCGCTCCTGTATACTGCTTAGAAATGGATTCTTTCACTTGATTTTGTGTCCATAACTTCACTTCTTGCTTCTTCACTACTTTTCCAGTGCTTGCGCTTACTTCTAAGATTCTTTGCTCAAGGTTATTCGTTACAATTGTAATCACATACACACTTGATTCTTGCTTAAATTCCGTAGATGTGACCGTCCCTTTACAATCTTGCAGAGCAATACCATTTGCCTGAGCTTGCGAGATACTGACATGTTCAGTTGTCTCTGCTTTCGCTGTCTTCATCTCTGCAGCGTGACTCGTTGTAATAGAGCTAAATGCAACTGCAGCTCCTAAAGCAGATGTAGACAATACTTTTACCCATTTAATCATCTTTACATTTCCTCCTCTTTCACCATTAGACTTTCCGTCTATGGCGTTCTATCTAGTACGCCGTTCATTATGCAAAAGATTTCTGAGAATAAGACGAATAGAAGCTTAAAGTTAGCTGAAGATATAAGAATAGCTACTATTTTTCAGCTTGCTTTCAGCTATTATTCAGGGCTGTTTCAGATAAAAAAGCATAATAGAAAGTAGAGGAGCAAAGGAGTTTTCACCATGATGGATCAACTAAAAGGAATTAAAGTCTTGCTTATAGATGACGAACCAACTATTTTACAGTTTTTATCTTTAGGGTTAACGAATGAAGGATTTGATATCAAAGCTGCCCAAGACGGAATGGAAGGCATTAATATAGCCAAAGAATTCAAGCCTCATATCGCTATTGTAGATGTTATGCTTCCGGGAATGGATGGATTTGAAGTATGCCGCTTGTTAAAGAAAATGGGGAATATAGCTGTCATCATGCTAACAGCAAAAGATCAAGTGGACGATCGAGTAAAGGGGCTGACTATTGGAGCAGATGATTATATGGTCAAACCCTTCAGTTTTGAAGAACTTCTTGCGCGCATTCAAGCTAGAATCCGCAATCAATTTCCCAACTTATTAGACGAAGTATCCATCGGTCCATTTAAAATTGATGACCGCCGCAAAGAAATTAAATACCTTAATCACATACTTGATTTATCCCCTACTGAATATGCACTCTTAAAATTCTTAGTTATTAATCACGGTCTCGTACTAAGTAAATCCACCATTTTAGATCGAGTGTGGGGATATGATTTTGGAGGAGAAGAAAACATTGTTGAAGTATACATTCGATCACTGAGAGAAAAACTACAGGACCATAGCCGAACCGTTATTCGAACGCTTCGCGGTGTAGGGTACCGGATTGATATTTCATGAAGCACAAACGTTTCTTTCATTTGAACTCTCTTCGCCTTCAGCTTTTATCTAGAAGTTTACTCGTTATTTTGAGTTTACTGATGCTGATAGGCGTTTTTCAATACGTATTTATGAAGCAATTTATTTACACAAATAAAATTAGAAGCATCGAAGACCAAATTCACTTGATTCCCGATGATGTCTGGAAGCACGATATTGAAACAAGCCAGAATGTAAAACAATCATCAAGACCAATGGTTTATTTCCCGGGCGTTAATATTACCTTTATCAATCAAAAAAGCACCTTTTTACGGCTGGCTAAGGATCCACATCATTCTTACTTCCCTAAGCTTTCTGCATCTGCATACAAACAAGTAATGAAAAACAGCAAACAGCCGGACAACACGACGAGCCTCATAAAAAAAATGGATGGTCATCAAGAGCAAGTCATTGTTTTAAAACCCATTATCTTTGATGGAGAAATACAGGGAGTTATTCAAATTAATACTCCCACAGAATCATTAAGAGACCTCTTAATCAGACAAATGCTCATCTTTTTAATGCTTTCACTTACCGCAATGACCATTGCTTTTTTTGTTTTTTCTTCTGTTTTAAAACAGACGTTAGTCCCTTTGTTTACTACTACTAAAAAAGTAGAGCATATTAATGCCGGAAGCTTACATGACCGCTTGCCTGTTAATCAAGGACAAATCGAAATGGATCGCCTTTCTCTTTCTATTAATGAAATGCTTGAACGTCTTGAAAAAGCATTTAAAGCAGAAACAGAAGCCAAAGAACAAATGCGGCGTTTTGTTGCGGATGCTTCGCATGAACTGCGAACGCCGCTTACATCTATTCACGGCTTTTTAGAAGTTTTATTAAGAGGGGCTAGCAGTAATCCAGAACAATTAAACGACGCATTAAAAAGCATGTATGGAGAGTCCAAAAGGCTGCACAAACTTATTCAGGATCTTCTGCTTCTTGCTCAGCTTGATCAACTTCCACCGTTTCAAAAAGAATACTGTTTTGTAGATGAGTTGATTTTAGATATGAAACCTCAACTCATACTATTGGCGGGGAACAGAAAGGTTTTATTCGACTTTCCAAGCCGTTTACCATCAGACATTAACAAAGATCAATTTAAACAAGTTGTTTTAAACTTATTTTCCAACGCCGTACAGCATACAAATCCAACTACAGGAGTTATTCAAGTGATAGGAAAAATAAATGAGAAAGAACTTTCGTTAATAATACAAGATAACGGTCATGGTATTCCTCAAGAACATCTTCCTCATTTATTTGAGCGATTTTACAAAGCTGATGCTTCACGCTCTCGGGCATATGGAGGAGCGGGCTTAGGCTTGGCCATTAGCGCATCTATTATAGAGCTGCACGGGGGGAAAATACGTGTAGAAAGCAAATTGAATGCAGGAACTGCTTTTGAAATCGTATTGCCCTTGACATAAAAAAGACGATTGCCTTGAAGCAATCGTCTTTTTTATCAAATCAGCATACTTTTCCTGTTTGAGGGCTGATTTTTACAGTATGTTTTATATTGTCTGTTCCTTTGATCACAAACGTGTACGCTTGTTCACTGAATGAAACAGATTGAACCGTTCCTTTGTGCTGTTGAAGAGCAGCTTGTTTAGCTTGTTCTTGCGTAAACTTTACCGCTTCGACTTTGATTACTTTTCCCGTTTCAGCGTTTATTTTCACATGGTGATCTTTGTTATCTTTCCCGTGAATTAAAAATGTGTATACATCATTTGCATATGAACTCGATTGAATCGTTCCACTGCAATTTTTTAATGCAATTGATTGAACCTGTGCTTTTGTAAATGCAGCGCTTTGAATTTGAATCACTTTTCCACTTTGTGCATTGACTTTTACGTGGTGATCACGGCTATCGTTTCCATGAATTAAGAACGTATACACTCCATCGTTGAAGCCTACCGACTTAACCGTTCCTCCACAGTTTTTCACCGCTACTGCTTGTGCCTCACTTTGAGAAAAAGATAGTTTTTCAACCTTTACCACTTTTCCGCTGTGTGCATTTACTTTCACATGATGGTCTTGATTATCTTTTCCGTGAATTAAAAACGTGTAGGCGTTATTTTCAAAAGAAACCGATTGAACCGTTCCTCCGCAGTTCTTTAAGGCAATTGTTTTTGCTTGAGCTTGTGTATATGTGGCCGCTTCAGTATGAGCCGACGCTTTTGTTGAAGTAATGTGCTGACCGTCTGAAGCAAATGCACTTGTCATTGAACCAAGAGCAATAGCTGTTCCAATTGTGGCACCTCCCACGGCTTTTGCTACTACTGCTTTTCCTGCTAATACTTTTCCAATCATGATTATACCTCCGCGTAATTTCCAATGTATTTACAGCACAAGCTAAAGGTTTTAACAGCGGTCATTTATCAAAATAGCGCCATTGGAGTAACGTTTTTTTCTGCTAAAATACCTTTCACTTTTGCTGTACGAGCCAAAGCGCTTCTTGTCCTCTTTAGCTATGTGTTTATTGTAAGAGTGGAACATGAATTCACTATGAAGCCCAGCTGAATGCTATCTGAACAAATTCTGAAAGATAGCTGAATAACTTCTAGTTAAACTTGTCATCTAAATGTTCAACGTTCTTAACAACAGCTCAACAAATCCAATGCTTCTCTTCATATTTCCTCAACAATCAAATGATTTAATAAATGTATGAATACGATTTGGAGGTTATCAACCATGAAAAAACGAGTATCTCTTGGACTATCTCTCACTCTCTTAGCTTCTAGCGCCGCTTCTGCTTTTGCAGCAGAGCATCATCCAGTTCAACATCCAAAACAAATCAAAAGCGTCGAGTTTCAGCCAATGAAAGCACCTACTACGATTGAAAATATGATTAAAACGTATACAGAGGCCTCTGTAAAAGTAACGTATAAAGATGGAAGTGTGGAAGAAACGCCGCTTAACTATAACCAACTCTTTCTTTCAAAAGATAAAATTGTCGATAATAAAGGAGAATTAATCGCCGCAGGTACACCAATCGATGCAAACGGGGATCCAATTATTGACCGAAGCGTTCCTGATCAGCCATCACCGTACGTATCAGACGCGCCGGATTCAAACAGCTTTATTACCATTAACGGTAAGTCTTATATTATTTCACATTATGAATACGAATCTGTTAATAATGCTGGAAAAGAGATTTCCGGTCTTCCTGCTTCCATGACGCTTACACAAGTTGATCGAGATGATAAAACAGGAAAACTAACCGTCAACCATGCCAAAAAAATTGATTTTTCTAATGTAAATGGTTTGTGGACGCCGTGTAATGGCTCTACAACGGATTGGGGTACTCACCTCGGTTCAGAAGAATACGAGCCTGATGCACGCGCTTTTGAAGACCCTGCATCTAGCTCTTATAAAGACGTTACGAACTTCGCTAAGCTTTATTTCGGTGACACGTCAAAAGCAAACCCTTACTACTACGGCTGGATTCCAGAAATTTCAGTGGATGAAAGCGGCGATGCGTCTGTCGTAAAACATTACAGCACAGGCCGTTTTTCACATGAAATGATGCAGGTACTTCCAGATAATAAAACCGCTCTTTTTGGAGACGATGGGTCTAATACCATGATGTTTATGTATGTAGCAGATAAGGAAAAAGACTTCTCAGCAGGAACTCTTTATGCCGCAAAGTTTAAACAAACGAGCACAAAAAATGGAGGGAAAGGCGACCTTCAGTGGATTAAGCTTGGCCATGCAACAGACAATGAAGTGAAAACAATAATCGACAAAGGCACAAAATTCAGTGATATTTTTGAAACAGCCGACCAGCCTACAAAAGGATTTAAAGCAGTCAAAACCGCCGCAAGTAAAAAAGTTGAATATTTAAAAGTAAAGCCTGGCATGGAAAAAGCAGCTGCCTTTTTAGAATCACGCAGATACGGTGCGATTCTAGGTGCCACGTCTGAATTCAACAAGATGGAAGGACTAACGGTTAATAAAAAAGACAAAAAAGCGTATATGGCTATTTCTTACCAAAATAGTGCCATGCTAAAAGAGCCTGGTGCTGTACAAGATGATATTCAGCTTCCAAAATTAGAGTCTGGTGTGACCTACCAGCTGAACTTAGGCTCGCATCAAAAAGACCAAGCAAAAGGCAAGATTAACAGCCGCTACGTTCCTGCAAGTATGGAAGGGCTATTGATTGGACAAGACCTAGAAAAAGCAGATGCATACGGCAATACAGCGGATCCAAATAAAATTGCCAACCCTGATAACCTTACGTATTCAAATGACTTAAATACACTGTTTATCGGAGAAGACAGCTCACTGCACACAAACAACTTTGTATGGGCCTATAATGTAAAAACCAAAAAACTATCACGCATCCTTTCGGTTCCAGTGGGAGCAGAAGCAACGGGACTTCGTGCAGTAGAAAACATTAAAAACTCTCGCTACGTACTAAGCAACTATCAGCACCCGGGCGAGGACATCAGCGACAAAAATATTACCGCTGTTGATAAAGAAGAGTTAGCTAATGCAATGAAAGAAAGCATTGGCATTCAAGAAACAGGTGGTGTCGGATACATTTCTGGACTGCCTTCTAAGGACGGCGCTCCTTACAAAAAGCATTAATACGTAATGAAACCACGTCTGTTGTGAGTGACAGACGTGGTTTTAGTATGTTTATTTTATATATTATAGAATAATTCCACTATGATCTATGAACAAATCACCTAGGATATAACCCGCTACTCTCCTATGTTATGATAAAGTAAAAAGCTACTTAAGGAGGATGACTAATGAAGAAAAAAGTAAAAGTCGTTGCCGCAGTAATCGAAAATGAAAAAGAAGAAGTACTTTGTGCCTTGCGCTCCAATAATATGTCACTAGCGAACTTATGGGAATTTCCTGGTGGTAAAGTAGAAGAAGGCGAAGATATTTACTCTGCTTTAGTTAGAGAAATTGAAGAAGAGCTACATTGTAAAGTAAAAACGATTGATTTACATAATGAACACGTACACGAATACGAAACATTTATTATTGAACTTATTGCAATTAAAGCAGAAATCATAGAAGGCACCCCTCAACCAACCGAGCATGCAAAGCTACTTTGGCTAAACAAAGAAAATCTCCTTTCACTTGTTTGGGCTCCTGCAGATATTCCGGCAGTTGAATTATTGGTGAAAGAAAAATGAGGATGGGACATAACGAAATGAATTCCATCTAACGACGAACAAATGGGATACACGAGGTGAATCGCTTGTGACACCGCAGTTGATTGGAGTGCAAGGCTTCGCCTTGCACTCCAATCAACTTCTAGAAGGAACGAAACAGATAAGATCTACGTTCACCGTAACAAAAAAACGAACTACTAATCAAACAGTTTGATTAATGGTTCGTTTTTCACTTCAACTACACTACTTTTGTCCCGCCTTCATACTTTTTCAGTAAACTCCGTATACAAAAGCTTTGGCACTTCGTGTTCAAGCTCTAAAATAACTGTGATTGGCTTTTCACCATGATACTCGACCGTGTTTCCTTTTCCAATATAGATAAACGGCTCGGTCTTACCGTCAATTTCACGGTATTTTCGTATAAATAAGTGTAGATGAATGCCTCTGTCTTTATTAAAAATAATATTCTTTCCTCGCTCAGACGTCTGTGCCGTACTGTTTGGTGTTTGCCAGTGGAACGTACGCTTATCAATGAACTTGTCCTGATAGTTAATACTTTCTTTAATATCTTCTTCCTTATGAAGATCAATAAATAAAAAGAACTCTTTTTCATTTACTAACAAGCCAGAACCACGGAATGAGCTATGCGTTTTACGATAGTTTGATAACAATGCGGGGTCCATCATGGTATATTGTTCATACAGTTTTAAATGTGGAATTCCATAATCTTCTTTTCCAAACTCTTTTTCATAGCGGAAAATTCCATAATCAATCGCGTCCTTAATGAACTGCTTAAACTGTGTATTATCCAGCACATTGGTAAAGCGCTCTGTTTTTACCGCTTCTTCTCCAGTAAACTCAATTAGCTTGAGCTTTGAACGAAGTTGACCGCTGTCGTAGTAGTCTTGATTTAACACTTCGAATGCGTGTTGTACTGAATCTTCTTCAACGTTATCTACATATTTTAAAACTTCTTGCTTCGCCTGGGACAATGAAATGTGATTGTGATTTAATAAATATTTTAAAATAACAAACTCGTAAACTCTCTTGATTGGCAGCTTGCTAGATAGCTCTTTTAGCGCACTTTCAAAGTCTTTATGCAATAAAAGTGATTTGAGCTGGTCGTCTTTTTCAGTCTTCGCTACAAACTGGAGATACGATTTTTCTTTATTAATAAACTTGATTGGATCTGGTGCTCCGTCAAATGTTAAATAATCCAACAAATAATAAGGAATTCTTCCTTGGTTTAGCTTTTTAAATTCATTGTATTCTTCTTTCAAATATTTCATGGAATTAAAGTTTTCATGATCAATTTGAGCTAAAATGCGAGCGCGAGAAATCTCATCCATTTGAATATGCGTTGCCCCTGGAATACTTGGAAACCCTGTTGCGATGGCAACTTTTAAGCTTTCTTTATCGTAATAGCGGCTGCCGTTTAACGCGAGCGCAACTAAAAAGAGTTTGCTATGGTTTCCTATAAAGTCGAGCACTGTTAAAAATGACTTACTCTCATGCTTACGCAAGCCGCGCCCTAGCTGCTGTATAAATACAATAGGAGAGTTCGTTGGGCGAAGCATTAACACCGAATTCACTGATGGAATGTCGACACCTTCATTAAAAATATCAACAGAAAAAATAACTTCTAGTTCATCATCCTCGTTTTCTAAACGCTCAATATATGCTTGACGATAAGGAATCGAGTGACTCCCATGTAAAACCTCACTTTTATAGCCTCGCTTATTGAACTCTTCTGCCATATACTCTGCATGCTCAACGCTTGCGCAGAATCCGAGCGCTTTACGCTTTGGACCATCATGACCATAAAACTCCATTTTTTCAATAATAAAATCAACGCGCTCATTTACTTTTAAACGCTTGGTAACCTCTGTAATATCATCAATATCTATATCGCTTAAATCTACACCTTCAATATCTGTGATACCAAAGTAATGAAACGGCACCACCAATTGATCTTCCAACGCTTCATGAAGTCTCACTTCAATTCCAACATTATTATCAAACAGATCAAATACGTTCATGCTGTCACTTCGCTCCGGTGTAGCTGTCATTCCTAGCATAAAGACTGGGGTGAAATACTCCATTATCCTTTGATAAGATGGGCTCGTTGCGTGATGGGCTTCATCATAAATAATATAATCAAATTGGTCTCGATCGAATTCACTGTAATATTTCGTTAGTGTTTGAATCGTCGCAAATATGTAATCTGCCTCTTTATCCTTTGAATTCCCTGTCAAAAGACCAAAAGTCATCGATTCATTAACAAACAGTATTTCAAATGTTTCTTTTGCTTTTTTTAAAATCTCTTCTCTGTGTACAATAAAAAGCAGCCTTTTGGGTTTAACTTTCTGAACGTCAAAAGCTGACATATACGTTTTCCCTGTACCCGTAGCCGCAATTACAAGCGCTTTTGTTTCGCCAAAGCTACGCAAGCGTCTCAAGTTTTCCATCGCTCGCTGCTGCATTTTATTCGGGACAATATAGTTACTTCGTTCGAATACCTGCTGAGGCTTGTACGACGCTTCTTTTAAAGTACCTAAAAATTTCTCGTACTCCGTCAAAAACTCGCTCGTCGCATCATCACTGATCTCCCACAAATACTCATATTCCTTTAGTACATCTTGAACAAAAGGAGACTCACCCTTTGACACAACTTCCACATTCCACTCAATATTGCTTTTTAAAGCGCTTTGCGTTATATTCGCGGAACCTATAATCACTTTATAATCGTTTTCATACTCAAAAATATAAACCTTCGTATGAAACCCCTTCTCTTCGACTTCACTAAACACTTTAAGGTCAATATGATCAAAGTTCTTAATTTTCTCTAATGCCTTCACTTCTGTAAAATTCAGATAAGTTGATGTAATAATACGCCCTTCCACGCCTCGACTAGCCGCTTCCTTCAAAGGATCTAAAAGAAGCTGAAGTCCGCTAAAATTAATAAAAGCCACACTAAAATAAAAGCTTTTACACTGTTTTAAAGACGTTACAAGCTCATGCAAGAGACTGGTGTTTTTTGAATTGACTAGTAACCGATTATTCATTGACTCCACCTTTTTCCATTAAACTGTTAGTTTTAGTTTAGAGGTTCGGAAAGAAGGGATCAATAGGGTTGGTTAATTAAAAAAATGTCAAAGTTAGACTTAGAGATCTTTTTAATACTTTTTATTTATGGTATGGTTTTCCGTCAAAACAAAATGTCTTGTTCCCTTGCACTTTTCGTTCCATACCATTAAAGTATATATTGGTTGAAGTTTATACTAGCATTCAACCCGATAAGAGAAATTACACTTTTTAATTTTGGGAAGATGTTTTCCCTAAAAGAAAGGGTTTAGATATAAGATGAAAGATAATTTTTGGCATGAGTTGCCGCGTCCGTTTTTTATTTTAGCACCGATGGAAGCTGTGACGGATGTCGTTTTTCGCCATGTTGTGACTGAAGCAGCGCGACCTGACGTATTTTTTACAGAGTTTACGAATACGGAAAGCTACTGCCATCCGAAAGGAAAAGATAGCGTAAAAGGACGTTTGACGTTTACAGATGATGAACAGCCAATCGTTGCGCATATTTGGGGAGATAAGCCTGAATACTTCCGTCAAATGAGTATTGGCATGGCAGAAATGGGCTTTCGCGGCATTGATATTAATATGGGCTGCCCTGTACAGAACGTTGCAGGAAACGGAAAAGGTTCTGGTTTGATTCGCCGTCCAGATACTGCGGCTGAGATTATCCAGGCAGCCAAAGCTGGAGGGCTTCCAGTAAGCGTAAAGACTCGTCTTGGCTATACGCAAGTTGATGAGTGGTACGACTGGCTGAAGCACATTTTAGAACAGGATATCGTGAACCTTTCTATTCACCTTCGTACGAAAAAAGAAATGAGCGATGTTGACGCGCACTGGGAGTTAATTCCGGAGATTAAGAAGCTTCGTGACGAAATCGCGCCTCATACGCTACTAACAATTAACGGTGATATTCCTGACCGCCAGAAAGGTCTTGAACTTGCGGAGAAGTACGGCGTTGATGGAATTATGATTGGACGCGGAATTTTCCATAATCCGTTTGCGTTTGAAAAAGAAAAGAAAGAGCACACAAGCGAAGAGCTATTAGAACTTCTTCGCCTGCAGCTAGACCTTCATGACAAATATTCTGAAGAGCTAGAGCCGCGCCCTTTCAAACCGCTTCGACGCTTTTTCAAAATTTACGTTCGTGGGTTCCGCGGTGCAAGTGAATTAAGAAATCTCCTGATGAGCACGGAAACGACTGATGAAGTGCGTGCGTTACTTGATGAGTTTAAAGACAGAGCTGGAGTGAAAGAAGACGAAGGTTTTTCTGTTTCTTAAATAAGAGCTCGTTTGCTCAAACTCAATTGTTCTTTTTATAGACGTGTGCTATTTATCCACATATGATAAAAGCAGAGGCAGAAGGTTTCACATTTCCTTCTGCCTCTGCTTTTAATGAAAAAATATCCACACGTTCTATTTATGATACGGTTCATTTCGAATAATACGAAAAGCTCGGTAAATCTGTTCTACTAATACTAGGCGCATAAGCTGATGAGGAAAGGTCATTTTTGAAAAAGAAAGAGCTGCGTTTGAACGTTTCATTACTTCGCTGCTTAAGCCAAGCGATCCGCCAATGACAAACGCTACTTTACTTTTTCCGTAAGTAGCTAATGAATCGATTTCTTTTGCCAGTTCCTCAGAAGATTTTTGTTTTCCGTTGATAGCTAATGCGATCACGTGAGTATCATCTGAGATTTTCGCTAAGATGCGTTCTCCTTCTTTTTGTTTCACCTGTTCCATTTCAGATTCACTTAAGTTTTCGGGCGCTTTTTCATCTGCAAGCTCAATAATTTCTACTTTTGCATAGCTTGATAAACGCTTTAAATATTCTTCAATGCCTTGTTTTAAGTATTTTTCTTTTAACTTCCCAATGGTTATAATAGAGATATTCACAGGCTATTCTCCTCTCCTTTATCCCTTATCCACAGATATTATCCACATATCCACATGCTATATCCACATTTTGTATAAGAATATTAGTTCCCTACTACATATACAGCTTCATTGTCACAATATTCGCAGCTTTTTTTGTCAGTTGAATTTTCTATTTTTTCAAAAACAGGTGCTAGCTCAATCTCATCTACCATTACATCCAACGCTAGTTCCGTGTGTTCTAAACAGCAATATATCTTCATGTATTTATCTTCCTTTCTCTATTCTTTTCATTAAAAAACCACAGGAGTTTATCCCCTGTGGATAACTTTTCTTTTACTTCATTTGACGCGTTAATTTTACTTCTGTGGATTTCTTTTTGCCATCACGATAGAACGTTACATTCATTTTATCGCCAATTTCTTTTTCAATGTAGAGGTGTTTGCGAAGTGTCGCAATATCCCTTACTTTGCTGTGATCTAGCTCAACAATCACATCATATTCCTTCAACCCAGCTTTAGCGGCTGGCGAACCTGGCTCGACTTTTAGAACAGCGACTCCGTTTACTACATCATGCGGTAACTTAAGGGTTTCTTTTAAATGATACCCTGATACCTCACTTAATGATAGTGTACTAACTCCAAGATACGGACGTCTAACTTCACCATATCGTTCTAAGTCATTAATAATGGGCCTAGCCATGTTAATTGGTATTGCAAGACCAATGCCTTCAACTGCTTCTTGGGCAATTTTCATGGAATTAATGCCTATTAATTCACCATCAATATTAACAAGAGCACCCCCGCTATTGCCAGGGTTAATTGCGGCATCTGTTTGAATGACTTCTGATTGCCAATCAGGATTTCCATCGCCATTCAAATCTTGAGGAATGACACGGTTAACTCCTGAGACAACTCCTTGTGTAACGGATCCAGAAAATTGAAGGCCTAGCGGGTTTCCGATAGCAATCACTGGTTCACCAGCTTTAAGCTTATCAGAATTTCCGAAGGTAGCCACTTTTGTCACGTGACCTGCATCAATTTCAAGAACTGCTAAGTCCATTAAATCATCGCTGCCAAGAATTTTAGCTGATACCCTTGTACCGTTACTGAAGCTCACTTCAATTTCGTTAGCGCCTTTAATGACATGATAGTTTGTCACAATATAAGCTTTATTGCCTTGCTTTTTGTAAATAACACCTGAGCCCGTCCCGGCATCAGTTCGTTC
Organism: Priestia sp. 3CA3; assembly: GCF_056836725.1. Classification (NCBI taxonomy): domain Bacteria; kingdom Bacillati; phylum Bacillota; class Bacilli; order Caryophanales; family Bacillaceae; genus Priestia; species Priestia sp. 3CA3. Next base: position 336,202 of record NZ_JBXENJ010000007.1, read on the forward strand.
ATCATTCCAAAAGCTTTCAGAGTTCTGAATGTTTACAACTCCTACAACTGCTGCATTGGCTTCGGAAACAGCTTTTGTGACGGCCGTAGTGACGTCAAGAGATACTGACTTTTGTATCGTAGACCCTGTTTGTTCATCTCCGTTTTCATCATTCATCCATCCGTATGGCAAAATCCCGTTCCTCACCAAGGCTGGCATAAGAAGCAGTACAATAAGTGCACCTATAATAGCTCCAATCAGAGCAGAAGCGAAATATCCTCTGCGGCGTTTAGGCGGCCGACTATTCGGCTCTTGGCCTTCATCATAATGTTCCACACTATCACCGAACCCTTCATTTATCATCGTGAATGTCTGCATTCACGTACTAAATGAAGTTATTTTTCGCTTCCTTTCTAGAGACTATACATAAACAATATCAGTTGGTCTTTTTGGATCAGTATCACATAGAAGAATATTGTCCTCTACATTGATGTCTTTTTGTTGTAACACTTGTGCAACCGACATGCGGGCAATTTCCTTCATGTTATTGTCTTGACTCAAATGCGCCAAGTAAATGCGTTTGGTTTGATCTCCGATCACATCTGCCATTGCAAGCGCCGCGTCTTCATTTGATACATGTCCTACGTCGCTTAAAATTCGTCTTTTAATGCTCCAAGGGTAGCGCCCCATTCTCAGCATTTCAACATCATGATTGCTTTCAAATACGTACATATCACTATTTTTAATTGTACCTTTCATGCGGTCACTTACATAGCCGGTATCCGTAATAAGGGTCAATTTTTTAGACCCTTGATGAAAGACATAAAACATAGGCTCTGCAGCATCATGCGAAACGCCAAAAGACTCCACTTCCAATTGACCAAACGATTTCGTTTGGCCAATTTCAAAGTGAAACTTCTGTTCCGTATCAATGTTGCCGATCAAGCCATCCATTGCGTTCCACGTTTTTTCATTTGCGAAAATAGGGAGCTTATATTTACGTGCCAGAACACCTAGTCCTTTAATATGGTCACTATGTTCGTGAGTCACTAAAATTCCTGATAAATCCGGGATATTGCGATTTACTTGTTGAAAGAGAGCTTCCATTTGTTTTCCGCTCAGCCCTGCATCAACTAGTAAGGAATGTTCTCCATCACTTACTAAAATCGCATTTCCTGTGCTCCCACTCGCTAGCACGCTGAAATGCAGGCTCATTTATCTCACTCCAAATACTTATTTATTTCCTTTTTTAATGATCTGTCCTTCAAAGGCATTTACAAAATAACTTGTATCTCCATTTACAACAATGTGCCAAGTTGGTGCTAAAACTTGAGAATTTAATAACGGCAGATCAAACGTATAGTATCCAAACTCTACGTTTGTTACAGAATCTTTCTTTTTCAATTCATCCTTCAAAAACAAATTTTCCAATGCTTTTAAAGGAGACAAAACATCCTGCTCATCATCCAACGTTTTCACGGAACCTAGCATCGTTTGTTCATATGAAACAATTTCACCTTTATCATTTAAATGAGCAATGATCATGCCATTTTCATTGTCATAGATTTTGTGCTTCTTATATTGTTGAAAGAATGTAACTGTTTTTTTCTCTTTATTAACGTTCCATAGCTCATAATCTTCACCGGAGAGCACATATCGTTTCAAAAATTGACTTAGCTTTGCTTTTGTATTTTTTTCAGGCACTGAAAAAGGTTTGTCCAATACGCTTCGAATTGTTTTTTCCTCAAGCAGCGCTGCTTTTTGCTCTTTCAGCTTTTTTAAGTCTTCTTCTTTAAACAGCTTACTTTTAGCATTTAACGAAGAAGCTTCTTTCACATCTACAGGTAAATGTTTATATTCAATGCCTTCACTCGTTAATTGTTCTTCCACGCTCGACTCCACAAATAGAGAGTACTGATCTTCTTGATGAGTTTTAAAAATCTGATAGCCTAAGTAAATATTAAGAATCAAGAAAGTGAAAATAAAGATGGTTTTTGTTCTATTCCAATCCATCGTTATCGCCTCCTTCGGTCGGCGGTGCGATTCGATACCATTTGCTATTATAATAATAGAACCAAGAAGGAACGAGTTTGACAGAATTAGAATTAAACTCAACCGTCTTTTCGCCGGTTTTCGGCTGCTGTGACACTTCTTCTAGCTGATAGCCTATTGAAATATCTTTTAACAGATTCGGGTCAAAGTTTTGATGTTTTTCAATTAATTGAATCACCTTTTGAGATGACTGCAGCTTTTCTACACTCGAGTCCTGTACTCTTACAAAACGATAAAGAGGACGACGGTAATTTAAAATCTCCGCATTTCCCCATCTTTGATATATTTCAGTCATTCCCTGATTGCTGTACACTGGATAGTTATCTTTATAATAACGATAGCTAATTTCTTTTGTAATGCGATTCCAGCTGTTGAACCTGTAATTAGATTCTGTCCAGCCGCCGTGGTCATTAACGAAGCTAAAGCTGCGATTTATTAAATTATAATCTTCCATTACCTCGGTCGTGGAATTTACAAGATTCACATATTCCATCACATCTGTCTTCGTATTGACATTGATCACTTTTGTACCTTCAGTGTAGACATCTCGGTTTGTAGACGTTTCTTTCCGTGCATAGTCTGGGTTGTTAAAAAGCGCTTCTTTATATTTTTCAATATCTAAATGCCTCATGCTCGTATAGTAGACTTCACTATTCATCGTAATATTATTTTCCGGAAGGAAGATATACCGATTTTTGTTTTCTTTATATACAAGGCTCGGGGCATACGTACGCTTCATTTTATCTTCTAATTCTTTGATATCATCTTTGGCCAAATTCTTGACTGTAACCGAATAAATCTTTTTTTGCTCATAATTCACAAGATACACGCTCACGAAAAAGGAAGGTGTACGCTTAATTTTAATGAGTACACGGTCAAATGTTTGATTAGGCAAAGACGTTTGAGAAAATGAAAAAAGCTGTTGAAATGTTTTCAAAGGTAGCGCGTCTGGATACAGCACTTCAATAGAATTACTTCCATGGACATAATTTAAAAATCCATCAGGAGAAATAGCATCCGAAACGTCCGTCACATTCGAAAATTTCCACTTTTTCATTTCATTTACCCATTTGTTTACATCATCTTCATCGTGAGACATGTAGTGATTATCGTTTCGATGATAGAGAACTTCTGTTGGAAGAATATGATCTTCTATTTTACTTTTTGAACTAACTTCAACTTCTTGCAAATGTTGATTTTTTGAAATGACCTTATAAGAAGGCTGATACGTCCATATATGATACGTCATAATTAAACTGGAAGCGACGAGAACAACTAAGATGGCCGTTTTGATATGTTCATATCTCATTCCCATTCGTCATCATTCTCACTTTCAATCGGAAGAGTAAAGTAAATCGTTGTTCCTTTTCCTTCCTGACTATCTGCCCAAATGCGTCCATCATGTGCTTCAATAATTTCCTTGGCAATAGCAAGCCCTAATCCTGTTCCGCCTAATTTACGCGTTCGTGCTTTATCTACACGATAGAAGCGTTCGAAAATTTTAGCTAAATTTGATTTTGGAATTCCCATACCTTGGTCTTTAATGCTCACAACAATTTCATGCGTATGCTGAGCAATTGAAAATGTAATGGTTCCGCCTTCAGGTGAATATTTTATTGCATTGGAAATAATGTTATCTAATACTTGTGTAATTTTATCTTGATCAATAGCGACATAGATTGCTTCATTTGGCAAGTCGCGCACGAACGAAATACCTTGTTCAATTGTCATTTCAAAGCGATCAATGATGTAATGATAAAACTTCACAAAATTGATTGGGTCACGACTAAATCGGTAGTCTTGGCTATCTAGCTTAGATAATTGAAGCAAGTCGTTAACGAGACGAATCATTCGCTCTGTCTCCGTTTGCGTTACATTTAAAAATGTTGGAGCTAAGTCCTTATCTTGCCAAGCACCGTCTGCAAGCGCATCTAAATAACTGCGCATCGTTGTTAACGGCGTACGCAATTCATGTGAAACATTCGCTACAAATTCTCGGCGATCTTGATCAATTTTCTCCTGCTCTGTAATGTCATGCAAGACAATGATAATCCCGTTGATAAAACCCGTCTCTTTTTGAATAGCGGAAATGGTAGCTCGTAAAATAAAGGGATCCGATTTTGTACTAAAGTCCAAAATTAATGACTCTTGATTGGCAAGCAAGCTTTCAAACGTATGCGTTTCTTCAAGATCTAATAGGGAAACAACTGGATCAGACAAAACCGTTTCACGTGAAACATTTAGCATAGCTGCGGCTGGATCATTAATTAAAATTACTCTTCCCTTTCGATCCGTCGCAATAACGCCGTCCGTCATATGAGCTAATACCGAACTAAGCTTACGGCGCTCCCCTTCTGTCGTTGCCTGTGCTTCTTGAAGCTTTCTTGTTAAGTTGTTGAATGTGAGAGCTAGCTGACCAATTTCATCATACCCGTACACCTTAGCTTTTCTCGTAAAATTCCCTTTGGCCATCTCAAGTGCTTGTTTTCTCATTTCAGACATTGGACGAGTAATGGTCTGAGCTAAAAACACGCCTAAAATAGCTGTGATAAAAAGAGCAATCACCGTACCTGCCTTAAAGATCTGATTGATATTACTCATTTGATCGTAAACAGGCTCCATGGAAGCTGTTAAGTAAATAGCGCCTAAGATTTCTTCGCTAGACTGAACTTTTCCATTTTTATTAGTTGAACTTGATTGACTGGCACCTACTTTATCCTGTAAACGAATAGGCTGTATCATAACTCTGATTCGCTGCCCGCTTTGATCAACAAATACATTATCAGAGTTCGTTCCTGCTAACAACGCATTTGTAATCGCTAAATCATTAGTCTTTTTACCTATGATCTGTTGAGGATTTGAGTTCGATGTAGCAATGATTCTTCTATTTTGGTCAATGACTCTTACTTCAGAAATGTCATTCATATCATTTGAAGCTAAATTGGGTCTTGAAGCAAAATCTCTTAAAATAGTCTTTAAGTCTTCCTCAAGAGTCGGTGAATCATCATCACGATTTTTCACCATTTCTTGTCCAATGTTATACGTCAGCAAGTCTGTCCGCTCTTGAAGAGACGTTCGAAAGTTGTTAACTAATTCTTTTTCTAATTGTCGTGCAAAATAGACCCCAATAATTTGCATCGCAATTAAAATGAGCAGCACATAAATCAATACAAACTTTAAATGAATAGATTGCAGGAGCCTTACTTTCTTCATCTAAAATTACTCCTGCTCTGGGCTGCGTAAATAATAGCCTACTCCACGTCTTGTTACAATCCACATTGGATGGCTTGGATTATCTTCAATTTTTTCACGTAATCTTCGAACTGTTACATCTACCGTACGCACATCACCAAAATAGTCATAACCCCATACAGTTTGAAGCAAGTGTTCACGCGTCATGACTTGTCCAATGTGCTTCGCTAAATAATGCAGCAGCTCAAATTCACGATGAGTCAGTTCAATCGTTTCTCCGCGCTTAGACACAATATAAGCATCTGGATGAATAACAAGTGCTCCAATCGTAATTTCATTCGTTTCACTTTCTTCTGTTGGAACAGCTACCTGCTGATGTCTACGTAAATTAGCTTTTACACGTGCTAATAATTCACGCGTACTGAACGGCTTAGTTACATAATCATCTGCACCTAATTCTAGACCTAAAACCTTGTCAATTTCAGAGTCTTTTGCTGTTAACATGATAATGGGCATATCATATTTTTTGCGCACTTCTCGGCAAACTTCCATTCCATCTTTCTGAGGAAGCATAATATCTAATAAAATCATTTCAGGCTGTACTTCTTCCACTTTTTCAAGTGCTTCTACGCCATCATAAGCACAAAATACTTCGTAACCTTCTTTTTGCAAATTAAACTTTAAAATATCTGCAATCGGCTTTTCGTCATCTACGACTAAAATACGTTTATCCATGATCATCGTTCTCCTTTATTAGTTGAAGCAAAATATAAAAGATAGTATTCATACTGTTTGAATACCGTAGTTTTATTATACTTGATAACCCTTGAAACGTCACAAGTTCATCCTCTACTATACATGAAGATATATGATTTTCAACCATCTCCAAATACAAAAGTAATATATTACCATAAAAGAGATGCAAAGCAAATAACGTTTTCTTTTAAATGTAAATAAAAGAAAAAAGCATGACTTTAAATAAAGTCATGCTTTTTGATGGCTCGGGACGGAATCGAACCGCCGACACAAGGATTTTCAGTCCTTTGCTCTACCAACTGAGCTACCGAGCCAAAATGGCGGTCCCGACGGGAATCGAACCCGCGATCTCCTGCGTGACAGGCAGGCATGTTAACCGCTACACCACGGGACCTCAGTCTATATGCTATGTATTAAAAATATTAAAAATGACCCGTACGGGATTCGAACCCGTGTTACCGCCGTGAAAGGGCGGTGTCTTAACCGCTTGACCAACGGGCCACGTTGTAACAAAAGTGAGCCATGAAGGACTCGAACCTTCGACCCTCTGATTAAAAGTCAGATGCTCTACCAACTGAGCTAATGGCTCATGTTATATCTCTTAGCGACGCTTATTATAATAACATGATATTTCATATAAATGCAATAGTTTTTTTAAAACTTTCTTTTTATTATTGAGCTTTTTTTAAAAGTCTTGTTAAAAAAGCACCAATTATAAATAAAAAAGGTTAGCTCACGAAGAGCTAACTCTTTTTATTTAGCTATATACACCACGTAATACATTTGTTTGTGTACGATCTGGACCTACAGAGAAAATAGATAAAGGAATACCTGTTAATTGAGACACGCGCTCTAAGTAGTGGCGAGCGTTATCAGGTAACTCATCTAATGTTTTCACACCCGTGATATCTTCTGTCCAACCTGGAAGCTCTTCATATACAGGTTCGCATTCTGCAAGTGTTTTTAAGCTAGCAGGGAATTCTTCCATAACTTCCCCTTTATAACGGTAAGCTACACAAATCTTTAATGTCTCAATTCCCGTTAATACATCAATTGAGTTTAAAGATAAGTCTGTGATTCCGCTAACGCGGCGAGCATGACGTACAACTACACTGTCAAACCAACCTACACGGCGAGGACGACCAGTTGTTGTACCATATTCACGTCCTACTTCACGGATTTGATCACCGATTTCGTTTGTTAATTCAGTTGGGAAAGGACCGTCACCAACACGAGTTGTATAGGCTTTTGATACACCTACAACGTGTTTGATCTTAGATGGACCTACACCAGAACCAATTGTTACTCCACCCGCTACTGGGTTTGAAGATGTAACAAATGGATATGTTCCTTGGTCGATATCTAACATAACACCTTGTGCGCCTTCAAATAGTACACGACGTCCTTCGTCTAACGCATCATTTAATACTACTGATGTATCAACAACATATTTTGCAACTTGTTGACCATACTCATAGTACTCATCTAAAATTTCTTCTAATGTAAAGCCTTCTACTTCATACATTTTTTCAAGAAGGCGATTCTTTTCAGCTAAGTTTTGTGTTAATTTTGCTTCAAATACTTCACGGTCTAGTAAATCGGCAATTCGAATACCAACACGTGCTGCTTTATCCATATAAGCTGGTCCAATACCTTTTTTCGTTGTACCAATCTTATTTTCACCTTTACGTTCTTCTTCAACTTCATCTAATTTTAAATGATATGGAAGAATCACATGAGCTCGGTTACTAATACGTAAGTTTTCTGTTGTTACACCGCGATCATGTAAGTATTTTAATTCTTGAACAAGTGCTTTTGGATCAACAACCATACCGTTTCCAATTACACACGTTTTGTCATTATAAAAAATACCTGAAGGAATTAAATGTAACTTATAAGTTTCACCATTAAACTTAATTGTGTGACCTGCATTGTTCCCACCTTGGTAACGTGCAATCACTTCTGCATTTTCTGATAGGAAGTCTGTAATCTTCCCTTTTCCTTCATCTCCCCATTGTGTTCCTACTACAACGACTGAAGACATATCTTAAGCACCTCCGCTTAGTAAGCAACAGCTCACTACGACATAATTTAACCATGGATAAGTGTATCAATTTATCACACTAAAGTCAATTAAATCCGAACGATTTAACAAAAGTTATTACAAATATATCGTATTTTGCGGAACGAATGCGATAACAATAAAATAAAACCTCTCATATTGAGAGGTTTTATGCACCAGGCGGCACTCCTGCGTCATCAAAGCGCCGCTCGAGATTAACGAATTTATTGTATTCTTTTACAAAGGCAAGCTGTACGGTTCCAACTGGACCGTTACGCTGCTTAGCTATAATAATCTCGATAATATTTTGATTTTCTGTGTCTTTTTCATAATAGTCTTCACGATATAAGAAAGCTACGATATCGGCATCCTGCTCAATACTTCCGGATTCACGGATATCAGACATCATCGGTCGCTTATCTTGTCTCTGCTCTACGCCACGGGAAAGCTGTGATAAGGCGATAACAGGAACTTCTAATTCACGGGCTAAAGCTTTTAACGCACGCGAAATTTCAGATACTTCCTGCTGTCGGTTTTCTCCGCTTCGTCCATTACCTTGAATAAGCTGTAAGTAGTCAATTAAAATCATCCCAAGTCCGCCTTCTTGTTTCAAGCGACGACACTTAGAACGAATTTCACCTACTCGAATACCCGGTGTATCATCAATATAAATCCCTGCATTGGACAAAGATCCCATTGCCATCGTGAGCTTTCCCCAGTCATCGGCTGTAAGCGAGCCTGTACGCAGCCTTTGTGCATCAATATTTCCTTCGGCACACAGCATCCTCATAACAAGCTGCTGAGCACCCATCTCTAAACTGAATATTGCTACGTTCTCATCCGTTTTCGTTGCAACGTTTTGCGCAATATTTAAGGCAAAAGCCGTTTTACCTACCGATGGACGCGCCGCTACAATGATTAAATCATTTCGCTGGAACCCTGCTGTCATTCTATCTAAATCACTAAACCCAGTTGGGATACCTGTAATGTCACCTTTTCGATTGTGAAGAACTTCGATATCATCGTATGTTTGTACAAGTACATCTTTGATATTTTGAAACACACCGCTGTTTTTACGCTGTGCTACTTCTAAAATGTTTTTTTCCGCTTCATTTAATAAAACTTCCACTTCGTCTTCCCTTGCATATCCTTCTGAAGCAATATGCGTTGCAGTACGAATTAGACGGCGTAAAATCGACTTTTCTTCTACAATTTTACCGTAATATTCTACGTTTGCAGCCGTTGGAACAGAGTTAGCTAAATCACTTAAATACGATACGCCGCCAACTTCTTCTAGGATTTTTTGGTCAGCTAATTCAGACGTTACCGTTACCAAATCAACCGGTTCACCTTGGTCAGAAAGTTTCAGCATACATGTAAAGATTTTCTGGTGCGATGCCCGATAAAAATCTTCAGGTATCAGCAGTTCAGATGCTAAGGTTAAAGAAGAAGGCTCTAAGAAAATGGCCCCTAATAGCGCTTGCTCTGCTTCAATATTCTGAGGCGGAAGACGATCAGCAAAAAGATCACTCATATTTCTATGCCCCTCTTATATTCTTTCAGTATTTTCTTTCATCATAAATGTTGGCGCGAACAAATACAAGTCCGCGCCAACCCTTTATATTATTTACTTATTTCTCAATCGTACGTTTATTTTTGTTCAGTCACGTGTACCTTTACAGTAGCCGTTACTTCCGGATGTAATTTAACCGGTACATTTGTGTAGCCTAATGCGCGAATGGCATCATTTAATTCAATTTTACGCTTATCTACTTTAATTTTGTGTTTTTTCTTTAATTCTTCAGCAATTTGTTTGCTTGTGATAGAACCGAATAAACGGCCACCTTCACCAGATTTTGCTGTTAATTCAACTGTTAGTTCTTCAAGAGTTGCTTTTAACTCTTTGTTTGCTTGAAGTTCTGCAGCTGCATCTTTTTGCTCTCTATTTTTTTGTGCTTCTAATACCTTCACATTACCGCCTGTAGCTTCAACAGCATAACCATTCTTTAATAAGAAGTTATGTGCATAACCGTCTGAAACATTTTTCACTTCACCTTTTTTGCCTTTTCCTTTTACATCTTTTAAGAAAATTACTTTCATGATTTTTTACCTCCATCTAAGTACTCATCAATTGCTTGTTTAAGCCTTTCTTCAGCTTCATCCAAACTAATGTCTTGAAGCTGAGTAGCAGCATTCGTTAAGTGGCCTCCGCCTTGGAGACTTTCCATAATAACTTGTACATTGATATCTCCAAGCGATCTAGCACTAATGCCAATTAGATTATCCCGTCGCTTAGAAATAACAAACGAAGCAACCACTCCGCTGATTGAAAGCAGCGTATCTGCAGCTTGCGCGATTAACACTTGATCATACATTTTGTTCGGTTCAGCGCGTGAAATGGCAATACCTGCTGTATAAATCTCTGCATGTTCAATAAAGCGTGCTCGCTGTACATATTGTGTGATATCTTCTTTTAAAAACTTTTGAACAAGAACCGTATCTGCGCCTTGAGAACGTAAAAAGGACGCTGCATCAAACGTACGAGATCCCGTGCGTAATGTAAAGCTTTTTGTATCGACAATAATACCGGCTAAAAGTGCTGTTGCTTCTAGCATATCAATTTTAAATCGTTTTGGCTGGTATTCAAGAAGCTCAGTAACGAGTTCTGCTGTCGAGGAAGCATATGGCTCCATATAGACAAGAAGAGGGTCTTCGATAAAGTCTTCTCCTCGTCTATGATGATCAATGACCACGACATTTTCAATACGATTTAATAACCTTTCTTCAATAACGAGCGACGGCTTATGCGTATCTACTACTACTAAAAGAGTATCATCACTCACAAGATTTAAGGCTTCTTCAGGCGTAATAAATCGTTCCCACAGGCCTTCTTTCTTTTTAATCTCTTCTAGCATTCGCTGAACACCTGTATCAATATGATCAGGATCTAGTACGATAAAACCGTCTTTCTGATTTACTTGCGCTACTTTTAATATCCCAATAGCAGCTCCTACAGCATCCATATCCGGATACTTATGACCCATGATAATCACTTTTCCACTCTCTGTAATGAGCTCTTTTAACGCGTGAGAAATAACTCTGGCACGCACGCGCGTCCGTTTTTCCATTGGATTAGTCTTGCCGCCAAAGAATTTCACTTTTCCATTCGGCTGTTTAATCGCTACTTGATCTCCACCTCGGCCTAAGGCCAAATCCAAGCTAGATTGAGCTAAAGCACCCAGCTCAGGTAAATCAGCAGCACCAGCTCCGATACCAATGCTCAATGTAAGCGGTATATTTTGTTTAGACGTCTCTTCTCGAACTTGGTCTAAGATAGAAAATTTGCTTCGCTCTAAATGAATTAAGATTTGTTCATTCATAATCGCAATAAATTTCTCAGAAGACGTACGTTTAATAAAAATACCGTATTCTTGAGCCCAACTATTTAACATAGAAGTTACTTGGCTATTCAAGTTACTTTTAACTTGATCATCCATTCCTTGCGTTAGTTCATCATAATTATCTAAAAAGATAATGCCTAAACTTGTTCGTTCTTCCTCATACAATTTTTCGATTTCTATTTGCTCTGTAATATCAAAGAAGTACAGTAAGCGCTCGTCTCGTTTAATCACCACTTTGAATTTCCGATCATGCAACGTGACAACTTCTGTTTCCACTTCTTGTTTGATCAGTGGAATAATACTCTCTGCCACATCGTATAATGATCTTCCCACCAGTGTGTCTTCACCGAGACAAGATGCTAGAAAAGGATTGGTCCATTCAATTTGATATTCATCATTAAATAGCATAATCCCAATCGGCATTTCCATTAATGCCTCTTCGCCTACTTTTTTCAACCGATGAGACAGCATTGAAATATAGGTTTCAAACTCATCGGACAGCATTCGCTCCATTCTCATGTATAGAAACAGACAGGCTAATAGTAATATAAAGCCTATCATTCCTATGATCCAATTATGATAGGTCACGATACCTACTAAAATCAGGGCTATACTATACAATGAGTAAAATGGATAGCGAATGACGTTCTTTTTTGTAAAGACAGGCATCCATTTCAGCTCCTACTTTTTTAAGTTCCACAATATCTACTTTTTTGTGTCTAATTGTTTTCTTAAATTAAATCCTAAATCAATTATACCTAAGATGCGCACAATTTGAAGGATAATTGGAATAATTAATGCTAAAATTGTTACAACAATTGGAATTGCTTTGGCATACCCTTTTTGATGTGAGAAATAGAAAATAAAAGAGATCCCTTGTAACACGACTAGCATTTGCAGTCCCATCACGATGTTGATAATAGCTACGTACATAAATGTACCTTGTTCAATATTAAAAGATGGGAAGGATAAGATTAATGCAATCAAATAATACCATAGAATACTTTTAGGAAGTTTAAATTCACGAAAAGGCGGGAATGCTTGCACCTCATAACCTGTTCTTTTAAGAATAGGCGTAGCAATAAGCTGAGAGAAAAAGGCTAGAATAACTCCACCCATAACAATTAATAGAGGCAGCAGATTTTTAAACATATCAAATGCATCTCTCATTTGGTCAATTTGAGATTCCTTAACGTCTTGTCCTAAACTTTTCATCATTTCAATACTTTGATTAATCGATTGATCTAAAGCATTATTTATTTGCTCCATTAAATTAACATTAAAAATGACATTTGCTCCTACGAACAATAAAAGTAAACCTAAACTAAATGCAACCGTGCCGCCTAGTAAAATGGTATACCTTTTTTGTTTTTGTCGGTAAAGCATTCCTATTGCTAATCCACCAATACCAAATACAAGTGTAAAAGGAAGAGTCAATACATTTCCAAATAACAAAGTCAATAACAACCCTACTACTAAAAATAATATTGCCTTTTTCCACCCATGACGAACGGTATACACAATAAATGGAACAGCTAGCGCTAGTTGAAAAATGGTTCCCACAACAGGTATGTATAGTGAAAAAAGCAACAGCGCTACAAACAGCGCTAAAAGAGCTGCTCCTTCTGTAATATATCGAATTCCTTTCACAACTTCACCTCGTTGATATAGACTATTATTTATTTTATCGATTCAGTTCATAAGAAGCAACTATTTGGCAAAAGAGCACCTATGTAATGTAAAAAGAGGCAGTAAGGGAATCCTTACTGCCTCTTTTTATACCGTTCATTATTCACCAGAAACATATGGTAATAATGCCATTTGACGAGCGCGTTTGATAGCGATCGTTAATTTACGTTGGTATTTAGCGCTTGTTCCAGTTACACGACGAGGTAAAATTTTACCACGCTCTGAAACGAATTTTTTAAGCATATCTACATCTTTGTAATCGATGTGAGTGATGCCGTTTGCTGTGAAGAAACAAACTTTACGACGTCTGTTGCGTCCACCTTTACGTCCACCTGCCATTTTGATACGCCTCCTTCCGCTTAAAAGTTTCTATAAAATTTTATACTCCGGATAATCTACTGCGAATTAAAACGGTAAATCGTCATCAGAAATGTCAATTGTCTCGCCATTATTTGCAAATGGATCATCATCAACGCGAGTATAACCTTGATTACCTGAGTTACGGTTCTGATTATCTCCAAATGGAGAGCCTTGTCCAGATCCTCCAGTGTTAGCAAAGTTACTGCGTTGCGTATCCCCACCGCCACTTTTCGGCTCTAAAAATTGCACACTTTCCGCTACAACTTCCGTTACGTATACACGACGACCGTCTTGTCCTTCGTAACTGCGAGATTGTAGTCGACCATCAACACCAGCTAAACTTCCTTTTTTAAGGAAATTGGCTGCATTTTCAGCCTGACGACGCCATACAACACAGTTGATGAAGTCAGCTTCACGTTCACCTTGCTGATTTGTAAATGTGCGGTTTACCGCTAAAGTGAATGTTGCAACCGCTGCTCCACTCGGGGTATAACGTAATTCAGGATCTTTGGTTAAGCGTCCTACGAGAATTACGCGATTCATCATCAGAACCACTCCTTAAGGAAATAAAACCCATTTATTTAAACGTTTAATTATGCTTCTTGTTTAACAACGATATGACGGATAATGTCTTCGTTGATTTTCGCAAGACGATCAAATTCAGAAACTGCTTCTGAAGTAGCCGCCACGTCAAGAATCATGTAGTAACCGTCACGGAAATCATTGATTTCGTATGCTAAACGACGTTTACCCCATTCTTTAACATTTGCGATTTCAGCACCATTATCAGTTAATACGCCGTTGAAGCGCTCAACTAATGCTTTCTTTGCTTCGTCATCAATGCTTGGACGGATGATGTACATTACTTCATACTTTCTCATCACTGTCACCTCCTTTTGGTCTAACGGCCCGAAACGGGCAAGGAGCAATAAAATATTACTCACGAATTAAAATTATAGCACACTACCCTAGGCAAAGCAATATGCATTGCGGGCTGTTTCGTAAATATACGCTAATATTTTCGCCAACGATAAAAGCCGAAAGAAGATATCTTCTTTCGGCTTTTAATCTTATACGTTAAAGCGGAAATGCATAACGTCTCCGTCTTTTACGATGTATTCTTTTCCTTCTAAACGTACTTTTCCAGCTTCACGAGCTGCTCCCATTGTTTTGGCAGCTAATAAATCCTCGTATGACACCGTTTCTGCACGAATAAATCCACGTTCAAAATCTGTATGAATAATACCTGCACACTCAGGAGCTTTCATACCTTGTGTAAACGTCCACGCGCGTACTTCTTGCTCACCAGCTGTAAAGTACGTAGCTAATCCAAGTAAATCGTACGCTGCACGTACAAGCTGATCTAGACCTGACTGTTCAATGCCTAGTTCTTCAAGGAACATTGCTTTTTCTTCTCCTTCAAGTTCAGCAATTTCAGATTCAATGCGTGCGCAAACAACAATTACTTCTGCACCTTCGCTTGCCGCATACTCACGCACTTTTGCTACATATTCGTTAGCAGATGCATCGGCTACTTCATCTTCAGCAACGTTTGCTACATAAAGAATAGGCTTAATCGTTAGCAAGTGAAATTGTTTTACTAATTTCATTTGTTCTTCTGTAAATGATACAGCACGAGCTGGCTGATCACTTTCAAATGCATTCTTTAGTTTCTCTAGAATTTCGTATTCATACATTGCTTCTTTATCTTTTTGTTTAGCCATTTTTTGAACACGGCCAATACGTTTCTCTACCGTTTCTAAATCTGCTAAAATCAACTCTAAATTAATTGTTTCAATATCTGAGATAGGATCTACTTTTCCTGAAACGTGCGTGATGTTTTCATCTTCAAAACAACGCACAACGTGACAAATCGCATCTACTTCTCGAATATGAGATAAGAATTTATTTCCCAATCCTTCACCTTTACTAGCACCTTTTACGATTCCAGCGATATCTGTGAATTCAAATGCTGTTGGGATTGTTTTTTTAGGTTTTACAAGCTCTGTAAGTTTTTGAAGACGATGATCAGGTACTTCTACGATACCTACGTTAGGATCAATCGTACAGAAAGGGTAGTTCGCAGATTCTGCGCCCGCTTGTGTAATTGCATTAAATAATGTTGATTTTCCAACGTTAGGAAGACCAACAATTCCAGCTGTTAAAGCCATATATTTATTCACTCCTCTTTATATATCCGAAACAAGTTAACCTGTCACAATTATAGTGAGTCAACTTTTGAAATACAAGTTTGATAAAGAACCTTTAACCGCATGGGGTTAAGGTGCCTCATTTTGTCCCACCTTACAGTATAAGGCATAAACATAGAAAATGCATGAGGTTATTCCTCATGCTTTACAAGAATTTTTTTCATTTTACGTGCAAAATCACGTCTTGGAATCATTACGCTATGGCCGCAGCCTTCACATTTAATACGGATATCCATTCCCATTCGAATGATTTTCCATTCATTTGTACCGCAAGGATGAGGTTTTTTCATTTCCACAACGTCATTTAAACCAAATTCTTTTTCCGTCATCAGCTCTCTCCTCCTTATGTCCCTTTCAACGTCGACGAATGCTGTGCTTCTTCTGTACGATTATACATAACCATACGTGGAAATGGAACTTCAATTCCATGTTCATTTAGCCTTGTACGCACTTCTTTACGAATCATACGAGAAATATGGAAATGTCTCATTGGTTTTACTTCGCTTGTAATCCTCATTGTGACTTCAGTTGCATGGATATTTTGAACCCCCAGCAGTTCAGGCGTTTTCACCATATCTTCATAGCGACTTGGCAATTCTTCTAACAGGTCTAAAATCACTTGTTCTGCTTTTTGTATGTTTTCTTCATAAGAAATGCTTACATCAACGAAAGCTACGCTGTTATGTAACGAAAAATTAGTGACCTCTACAATACTGCCATTGGGTAAAATATTAATTTCGCCTGTCCAACTCTTAATCTTCGTTGTGCGCAACCCAATTTCTTCCACAGTCCCCTCAAATGTTCCTACTCGAACATAATCGCCAACGGAGAACTGATCTTCAAAGATAATAAAAAATCCCGTGATAATGTCTTTCACTAAGTTTTGAGCACCAAACCCTACCGCGAGCCCTACGATTCCAGCCCCCGCTAGCAATCCACGGACATCTACCGATAACGTTTCTAAAATCATAACTCCCGCAACGAAATAAATGGCATAAGAAAAAATATTTTGAAGCAAACGGACCATCGTAGCTTCTCGTCGCTCAGAAATACGCAGAGGGCTATTTGTGCGAACCTCTACGAATTTATTTAACGCTTTCTTTCCAATTCGAATTAAAAACATGGAAATAAGTAGAATCAACAGAATTTTTATAAATCCCTCTCCAATATGTGCCCACGTTTCTTCTTGAAAAAATGGCTCAAACACGTTCTTAAAAACCGACTTCAACGAATTCATACTACATGTAGCTCCTAACGTAACATAATCTGCATATGAGAAAGTTTTAACCTATTGTAGCAAGTTTCTACGAACTTTTGTAGCGATTTCGAAATGGATACAACAGAACGGCTGTTACTAGAAATAAATTGACGATTCCATACATTGGATACAAAACGGCAATCAAAGTAGAAAACCCTACCTTTGTAAAGGGAATCATTAAAAGTAGCCAGCAGGCTGCCAGTTTCCAAAGAGATTGCACCTTTTCAGTATGAAAACGCGCGGTCAATCCTAAAATTCCCGAAACGGCTGTCGTATAAATTGCGATAAGCAAAACAATGCTCATTAAAAACGTCATCATATAAGGAAAATCTTTAAGAATAGCGAATAATGGAATTTCATAAGAGGAAAGAAGCCCTGAAACTTGAATAAGTGATTCATTATAAATAAAGGAGAGACCTCCTAATAAAAAACCACTGCCAACACTTGCAATATAAATCTCTTTTTTGCTTTTAATTTCCTTTCCAATTGTAGATAATACCGCGACGAGAGGAAGAATATTCAAAGCCGTAAAGGTAAAAGCAGCAGGCCAATTATGCTGAAGATGCCAATTAGTTACTCCAGGATGACGTAAAATAAATGTAAGAAGTACGCCAGCTAGTCCAATCATTAAGATTGGCATAACGAAAGAATTGATAGAAAGCAGTCCACTTAATCCTCTTGAAAAAACAAAGACAATCAACGCACTAAGAGCACCAATTCCCCACCAGTAAGGAACATGCCACATTTCCAATGTCGCCCCGCCTCCTGCAATCATAATCACCGTCGTCGTAAACAAATAAAAAACGATTAAAACGTCGTAGGCTGCAGCCCATTTCTTTCCTATTAATTCAATTAATACTGGGTAAAATTGATTGGTTCGATAGCGATAGCTGATTTGCATAATCACATTGCAAGAAATCGCAAAAATAATAGAAAATAGAAAAATAGCAAGTCCGCTTTCTTCACCAAAAAACTGCCATAGTTCTCTTCCAGAAGCATATCCAGCGCCTATCATCGTTCCCATAATTAAGAATATCCATTTACACCCGGCTCTCCACATCGATTTTCCCCCAATCTATGAAATATATGTATAGAATCTTCAAAATCTTCGTATACTGTTACTATTATGTATAAGGAGTGGACCCTATGAATTTAAAATCTCCCTTCTTTGAGAAGACACAACATTCAACCCGCGTATTTCATGATGAAGAATCTGCTATAAAGAAGCTGAGTACACAGTTACTATCTTTACTTCCAGCACAGAAAGACAGACCAATTGTTTTTGTATGTATTGGAACGGACCGTTCAACTGGGGACTCATTGGGTCCATTAGTCGGAACGAAACTGAATGAAAAAAAGGTTTCATCTTTTCATATTTTTGGAACGTTAGAAGAGCCTGTTCATGCTGTTAATTTGAAAGAAACGTTAAAACATATTCAAAAGCTTTTCCCGAATCCTTTTATTATTGGAATTGATGCTTGTTTAGGTCGTATGAAAAGCGTAGGCTCCGCATCACTTGGAATAGGACCCGTTAAACCAGGAGCAGGGGTTAATAAAGAATTGCCGCCAGTCGGGGATATTCATATAACAGGGGTTGTCAACGTGAGCGGATTTATGGAGTTTTTCGTCTTGCAAAATACGAGGCTTCATCTTGTTATGTGCATTGCCGATTTAATTGCGAAAAGCATTGAGACTGTACACAACGAACGAGAGAAAGAGTTTAATGCTTCTCCGGTTTACAAAACTGTAAGACACTATAAACAATAAAAAAGGTTGTCCTAAAACTAGGACAACCTTTTTTATACAGAAGATTTATTGGTCTGAGAAAGATCATTAAATAATTCAAGAAGACGGTTTAAATCTTCTTTAGAGAAAAATTCGATTTCAATTTTTCCTTTTTTCTTGCTTTGTGTAATATGAACAGAGGTACCAAAGCGCTCACGGAGCTGTGTTTCACTTTGTTTTATGAATAAATCTTTATCTTTTTTGGTTTTTGATGTTTCACGTGGAACGGCTTTATTTAAGTGAGCAATATAAGCCTCTAGCTGTCTGACATTTAATTGTTCCTTGCGTATTTTTTCAACTACTTTAGGTAGAAGAGCTTTATTTTTTAAACCGACTAGCGTACGCCCGTGTCCCATAGACAATTCATTAGTAGAAATGAGGGTTTGAATTTCCTCAGGCAGTTGCAAGAGGCGAACATAGTTAGCAATATGAGGTCGGCTTTTTCCTAGTCGTGTAGCAAGTTGCTCCTGTGTCATATCGAGCTTATCCATAAGCAATTGATAAGCGGTTGCTTCTTCAATTGGCGTCAAATCTTCACGCTGTAAATTCTCCAACAAAGCTAGTTCCATCATTTGCTTTTCTGAAAAGTCTTTTATAATGACAGGAACAGTAGCAAGGTCAGCTTCTTTAGCAGCTCTAAATCGTCTTTCACCCGCTAAGATTTCATAGCCTTTAATGCTTTTGCGAGCTACAATAGGCTGTAAGATGCCATGATGTAAAATGGATTGCTTTAACTCATTAATTGCTTCTTTATTAAACGTTTTACGTGGTTGATAGGGGTTGGGTCTAAGTTCGTGAATAGCAACTTCCTGAATTGAATCATCAGCCTGTGCATCTAAGCCTGAAAATAAGGCATTAATTCCTTTCCCTAATCCTTTCGCCATTATAAATCACTTCCTTTGCAAGTTCCGTATAAACTGCGGCCCCTCTAGATCTTGCATCATATAAGATAATTGGTTCACCATGACTAGGTGCTTCGCTCAAACGAACATTTCGAGGAATAATCGTTTGATAAACCCGATCCTGAAAGTACTTCTTCACTTCTGCTGTTACCTGGAGTCCCAAATTTGTGCGTGCGTCAAGCATAGTAAGCAATACACCTTCGATACGCAGTTGATTATTCAAATGTTTTTGGACTAATCTAACGGTATTTAGCAATTGACTTAATCCTTCAAGCGCATAATATTCACACTGTACAGGTATTAAAACAGAATCAGCTGCAGTTAACGCATTTAATGTCAGTAAACCAAGAGAAGGGGGACAATCAATAATAACATAATCAAAGTGATCTTTCACCGTTTCTAAAGCTCTCTTAAGTCGAACTTCACGTGAAATAGTCGACACTAATTCAATTTCTGCACCAGCTAATTGAATGGTCGCGGGAATGATTGATAAATTTTCGACGGCTGTTGAACGCACAACGTTTTTGGCTTCCATATCTTCCACTACTACATTGTAAATACATTCATCTACATCTGCTTTATCTATGCCAACTCCACTCGTAGCGTTACCCTGTGGATCTCCGTCTACAAGTAGAACCTTTTTTCCTTGTTCAGCTAAACAAGCGCCTAAATTAACAGCGGTTGTTGTTTTTCCAACCCCGCCTTTTTGATTCGCAACTGCCACAATTTTCCCCATGTTGTCACCTACTTTCATTTCCATCCCATTTGTCCAGACAGTTTTATTGTTCATTGAATTTTCTGACGAAAAACTTTGATAAAAAAGCCTCATCAAAAAAAGATGAGGGCTATTTCTTTATTTTTTCGGAATCTTAATAGTAAACTGAAAATATTCATCAAACTCTTCTTCTTCTGTGTTTAATGAAATACCGCTGTCACTAACCATTGTCAACGATTGACGGATTGTGTTCATCGCGATACGCGTATCTTTACTAAACGCTTTTCTTTTTGCTTTTGGCTTTTTAACCTGCGTTTCTAACAATTTAACTACTCGATCTTCCGTTTGTTTTACATTTAATTGTTTTTCAATAATCTCAGCTAATACTTGAAGTTGTTTTTCTTGATTTTTGAGGGGAATGAGCGCTCTCGCATGTCGCTCTGTAATCAATTTTTGTTTGATTGCTTCTTGTATTTCAACAGGAAGCTTTAACAAACGAAGCTTGTTTGCAATTGTGGATTGGCCTTTTCCTAAACGTTGAGCTAATGCCTCTTGGGTAAGATTATGTAACTCAATTAACTTTGCGTAGGCTAGTGCTTCTTCGACAGCCGTTAGCTCTTCACGTTGTAAGTTTTCTATTAAAGCCACAGAGGCCGTTTCTGTATCGTTAAAATGTTTCACAATTGCAGGAACCGTATCCCATCCTAAGCTTTGTACAGCTCTCCACCGGCGTTCTCCAGCAATTAATTCGTATTCTTCGCCCTCAGTCGGTCGAACCACAATAGGTTGAATAATACCGTGTGTATGAATAGTAAGAGCTAGCTCTTCAATTTTTGCTTCATTAAACACAGTACGCGGCTGATAACGATTCGGAATAATACTTGAAACCCTAATTTGTTTTACTTCATCTCTTAAAACTTTTTCGACATTTTCATCTTGGACAGTTTCAATCTCTACATGAATATCCTCATCTTTTTCTTTTAAATTAAAAAAACGTGAAAAAGCAGATTTCATAGTCCCACACCACCTTCAGGAAAATCCCGCCTTAAACTAATTCGATGTTTTTTAATCATATCCTGCTTTCTAAACAGAAAATATAGAGAAGAAAATGTTTCATATGAAACATTTTCTTCTCTATCTATTTACCGCCTACTCTAATGGAAGCTTAACTGGGGTACCAGGTTTTCTAGGATATTTTTTAGGCGTTTTCTTTATTTTATCTATTAAAATAATGTAACGTTCACTTTGCTCCAAAGGCAATTGGAAATGTTCAATCGACTTCACTTTTCCACCTAATACTTGAAATGATTTTTCCCCATTTTTTAATTCCTCAGGGGCAGAAGCACCTTTCATTGCTAAAAAGCGTCCTTGTTCTTTAACAAGCGGTAAGCAAAATTCATTAAGAACCGAGATACGTGCCACGGCTCTTGCTGTTACAAGATCGAATGACTCGCGAATCGTTTCTTTTTTACCAAATGTTTCAGCTCGATCATGACATAGTGTGACATTGTCTAGTTCAAGCTCATTTACAAGATGCGTCAAAAACGTAATACGCTTTTGTAACGAATCAACAATGGTTACATGCAAATGCGGGAAACAAATTTTGATCGGAATACTTGGAAATCCTGCTCCTGCCCCTACATCACACATGGATTCAATTTCTGTAAAGTCTTGAAAAAAAGCAGCTGAAATAGAATCGTAAAAATGCTTTTCATACACTTCACCGTGATCAGTGATAGCAGTTAAATTCATTTTTTCGTTCCATTCCACTAAAACTTGATAATACTTTTCAAATTGATTCAGCTGTTTAGAAGAAAGAGAAATTCCCTTTTCTTCTAATAGCTGTTGAAACTGTTGAATATTCATTGAGTTTCCCTTTCTTCGCGCCTAAGAGTTTTAATCATTTGATACTTTAGCGATGCGCCCTTGTTCAATATAAACAAGCAAGATTGAAATATCAGCTGGGTTGACTCCAGAAATACGTGAAGCTTGCGCTACCGTTAGTGGACGCACTTGGTTTAATTTTTGACGGGCTTCTGTAGCTAAACCGTTAATTGCATCATAATCGATATAATCAGGAATCTTTTTGTTTTCTAACTTCTTCAAGCGTTCAACTTGTTGAAGTGATTTCTGAATATATCCTTCGTATTTCACCTGAATTTCTACTTGTTCAGCTACTTCAGGATCTACCGTCTCATCCGCTGGTGCTAATTGATGAATATGAGTATACGTCATTTCAGGGCGGCGAAGTAAATCTGTCGCACGAATGCCATCTTTTAATTCGCTGCCGCCAGCTTCTTTAATCAGTTGTTGAACAGCTTCATTCGGCTTAATAATAAAAGAGAAAAGACGTTTCTTCTCTTGCTCGATTTCCGCTTTCTTTTGTTCAAATTTAGCATAGCGCTCATCGCTGATTAATCCTAGTTCACGACCAATTTCAGTGAGGCGTAAATCAGCGTTGTCGTGACGAAGCAATAAACGATATTCTGCACGCGATGTTAGCAGACGATACGGTTCATTTGTTCCTTTTGTTACTAAATCATCCACCAATACACCGATGTAAGCATCAGAACGTCCTAAGATGACTTCTTCTTGTTCCAGCGCTCTTCTTCCCGCGTTAATTCCGGCAAGAAGACCTTGGCCTGCAGCTTCTTCATAACCAGACGTTCCGTTAATTTGTCCAGCCGTATAAAGATTTTTAATTTTCTTCGTTTCCAGCGTTGGCCATAACTGAGTCGGAACAATTGCATCATATTCAATAGCATAGCCCGCACGCATCATTTGGACTTTTTCAAGACCAGGAATTGTTGCAAGCATTTGACGCTGTACGTGCTCAGGAAGGCTTGTTGATAGTCCTTGAACATACACTTCTTGCGTATTTCGTCCTTCTGGCTCTAAGAAAATTTGGTGACGCGGTTTATCATTAAAGCGCACAACCTTATCTTCAATAGATGGACAGTAGCGTGGTCCAGTACCTTTGATCATCCCAGAATACATAGGGGATAAGTGGAGGTTGTCATCAATAATTTGATGCGTTTGTTCACTTGTATATGTTAACCAGCAAGGCAATTGATCTGTAATGTACTGTGTTGTTTCATATGAGAAAGCACGAGGCACATCATCACCAGGCTGAATCTCCGTTTTGCTGTAATCGATAGTTGAGCTATTAACACGAGGTGGAGTTCCTGTTTTAAAACGGACCATGTCCAGTCCTAACTCCTCTAAGTGTTCAGAAAGCTTAATAGCAGGTTGTTGATTGTTAGGACCGCTTGAGTATTTTAGTTCACCTAAAATAATTTCCCCGCGTAAGAATGTTCCTGTCGTAATAACAACTGTTTTAGCTTTATACACAGCTCCCGTTTGAGTGACAACACCTGTACATACACCGTCTTCTACGATTAACTGTTCTACCATGCCTTGCATAAGGGTTAGGTTTTCTTCATTTTCTAACGTTTTTTTCATTTCATGCTGATAAGCAAATTTATCTGCTTGAGCTCTAAGTGCTCGAACAGCCGGACCTTTTCCTGTGTTTAACATTCTCATTTGAATATGAGTTTTATCGATATTTCTACCCATTTCTCCGCCAAGAGCATCAATTTCACGTACGACAATACCTTTTGCAGGACCACCTACAGAAGGATTGCAGGGCATAAACGCCACCATGTCTAAGTTGATGGTCAACGTTAACGTTTTAGCACCCATACGCGCAGAAGCAAGCGCCGCTTCACATCCTGCATGACCTGCTCCAATGACAATAACATCATATTGTCCACCTTCATATTGCATAATAGTAGCCTCCTTTAATAATCTATTTTCCTAAACAGAATTGAGAGAACAACTGATCAATTAAGCTTTCGTGAACAGCATCACCAATAATTTCACCTAATAGTTCCCACGTTCTTGTTAAATCAATTTGGACAATATCGATTGGAACACCACTTTCAATACCTGTGATGGCCTCATCGATAGCTCCTCTTGCTTGCGTTAAAAGCGCAATATGTCTCGTATTAGATAAATATGTTAAATCTTGAGATTCAATTGTTCCTTCAAAGAAAAGAGCTGCGATTGCTTCTTCAAGCTGATCCACTCCTTGTTCTTGAAGAAGCGAAGTCGTCACTACTGGATGATCACCAGCAAATTGCTGCACTTCCTCTAGATTAATTTTTTGCTCAAGATCTGTTTTATTCACAATAACAATAACGTCCATGCCTTCTACAGCTTCAAATAGCTTTTTATCTTCGTCCGTTAATTCTTCATTGAAATTCAACACAAGCAAAATTAAATCCGCTTCTTTCAAATACTGACGGGAGCGTTCCACACCAATTCGTTCTACAATATCTTCTGTTTCACGAATTCCAGCTGTATCAACTAATCGTAGAGGAACTCCTCGCACATTAACGTACTCTTCGATCACATCTCGCGTCGTTCCAGGAATGTCTGTGACAATAGCCTTTGCATCTTGCACTAAACTATTTAGAAGAGAAGATTTCCCTACATTAGGACGTCCAATAATAACCGTAGCTAATCCTTCTCTTAAAATTTTCCCTTGATGAGAGGTTTGAAGAAGCTTATCAATTTCTTGGCGTACATTTGAAGCTTTTTCGATCAACACTTGGTGAGTCATTTCCTCTACATCGTCATATTCTGGATAGTCAATGTTCACTTCTACATGGGCAAGTGTTTCGAGAATTTCCTGGCGTAAATGACGTACTAGCTTGGACAAACGCCCTTCCATTTGGCCAATTGCCATATTCATCGCTTTATCTGTTTTGGCACGAATTAAATCCATTACAGCTTCTGCTTGTGATAAGTCTACTCGACCATTTAAAAATGCTCGTTTTGTAAACTCACCTGGCTCGGCTAAACGGGCACCATTTGCAATAACTAACTGCAGCACACGATTAACGGATACAATTCCTCCGTGACAGTTAATTTCAATAATGTCTTCTCTAGTAAATGTCTTGGGACCTTTCATAATGGAAAGCATCACTTCTTCAACGACTTGCTCCGTCTTGGGATCTACGATATGACCGTAGTGAATAGTATGAGAAGCTACGTCTGTTAATCGTTTATTCGAAACGCTTTTAAAGATACGATCTGCAATCGTAATTGCTTCTTCACCACTCAGGCGGACGATGGCAATAGCTCCTTCTCCCATTGGTGTAGAAATGGCCGCAATTGTATCAAAATCTAGCACCAACTTCACCTCATTTCATTTTATAAACCTTTTATTTTAAACGATGTTATATACTATCATCGTTAACAATTTTCTACGAACAAAAACATCTATTTTAAGGCCTGTGATTTGTATGAACCAAATAAATAGAATACCACAATTCACCGATTTGGAACATCTCTAACGTTCTTCTGTTATACACAGCAAGAAAAACAGGCAGTATGTACTATTTTAACTTATCCACATGTGAATAACAACGTATGCATCTTGATTTTTTTGAACGCTAGATCGATAAAATAAGCATATAAAAAAGCACTAGCTTATTTTGCTAGTGCTTTTTGGCAACTGGCTGAACCAAAATACTTCTTTTCGGTTCTTTGCCAACGGATTGTGTCTCAACTAAAGAATTTTTAGCTAACGCTTGGTGAATCATTTTTCTTTCATGGGAAGGCATTGGTTCTAGTTGAACAGATCGATTCGTTTTAATCGCCTGATTAGCTATTTTTAATGCCAGTTTTCCGACCATTTCTTTTCGTTTTTCCCGGTAGCCTTCTGGATTTAAGACAACATTTAAAAATTGCTGACTGTATCGATTAGCTACCAATTGTGTGAGAAGCTGGAGCGCATTGAGGGTTTGTCCATGTTTTCCAATCAACATTCCCGCTGAATCGCTACTAATCTCAATTATGCAGTTTCTGGAGGTTTTTTTGACGTTCGTATGAATCGAAATCCCCATTTCACGGCTAACATTTGTAATAAAATGAACCGCTTCCTCTACAGGGTCAACTATTTTTGTAACTTTTACAACTGCGGGTTTTCCCTTAAAGATTCCTAAAAATCCTTTTTTACCTGGTTCAATTATTTCTACATTTGTTTGATTTCGCTCTACTTCTAAAGCATTTAATGCTTCTTGAACAGCAGCTTCAATCGTCTGGGCCGTAATTGTGATTTCGTTCATTTTTTAACCCCTTCAATATTCGCTTGTTTTAAGTCTGGCCCTTTAATGAAGTAGGTTTGAATAATCATAAATAGATTTCCCACTACCCAATAAAGAGATAAGGCGGCTGGAAAATTGATTGCAAAAACCACAATCATGATCGGCATAATCCAAAGCATCATAGCCATTTGAGGATTTTGATTTGCATTTCCGGCCATCATCATCTTTTGCTGAATAAACGTTGTGATTCCTGCGACAATTGGTAAGATAAATAGCGGATCACGCGCACCTAAATCAAACCATAAAAAGCTGTTGTTTGCGATTTCCGAAGTTCGTGTAATCGCGTGGAAAATCCCAATAAGAATGGGCATTTGAATTAGAATTGGGAAGCACCCAGCTAAAGGATTTACTCCGTAAGTTTGGAATAATGCCATCGTTTCTTTCTGCAATTGCTGCTGCGTCTGGGCATCTTTTGAACTGTACTTCTCCTTTAACTTCTGCATTTCGGGCTGAAGCATCTGCATTGCTTTCGTGTTTCTCATCTGTTTGATCATAAGCGGTAGAATAAGTAAGCGAATCAGGATCGTGACAACGATGATCGCAACTCCATAGCTTTTAAATACCTCCGCCAGATACGTAATGACTAATGACAGCGGATACACAACATACTCATTCCAAAAACCTTTACTATCATCTGTAATAGGTTGGTTCATTTCCGTACAACCCGCTAAAACAGTTAATAGAAAGATAAGCGTTATCCCTAAAAACAACTTCTTCTTCACCTGTTTTTCCTCCTTCTACATGTTCACCTTTCAATTCTGAAAGTGCGTCAAAATCCATTATATAAGGATGCGGTAGAAAAACAACAGCTATTAAAGGCTTTTCTTCTATTGTTTATTAATCGTTTTGTCTATGTGTAAGTAATTTGCCACGCTTAAAGACATGCTGCAAACTGCTTTTAATTTCTTCATAGCTCATTGTTGCAGCAGGCTGCCTTGCAATTACAATATAATCTTTGTCTTGCTTTAAATACGGTGTGAATTCAAACATAATTTGTTTAGCAAGGCGCTTAACTCGATTACGAGTCACGGCATTTCCAATCTTTTTGCCCACGGAGAATCCTACGCGGAAATGTTCTTGATCCGGTTTGTCTAGAACATACAAGACAAATTGGCGATTCGCTACGGACTTGCCCTTTTTAAAAACGGTTTGAAATTCATCATTCTTTTTTATACGATATCTTTTTTTCATTTTTAACAACTCCTGCCCTTTTTCAGGTCATGCTTTTATGTAGTCCCTACAGGAACAGAGGTGATTTTAGCCTTAGAAAGCGAAAAAAGACCACTGGCGTCAGTGGTCTATTATGCTGATAATACTTTTCTTCCTTTACGACGACGACGAGCTAAAACTTTACGTCCATTCGCTGAGCTCATACGAGCGCGGAAACCGTGTACTTTACTGTGCTTACGTTTGTTTGGTTGGTAAGTTCTTTTCATCTATAAACACCTCCTCGAGGAATAACTGAAAAAGACAGTCCTTGCAATTATAATGAAAAGACTAAGAAGATGTCAATGTTATTTAAAAAATAAAATTTTCAATCTCTTGGTTTCATTATCTGTTTTACTCAATCTTCTTCATTCTAATATCTTTATAACCCAATTGTCTATACCTAATCAATAAAATTCATTGATTTATTAAAGAAAAAATTTTTCCTTTTCATCTCTTTTTCTTTCTCTACCAGCTGCGATCGCATCGTTACTGAACAAAACTACAACAATAAATGTTATAAAAAGCCTCTTTTTTATTCAAATTCTTCTCTTAAACCTTTGTGGATAAGTTTTTTCGACATTTTTCTACTTTTCCATTTCTTATCGACAACTCATGCACACTATCTTGTGTTGTGGAAAACTTTTCTCCACAAGGTGTAGTGATTGTGGATAAGTTTCGAAAATTCATTGCATCATGCCGAATTCTTTGATATTATATTTTTGTTTTCACTCTTAATTACTTTTCCACAGTTGGTTTTTATCCACAAACTGTGGACAACTTGTGGACATCATTTCCACTATCACTGTATAAAGTTATCCACACCATGTGGAATCTGTCGAATAGTCGGCTTTCTTCTATAATATATATTTACCCACATAATAGCAATTGTATAAATATAAATTTTTTATGCATAAGGTTTTGTACAGGTTGTACAAGGGTTGTACAAAGCGCATGAAAACTAGAAAAAGGAGGGGTTACTCGTTGGAAAACATTCATGATTTATGGAACAGAGCTTTAGATCAAATTGAAAAAAAATTAAGCAAACCTAGTTTTGAAACCTGGCTCAAATCGACAAAAGCTCATGCTTTGCAAGGAGACACGCTCATTATTACTGCGCCTAATGATTTTGCACGGGACTGGTTAGAATCTAGGTATTCTAATTTAATTGCTGAAACACTTTACGACCTTACGGGGGAAGAGTTAGATGTGAAATTTATTATTCCTCCTAACCAGGCCGAGGAAGAATTCGATATTCAAACTCCTAAAAAGAAAGTCAATAAAGACGAAGGAGCAGAATTCCCTCAAAGTATGCTAAATTCGAAGTATACCTTTGATACATTTGTTATCGGATCTGGGAATCGTTTTGCCCATGCAGCTTCTTTAGCAGTAGCAGAGGCGCCGGCTAAAGCGTATAATCCGCTTTTTATTTACGGGGGAGTAGGATTAGGTAAAACACACTTAATGCACGCAATAGGCCACTATGTGTTAGATCATAATCCTGCTGCTAAAGTCGTGTACTTATCATCTGAAAAATTCACAAATGAGTTTATTAACTCTATTCGTGACAATAAAGCAGTAGAATTCCGCAACAAATACCGCAATGTAGATGTTTTACTGATTGATGATATTCAATTCTTAGCGGGTAAAGAGCAGACACAAGAAGAATTTTTCCATACGTTTAATACGCTTCATGAAGAAAGCAAGCAGATTGTCATCTCAAGTGATCGACCGCCGAAAGAAATTCCTACACTTGAAGATCGACTTCGTTCTCGCTTTGAATGGGGCCTTATTACAGACATCACACCACCAGATTTGGAAACACGAATTGCTATTTTGCGTAAAAAAGCAAAAGCGGACGGCTTAGTTATTCCAAATGAAGTTATGCTTTATATCGCCAATCAGATTGATTCAAATATCAGAGAATTAGAAGGAGCACTTATTCGCGTAGTAGCTTATTCTTCACTAATTAATAAAGATATAAACGCTGATTTAGCAGCAGAAGCATTAAAAGATATCATTCCTAGTTCAAAACCTAGGGTTATTACGATTCAAGATATCCAACAGATTGTTGGACAAGAATTTAATATAAAATTAGATGATTTCAAAGCGAAGAAACGTACAAAGTCAGTAGCGTTTCCTCGACAAATTGCCATGTACCTTTCTCGCGAACTAACGGATTTTTCGCTGCCTAAAATTGGAGAAGAGTTTGGCGGGCGAGACCATACTACGGTCATCCATGCTCATGAAAAAATCTCAAAACTTGTTCAAACAGATACTGACCTACAAAAACAAATTAAAGAAATAAGTGAATCACTAAAAATATAGGCTTTTTTTACTTGTATTTTGTGTATAAGTGAGTTAGGATTGTACACAGTCTGTCC
This sequence comes from Priestia sp. 3CA3, assembly GCF_056836725.1. Classification (NCBI taxonomy): domain Bacteria; kingdom Bacillati; phylum Bacillota; class Bacilli; order Caryophanales; family Bacillaceae; genus Priestia; species Priestia sp. 3CA3. Next base: position 366,326 of record NZ_JBXENJ010000007.1, read on the forward strand.
ACATGTGGATAGGCTGTGTTCTCACGTTTTTAGGGGTTATCCACATTTCCACAGCCCCTATTACTACTACTATCTTAAAATATAATAAATAATAAGCTTTTAAACCTACTTTTAAGGAGGATTAATTATTATGAAATTTATCATACAGAAAGACTACCTAGTTCAAAGCGTTCAAGACGTTATGAAAGCTGTATCTTCTAGAACAACAATTCCAATTTTAACAGGGATTAAAATTGTAGCGACTGAAGAAGGTGTTACTTTAACCGGAAGTGATTCCGATATCTCTATTGAATCGTTTATTCCAAACGAGGAAGAAGGAAAAGAGATTGTTGATATCCAAAAACCAGGAAGCGTTGTTCTCCCAGCTCGTTTCTTTAGTGAAATCGTCAAAAAGCTTCCTAAAGACATCGTAGAATTGGACGTCCAAAGTCACTTTTTAACAATCATTCGTTCAGGAAAAGCTGAATTTAACTTAAATGGTTTAGATGCAGAAGAGTATCCTCATTTGCCACAGATCGAAGAAAACAACATGTTTAGATTACCGACAGACTTATTAAAAAACATGATTCGACAAACTGTCTTTGCAGTGTCCACCTCAGAAACACGACCTATCTTGACAGGTGTAAACTGGAAAGTCGACGGCAAAGAATTAACGTGTATTGCCACTGACAGTCATCGTCTAGCTTTGCGAAAAGCGACCATTGAAACTGGAAATGAAGCAACGTATAATGTGGTTATTCCAGGTAAAAGTTTAAGTGAATTCAGTAAGATCCTTGATGATTCTCATGAATTAGTAGACATCGTTATCACGGAAAATCAAGTATTATTCAAAACAAAACACTTACTATTTTTCTCAAGATTACTGGACGGAAATTATCCTGACACTTCAAGATTGATCCCAGCCGATAGTAAAACGGATGTTATATTGAACGTAAAAGAATTTTTACAATCGATTGACCGTGCTTCTTTATTAGCTCGTGAAGGAAGAAACAACGTAGTAAAACTATCTACGCTGGATGAAGGAATTGTTGAAATTTCTTCTAACTCTCCTGAAATCGGAAAAGTAATTGAAGAGGTACAAAGTCAGTCTATCTCAGGAGAAGAATTAAAAATTTCTTTTAGCGCAAAATATATGTTAGACGCATTAAAAGCGCTCGAAGGAACAGATATCAAAATTAACTTCACTGGTGCGATGCGTCCATTTGTCATTCGAACATTAGAGGATGATTCAATGCTGCAGCTGATTTTACCAGTGCGAACATATTAAATCTCAGAAAGCTACTAGCATGCCGTACTAGTAGCTTTCTTTTCTCAAGAAGAATTATTTAGTAAAATAGAGATACATCATTAGAAAGTGAGAGAGTCGCATGAAAACAGAGGTTAAAATTTCAACTGAATACATTACGCTTGGCCAGTTTTTAAAACTAGCAGACGTCATTCAAACAGGTGGAATGGTAAAATGGTTTTTAAGTGAGCACGAAGTATATGTGAACGGGGAGCTAGAAGAGCGCCGTGGGCGTAAATTATATGCAAATGACGAAGTGGATATACCGGCTGCAGGATCATTTGTTGTTATTACTTAAAGTTGGTGAAACGTTTGTATATTAAAGAAATTACTTTAACAAATTACCGAAACTATACGAAGACAACGATTCCCTTTGAAAATAAAGTAAACGTCATTTTGGGTGAAAACGCACAGGGTAAAACAAACGTGATGGAATCGATCTTCGTATTATCTATGGCTAAATCTCATCGTACGTCCAACGATAAAGAATTAATTAAATGGGACTGTGAGTATGCAAAGCTATCGGGCATTGTAGAAAAGCATAGAGGGCCCGTTACACTGGATTTAGTCATCTCAACAAAAGGGAAAAAAGCAAAATATAATCACATTGAGCAGAAAAAACTCAGTCAATATATAGGGTCAATTAACACTGTCATGTTTGCTCCGGAGGATTTGAACCTAGTTAAAGGGAGTCCGCAAGTAAGGCGCAAATTTATCGATATGGAAATTGGTCAAGTTTCGCCTGTTTACATGCATGATTTAAGCAGGTATCAAAAGATTTTGCAGCAAAGAAATCAATATTTGAAGCAGCTGCAGACAAAAAAACAAACGGATCTTTCACTTTTAGACGTACTTACGTTACAGTTAAGTGAAATGGCAGCGAAAATCTTAAAAAAACGTTTTGAGTTTTTACAGTTACTCCAACAGTGGGCAGAGCCTATTCATAAAGGGATCAGTCGAGACTTAGAAACATTAAAAATTGAGTATAAGAATTCAATTGATGTATCAGAAGATGCAGATTTGTCGAAAATGTTAGAAGCATATCATCAAAAGTTTGATAAAATAAAAAGTAGAGAAATTGATAGAGGTGTCACCTTAGCAGGACCACACCGTGATGATCTTCTTTTCTACGTTAATGAAAAAGACGTTCAAACATTTGGTTCACAAGGGCAACAGCGGACGACTGCTTTATCGTTAAAGCTTGCTGAAATTGAGTTAATTCATCAAGAAGTAGGTGAATATCCAATTTTGCTTTTAGATGACGTATTGTCTGAATTAGATGATTTTCGTCAATCACACTTGCTAAATACCATCCAAGGAAAAGTTCAGACGTTTGTAACGACAACGAGCATTGAAGGAATTCATCACGAGACCTTAGAAAAAGCCGCTACATATCATGTAGAAGCTGGCCAAATTCAAAAGGTCAAATAGCAATTGATCTGTCTAAAAACTTTTCACAAGGCAATCTAACTGAAATATGATATCATTATAGTTTTAAGTCTATATATTTCAACTCGTACCCTCGATTATGAAAATTTTGTGCATAAGTAAACAAATGGCAAATACATTAAAGGCTCCGTATTATTTCCACATAATATTCGAAAAACATAATACAAAATGATAAATACAGCAGTTTGCTGTTAAAAAAAAGTGTAGGTGATACATTTGACGATGGAACAAAAAGAAGTACAAGCATATGAAGCTGATCAGATACAAGTATTAGAAGGATTAGAAGCTGTTCGTAAACGTCCGGGGATGTATATTGGATCAACGAGCGCAAAGGGTTTACATCATCTTGTATGGGAAATTGTAGATAATAGTATTGATGAAGCGCTGGCCGGCTATTGCGATGAAATTAATGTTATTATCGAAAAGGATAATAGTATTACAGTCAAAGATAACGGTCGTGGAATTCCAGTTGGTATTCAAGAAAAAATGGGCAGACCTGCCGTTGAAGTTATCTTAACGGTTCTTCATGCCGGAGGTAAATTTGGCGGCGGCGGCTATAAAGTATCTGGTGGATTACACGGTGTAGGTGCCTCAGTTGTTAACGCACTTTCTACCTCTTTGGAAGTACACGTACATCGTGACGGTAAAGTTCATTATCAAAAATATGAACGAGGTGTACCGGCTGCTGACTTAAAAGTAGTTGGAGAAACAGATAAAACAGGTACTGTTATTCAATTCCATCCAGACGGTGAAATTTTTACAGAAACGCTTGAATACGATTTTGATACGTTAGCTAATCGTCTGCGTGAGTTAGCTTTCTTAAACCGCGGCATTAAAATTACGATTGAAGACAAACGTGAAGAAGATAAAAGACGTGAATACCATTACGAAGGCGGAATTAAGTCTTACGTTGAACACTTAAACCGTTCGAAAGAAGTGATTCACGAAGAGCCGATCTATATTGAAGGTAATCGAGACAACATTTCTGTAGAAATTGCTATTCAATATAACGATAGCTACACAAGTAATTTATATTCTTTCGCAAACAACATTCACACATATGAAGGTGGAACGCACGAAGCAGGATTTAAAACAGCGTTAACGCGTGTAATTAACGACTATGCACGTAAAAACAGCGTATTTAAAGATAGTGACGCCAATTTAACGGGTGAAGATGTTCGTGAAGGAATTACAGCTATTATCTCTATTAAGCACCCAGATCCGCAGTTTGAAGGACAAACAAAAACAAAGCTGGGAAATAGTGAAGCAAGAACAATTACTGACTCTGTGTTTGCAGAACACTTAGAAACTTACTTGCTAGAGAACCCTATTGTGGCGAAAAAGGTAATTGAAAAAGGTTTAATGGCTGCAAGAGCAAGAATGGCAGCTAAAAAAGCTCGTGAGCTTACAAGACGTAAAAGCGCGCTTGAAATTTCAAACTTACCGGGTAAATTAGCAGATTGTTCATCAAAAGATCCTTCTATTAGCGAACTCTATGTAGTAGAGGGTGACTCTGCCGGAGGTTCAGCTAAGCAGGGAAGAAGCCGCCATTTCCAAGCTATTTTGCCTTTGCGCGGTAAAATTATCAACGTAGAGAAAGCGCGTTTAGATAAAATTTTATCTAATAACGAAATTCGTACAATCATTACCGCTCTAGGAACGGGTATTGGTGACGATTTTGATATTTCGAAAGCCCGCTACCATAAAATTGTGATTATGACAGATGCAGACGTAGATGGTGCGCATATTCGTACGCTTCTTCTAACGTTCTTCTATCGCTATATGAGACAGATTATTGAGCACGGATATGTGTACATTGCCCAGCCGCCGCTTTACAAAGTTTCACAAGGTAAAAAAGTAGAGTACGCGTACAACGATCGTCAATTAGAAGAGGTATTAGCTTCTTTCCCTGAAGGCGCAAAACCAAACCTTCAGCGTTACAAAGGTCTAGGAGAGATGAATCCTGAACAATTATGGGAAACAACAATGGATCCAGAATTCCGTACCCTTCTTCAGGTGAACTTGCAAGACGCAATTGAAGCTGATGAGACATTTGAAATTTTAATGGGCGACAAAGTAGAACCGCGCCGTAATTTCATTGAAGAAAATGCTCAGTACGTAAAAAATCTCGATATTTAAATGAACGGTAATACCCTTTATATTTTTTATAAAGGGTATATAAACGTCAGGATAGAGATAGGTTCTATCCTGCGTTTACATATATATGAATTACTATACTGAACTTCGCGAAGGAGGTTCTTATCGATGTCAGATAAACCAAACTCTCAAATAAGAGAAGTAAATATTAGTCAAGAAATGCGCGCATCCTTTTTAGATTATGCAATGAGCGTAATTGTATCGCGTGCTTTACCAGATGTAAGAGACGGACTTAAGCCCGTGCACCGTCGTATTTTATATGCAATGAATGATTTAGGTATGGGATCGGATAAGCCATATAAAAAATCAGCTCGTATCGTAGGAGAAGTAATTGGTAAGTATCACCCACACGGTGACTCAGCTGTATATGAAACAATGGTTCGTATGGCACAAGATTTTAGCTATCGTTATATGCTAATTGACGGTCATGGAAACTTTGGATCTGTTGATGGAGATGCAGCAGCAGCTATGCGTTATACAGAAGCAAGAATGTCAAAAGTTTCGATGGAACTGTTACGTGACATCAATAAAGATACAATTGATTATCAAGATAACTATGACGGTTCTGAACGTGAACCAATTGTATTACCTGCTAGATTTCCAAATTTACTTGTAAACGGTTCAGCCGGAATTGCGGTAGGTATGGCGACAAATATTCCTCCGCATCAGTTAGGGGAAGTCATTGACGGCGTTTTAGCTGTAAGTCAAGACCCTGATATCACAATTGCAGAGTTAATGGAGATTATTCCAGGACCGGATTTCCCAACTGCAGGACAAATTCTTGGCCGCAGCGGGATTCGTAAAGCTTATGAAACTGGGAAAGGTTCTATTATTGTTCGCGCAAAAGTAGAAATTGAAGAACAAAACAATGGTAAACAAACTATTATTGTTCATGAACTTCCATACCAAGTAAATAAAGCAAAGCTAATTGAAAAAATTGCCGAGCTAGCTCGTGATAAGAAGATTGATGGAATTACGGACTTACGAGATGAGTCTGACCGTTCGGGTATGCGTATTGTTATTGAAGTAAGACGTGATGCAAATGCAAATGTTTTATTAAATAACTTATATAAGCAGACATCTCTTCAAACAAGTTTTGGTATTAATACTCTTGCATTAGTAGATGGACAGCCAAAAGTATTGAACTTAAAGCAATGTCTACAGTACTATTTAGACCATCAGGTAGTGGTGATTCGTCGTCGTACTGAATTTGAACTTCGAAAAGCCGAAGCACGCGCGCATATTTTAGAAGGTTTAAAGATTGCTCTTGATAATTTAGATGCTGTTATTGCTTTAATTAGAGGTTCTCAAACAACAGATATTGCACGTGAAGGATTAATGACGCAGTTTTCGTTATCTGAAAAACAAGCGCAAGCTATTTTGGATATGCGTCTGCAGCGTTTAACAGGATTAGAGCGAGAGAAGATTGAAGCGGAATATCAATCTTTATTAGCGCTAATTGCTGAATTAAAAGCTATTTTAGCAGATGAAGAAAAAGTATTAGAAATTATTAGAGAAGAACTAATAGAAGTAAAAGAAAGATTCAATGACGGCCGTCGAACAGAAATCGTAAGCGGAGGAGCTGAAATTATCGAAGACGAGGATCTGATCCCTCGCCAAGATATTGTTATTAGCTTAACGCACAACGGCTATATTAAACGTTTGCCTGTTTCTACGTATAAGAGTCAGCGAAGAGGCGGAAGAGGTATTCAAGGAATGAATACAAACGAAGATGATTTCGTTGAACATCTTCTAACAACGTCTACTCATGATACGATTCTCTTCTTTACAAATAAGGGAAAAGTTTACCGTACGAAAGGATACGAAATTCCAGAGTATGGAAGAACGGCTAAAGGGATACCTATTATTAACTTATTAGAAGTAGACAAAGGTGAATGGGTAAATGCCATCATTCGCGTCGATGAATTTGTAGACGATTGGTATCTATTCTTTACTACAAAACAAGGAATTTCTAAGCGTACACCTTTATCTTCTTTTGAGAACATTCGAAATAGCGGACTTATCGCCTTGAATTTAAGAGAAGAGGATGAATTGATTTCTGTTAAATTGACAGATGGTAAGCGCGATATGGTTATTGGAACGAAGAAGGGTATGTTAATTCGTTTTAATGAAAATGATGTTCGTTCAATGGGACGTACAGCTACTGGAGTTAAAGGGATTACTCTCGATTCAGAAGATGAAGTAATCGGTATGGAGATTCTCGAAGAACAATCAGATATCTTGATCATTACGAAAAATGGTTACGGAAAACGTACGCCGATTGAGGAATATCGTGTACAAACAAGAGGCGGTAAGGGTTTAAGAACATGTAATATCACTGATAAAAATGGTGATGTTGTCGCACTGAAATGCGTATCTCAAGAAGAAGATATTATGCTTATCACAGTAAGCGGCGTTCTTATCCGTGTTTCTGTTTCAGATATTTCACAAATGGGCCGTAACACACAAGGTGTCAAAGTCATCCGTTTAGGAGACGAAGAGTTTGTTTCAACGGTTGCAAAAGTACAAACTTCAGAAGATGAAGACGAAGTATTAGATGAATTAGATGAACATGAAGAGACAGATATAATAATTGAAGCTGAAGAAACGGAAGAATAAAAAAAGCCCCTGAAAAAGCAGGGGCTTTTTTTTATGTAAAAAAACCTTGCCATAGGCTTTTTATTTTGGTAATATATAAAAAGTCAGCAAAACACATATAAGTTTTTTAGTAGTTTTAAAAAAAGTTATATAAAAGTGTTGACAATGATTCTTATAAAGTGTTATTATATAGGAGTCGCTTTAAGACAAGAGTTCTTTGAAAACTGAACGAAATAGTAAACGTCAACGTTAATTTTTATTTTTTTAAACGAGCAAGCCAAACATTTCTTCGGAGAGTTTGATCCTGGCTCAGG